>JAHEGH010000105.1 GCA_024639825.1 Gammaproteobacteria bacterium
CTACCGATGCATTCATGATTCGCCTTCAACACAAGGTCGATGACGCGCTTGATAGCAAGATTTGACAGCGCTGTCAATTTGTAACAGGATGGCTGCGCCGACCAATAAGAACATAGACTATAAGAATAATGTGTCCTGGGGGAGGGCCACGATGACCGACACCACGCATTTCGAAACCAGGCCTGAGGACCGTATACCGTTCCACCTCAAGGTGGTCTACGGCATGGGCGCCTTCGTCAACAACACGCTTGCCGCCGCTATCGGCAACATGATGATTGTCCTGAACCTCGGTCTCGGCATGAGCCCCGCGCTCGTCGGTCTGCTCGGTGCCCTGCCCAGGCTCACGGACGCCCTTACTGACCCTCTGATGGGCTACGCATCCGACAATACGCGGACGCGCTGGGGTCGCCGCCGGCCCTATATATTTGTTGGCGCAATATCCGTCGCCATCGTTTTCACACTATTGTGGCAGCTGCCCGCCGGCAAGAGTGAGGGCTGGTATTTCTGGTACTTCCTCGGCGGATCTCTGATCTTTTTCCTTGCCTACACCGTCTATGCGACACCGTGGGTGGCACTCGGCTACGAGCTCACACCCGACTATCATGAGCGCACTCGCCTGATGGGCACGCAGAATTTCTTCGGCAACATCGCCTATATGATCTCGCCCTATTTTCTAATGATCATGTACCTGCCGGTGTTCGGCGACGTCGTAACGGGTGCCGGCTACCTCGCAATGATCATCGCCGTCGTCGTCATCGGCCTCGGCATTCTTCCGGCGATCTTCCTGCGTGAACGATTCAACCAGGTCGCCGCCGAGGAAGGCGAACAGAAAGGCGGCAGTGGTATCGCCCACGTCGTCATGGACTTCCTCCGGGGCTTCGGCAAAGCGCTCTCGTTCAAGCCGTTCCTCAAACTCTGCATTGCTACGTTCCTTGTCTTCAACGGATTTATCCTGATCGCAGCATTCCAGTCGTACGTGATCATTTACTATGTCTTCGGCGGCAATAAGGAAGCGGGTTCCGTATTTGTCGGTCACTCAGGTCTGGTGCAGGCCATTTCGGCACTTGCCGTGATTGGTCTCGTCACCTGGCTGGCCACCAAGGTCGGCAAGCGCAGAGCGTTCTACTACTCGACCGGCGTTTCAATGGTCGGTTACGCCCTCAAATGGTTCTGTTACACCCCGGATAACCCGTGGCTGGTGCTGATTCCGGCACCGCTCATGGCCTTTGGCCTGGCCGGCCTGTTTACGCTGATGCCATCAATGGTGGCAGACGTCGTGGACGCGGACGAACTCAACACGCACGAACGGCGTGAAGGCATGTACGGGTCCATCTTCTGGTGGGTCGTCAAGCTTGGCCAATCGGTTGCGATACTTGGTGGCGGGTTGCTGCTCGTCTGGACGGGTTTCGACGTCGAGCTCGGTGGCAACCAGACTGCGGAAGCGATCAGGCTTATGCGACTTTGCGACGCGATTATTCCCTGCGTTGCCTCGGGAATCGCGATCTGGTCGATTGCCTCATATTCGATCACTGAGGAAAAGGCTCACGAGGTACGGACGCAGCTCGAAGAGAGACGCGGCAGCGTTTAGTCAGCGCGTCGCAGCGTTGCGTGACAACTCAAGCGCGCATGATGCTGTGCCCAGCAGGCCCGGCTCGTCATAGGTAATGAGTTTGGTCGGGATACGCTCCATCATCGAGCGATGCCGGCCTTTGCTCTCGAAAGCGTTTCGAAAGCCGCTGATATGCAGCATCTCGGGATAACGCTTCACGATGCCACCTGCGAGGTACACACCGTCCTGGGCACCGAGCACCAGTGCAATATCCCCGGCCACTTGTCCGAGTATCTCGAAGAACAGCTGCGTTGCGTCCGCCGCAACAGGATCTGAGCCTGCCTCTGCGGCGGTGAATATCTCTGCAGCCGAAAGCTCCAGACGCTGTTCGCCGCGTAACGCATGCAACGCCCAGTAAATGTTTTCGATTCCGCTGCCCGACACCAGTCGCTCGATGCAAACGCGATCAAATTTGTCACGGAGCACCTCGAGTACATCAATCTGCACCTTCGACTTGGGCGCAAATCCAATGTGTCCGCCCTCACCCACAACCGGAATCAGCCGACCCCCTCGATTCAAAAGACCACCCGCGCCGAGCCCGGTTCCCGGCCCAACAATGGCAACGCTAAACGCGCCGTCCGGAAGCGGCTTCTGTGATGCCTGTCCGACTGCTTCGAGAAATTGCTCGTCGATATGGGGAATCGACCAGGCGATCGCCTCAAAGTCATTCAGCAGCAAGACGTTGTCGGTGCCCAGCTCACGCCTGATCTCTTCTGCCGACAGGGTCCAGTGATTATTCGTGACCTTGATTGTGTCGTCGATTACGGGGCCCGCGGCAGCAAGACAGATCGCCACCGGACTCGACGCAGCGACTGCATCCAGATAGTGCCGAATTGCGGCGACGGATGAAGCGAAGTCTGCACACTTCAATGTCAGCGGCTTGGCAAAGCCAACTCTGTCATCGGATGCCAGGGCGAATCGTGCATTCGTACCGCCGATGTCTCCGATCAGAAGAGTTTTAGCGGTAGTCACATTCATCAATTGCTCTCTGTAAACAGGCTCGCCCCGGATTCGGCTGGTCCGGACCGCTCGCGGAAGGCGCCGAATAACTCGCGCCCCAATCCATACTGCGGCGCCGTCTCGATGTGCGGCTCGCGATCGTCCAGATCTTCGGCCGACACCGACAGCGTACCTTGCGCGGCGTCAATTTCAATCAAATCGCCATCACGGACCTTGGCAATCAATCCCCCACACAACGCCTCTGGCGTAATCTGGATGGCCGAAAGCACCTTGCCTGACGCACCTGACATTCGTCCATCCGTGACGAGCGCTACCTTGAAACCACGACCTTGCAGGACGCCGAGGTACGGCGTGAGCTTGTGTAATTCCGGCATGCCATTGGCACGCGGACCCTGGCAGGTGAGAACTGCGACGAAGTCCTGTTCGAGTTCACCGTTGTTGAACGCATCCACAAAGCCCTGCTGGCTGCGGAAAACCCTCGCCGGTGCCTTGATCGTGTGATGTTCCGGGGCTACGGCTGACACTTTGACGATAGCCCGTCCCAGGTTGCCGGAGACCAGGCGCAGGCCACCTTCGTTCGAGAACGGATTGTCTGCCGGACGCAGAATATTCTCGTCGAGCGAGGCTTCCGGTGTCGATTGCCATGTTAGTGCGGCATCCTTCACATGCGGCTCCCGGCAAAAGTTGCTGAGGCCTTTGCCCAGAATCGTATTGACGTCGTCGTGCAGCAACCCGGCGCCGAGCAGTTCTGACATGACGAAGCCGAGACCACCGGCGGCATGAAAATGATTAACGTCCGCTGTGCCGTTCGGGTATATACGGCACAGTTGCGGTACGACCCCTGACAGTTCAGAGAAGTCCTGCCAATCGATGGTGATGCCTGCCGCCGCGGCGATGGCAACAAGGTGGATCGTGTGGTTGGTCGAGCCCCCGGTCGACAGCAAACCAACGATAGCGTTGACCAGCGATTTTTCACTCACAATTTCTGCAAGCGGCCTGTAATGGGAACCGAGGTTTGTGCCTTCGAGCACAGTACCCACTGCATCCCTGGTCAACAGGTCGCGCAATTCAGTACCCGGATTAACGAAGGAACCGCCAGGCAACTGCAGGCCCATGAACTCCATGAGCATCTGGTTACTGTTCGCCGTGCCGTAGAACGTACACGTACCCGGCGAGTGATAGGCAGCCGACTCAGCCTCGAGCAATTCGTCACGACCAATCTTGCCGCTGGCATACGCTTCCCGAATACGGGCTTTTTCCTTATTGCCAAGACCCGAGACCATCGGGCCGGCGGGCACAAACACGACCGGCAGATGCCCGAAGGACAAGGCGCCGATCAGGAGGCCAGGAACAATCTTGTCGCAAATGCCGAGACACAATGCCGCATCAAACATGTTGTGGGACAGCGCCACCGCCGTTGACAGGGCAATAACGTCACGGCTGAACAAGGACAGGTCCATCCCGTCCTGCCCCTGGGTAACGCCATCGCACATCGCGGGAACGCCACCGGCGAATTGCGCCACCGCGCCTTTCTCGGCCGCCGTGCGTTTGATGATTTCCGGGTAGGTTTCGAAGGGTTGGTGCGCGCTCAGCATATCGTTGTAAGCCGAGACTATGGCGATATTCGGAACCGTGTTCCCGGCGAGCGCAGCCTTGTCTGATTTGCCGCAGGCTGCGAATCCATGCGCGAGATTACTGCATGACAGGGCGCCGCGCAGCGGCCCGTCACCTGCAGCTCGATTCATCCGCTCGAGATAGTTGGCTCTGTTTTCTGCACTGCGCTGCCGGATACGTTCCGTTACTTTTTCTAGCGTCGAATTCATTGTTATTCCAGGTTGGTGGCTTAAGGCGCCCAGAAGACGTCGACCGGAACGCGCAGCTGCCGCAGCAGATGTGAGATCGGCAGGTCACTCCCAGGCGCGGCTGCACGTTCGAGCACAGCACGTTTTTCAGCCCCTGATATGAGGAGAAGAATTTCGTCGCTGCGCAGCAGCGCAGCCAGCGTCATGCTGAGGCGCGGATACGGGCTGCTGTCCGTCTCAACCGGCACAAAGGAGCGCGGCGACTGCAGGTCCAGCGCCTGCTGCAGATCGTTCGCATCCGGAAATAGTGATGCGAAGTGGCCATCGTTACCCATGCCGAGCAACACGCTGGTAAATGGCAGAGGCAGCGAGTCGATCTCCTCGTCCAGCTCACTGCAGCGTGCATCCAGCGATTTGTTCAGATCAGCAAACGACGCGATTTGCGCGTAGGAAGCGCGCGATCTTTCAAGGGCGGTGCGCAGCATGTTCTCGTTGCTGTCCGGATGATTCGCCGCCACCCAGCGCTCGTCGCTGAGGAGCACATGGACACGATGCCAGTCGAGTTCCTTGTGCGCCATATAGCTGTATACCGGCGCCGGCGTACTGCCGCCGCTCACAACAATGGCTGCGCTATCGTCTGTCTCCAGGCGGCGATGCAAAGCGCTAATAATCCGTTTCCCAGCTGCAGTCGCGGCGTCCGCGCGCGTATCAAACTCATGAAAATTCAATTCTCAGTCCTCCTGAACCCATGCTCGACCGTCGCGATCGAGCAGCAGCGACGATGACGACGGCCCCCAGGTACCGGCCACGTATGACTCTACTTTCTGTTTCGATGTTTCCCAGCTTGCAATGATTCCGTCAACCCACTCCCAGGCAGCCTCGACTTCGTCGCGACGCATAAACAACGCAGGATTGCCCCGCAGCACCTCCATAAGAAGTCGCTCGTAGGCATCCGGGTAGCGCACGCCGAAGGTTTCCGCGAAGCTCAGGTCCAGCGCGACCGGCCGCAGGTCGAAGCCACCAGGACCCGGCTCTTTTGCCATGATCGAAAGCTGCACACCTTCGTCCGGCTGCAAGCGGATGCGCAGCATGTTGGGCTTAACGTTGAACTGCTGCTCTGGAAAAATCGAATGCGGCACATCCTGGAACTGCACGACGATTTCGGAGTGCTTCGTCTTCAGCCGTTTGCCCGTGCGAATGTAGAATGGCACGCCAGACCAGCGCCAGTTCTCAATCTCGACCTTGATCGCTACGAAAGTCTCGGTGGAGCTGTCGGCGCCACCCAGTTCATCGATATAACCGGGCACGGTCTCACCGTCGATCGCACCACTTGTGTACTGCCCTCGCACCGTGCAGGTGCCGACGTCGGCCGGCGAGACCGGTTTGAGCGACCTCAGCACCTTGATCTTCTCATCGCGTACCGCGTTCTGGTCGAGGCTCGACGGCGGCTCCATTGCGAACAGGCAGACCAGCTGCATCAGGTGGTTCTGCACCATGTCACGCAGCGCTCCAACCCGGTCGTAAAACTCAACCCGGCCGCCAACGCCCAGATCTTCTGCCACAGTGATCTGCACATTGTCTATCGCACTGCGGCGCCATAGCGGTTCAAAAAGTGAGTTGCCGAAGCGCAGAGCCAGAAGGTTCTGGACCGTTTCCTTACCGAGGTAATGGTCGATTCGATAAATCTGGTGCTCGGCGAAACACTTGCCGATCGCTTCGTTAATTTCGCGCGCTGACTCCAGGTCGCGGCCCAGCGGCTTCTCGAGAACGATACGGCTGGAATCGGTGATGAGCCCGTTCTGGCTGAGACCCTGGGCAATAGAGCCAAATAAACTCGGCGCCGTTGCCAGGTAGGCAACCCGGACTCGATCATCGACGCCGTTCAATAGTTCGACAAGTTGTCCCCACTGATCGTGTTCGTAAGCATCGGCCTGCGCATAATGGATACGAGCTGCGAAGGTCCGCCAGGTCGCCTCATCAAATTCGCCATCGGCGAGACTGCCACGCAGCGCTTCTTCGACCAAACCAAGATATTCATCACGCCCCAGCTCGCCACGGCTTGCAGCGATGATGCGACTGTCGGGAGTTATCTGGCCATCGCCGTCACGGTGGTACAGCGCCGGCAGGAGCTTGCGCATCGCCAGGTCGCCGGTGCCGCCGAAAATGACGAGGTCAAACGTTTCTACGGGTACAAGTTGAGCCATAGGTATCTCGGAATAATGTGTAGGTTTACTACATTTTTGCCAATTCTAGCCGATTTCTATGGATATAGTGCGACATTTTGTGTAATTTTATTACATGTTGTCGCGCATCAGCCATGCTATTCCCGACCTGAGCCGCTCCGAGAAGCGGGTGGCGGCATGGGTGATCGAGCATCCGAAAGAGGCGACTAACGCCACCCTCGCCCATATCGCCAGCGAGTGCGAAACCAGCGAACCTACTGTACTCCGCTTTTGTCGGCGCATGGGGCTGAGTGGCTTTCGCGAACTCGGCATTCGGCTCGCGGAGTCATTGAGCGCACCCGGGGGATACGTACATCGCGATGTGAACCAGGATGACTCGATATCGGACGCCGCCATGAAGGTGATGGATGCATCGATTCAGGCACTCATGGAGATGCGCGCGCAGCTGTCATCCATGCCCGTCGACGCCACGGCCCGGGCGATGGCATCGGCGCGCCAGATTGCATTCGCCGGCCTCGGCGCATCAGGACATGTTGCGAGAGATGCCTGCCACAAGTTCTTTCGACTTGGCATTCCCTGCTCGTCACTCCTCGACACGCCGATGATCCTGCAGTTTGCCGCAATTGCCGAGCCTGACGATGTGCTGGTTCTGCTTTCGCACTCGGGTCGCTGGCCCGAATTCGTGCAGGCGGCCAACATCGCCAGGAAGCGAGGCGCCACCGTTGTCGCGATCACCAATCCCGAGTCCGACCTGTCGCACTGCGCGTCAATACTGTTTCCCTGCCGCGTCGTCGAAGATACCAACGTGTTCACACCGACGAGTTCAAGGCTGGGCCAACTGGCATTGCTCGACGCGATTCTCGTAGCACTGGCACTGACGCTCGGCAGCGCCGCGACCGAAAGCCTGAAACTCAGTAAGGATGCGCT
>JAHEGH010000106.1 GCA_024639825.1 Gammaproteobacteria bacterium
CCGATCGGAAAACCAGCGCGCAACTTGAACGTCGCAACCGACACACGGGCGTTACAGATGATCGGCTGCTGCCCCGAGATGCGCCGCAAATCGGCGGTCGCATGCTCGAGCACCTTGCGATCGGCCAACGCCTCGCCGACGCCCATGTTCAACGTGATCTTGGTGATCTTCGGCACGGCCATGACGTTCTTGAGCTCGAGCCGCTCCATGAGCTGAGGCACAGCCTCTTTAACGTAGAACTCCTGCAATCTGCTCATATCAGCTATCCAAGACCTCGTCGTTCGACTTGAAGAACCGCACCTTGCGGCCGTCCTCCAAGGTGCGAATGCCGACACGGTCGCCACGGTCCGTCGCCGGATTGAAGATCATTACGTTGGAAGCGTCGATCGGCATTTCTTTGTCGATGATGCCTCCCGGAACGCCCGCATTCGGATTCGGGCGCTGATGCTTCTTCGCGATGTTGATGCCCTCGACGATGACTCGTTCATCGGGATAGACACGCAACACCGTGCCGCGGCGGCCCTTGTCCTTTCCAGCAACGATGACGACCTCGTCGCCCTGTTTAATCTTCTTCATGCCGTCGACCTACAGCACTTCCGGCGCCAATGAGATGATCTTCATGAACCGGCTCGTTCGAAGCTCGCGCGTGACCGGGCCAAAAATACGCGTGCCGATGGGCTCGAGCCGCGGGTTCAGCAGCACCGCCGCATTACCGTCGAAGCGAATCGCCGATCCGTCCGGGCGGCGAACACCATGGGCCGTACGCACGACGACCGCATCGTAGATCTCGCCCTTCTTGACTCGCCCGCGCGGGATCGCATCCTTGACGGTCACCTTGATGACATCGCCGATTCGAGCGTAACGACGCTTCGAGCCCCCGAGCACCTTGATGCACATCAAGCGTCGAGCGCCGCTGTTGTCGGCGGCTGTCAATACCGTCTGTGCCTGAATCACTGGTCCGTCCTCAATCCTGCCGTTACTAAGCGTCGGCCGACGCAACAATCTCGACGACTCGCCAAGACTTATGCTTCGATAGCGGTCGGCACTCGACTATTGCGACCGTGTCACCCGCCTTGCAGGCGTTGTCCTCGTCGTGCGCCATCACTTTCGTCGTTCTACGCACGATCTTGCCGTACACCGGATGCTTGACTACGCGCTCGATCGCGACCGATACGCTTTTGTCCATCTTGTTGCTGACAACGCGGCCGATCACCGTGCGCGTCGCAGCAGCCGATGCGCTCGCCGCGCCCGTATCCGTCGCCGTCTCGTTATCGCTGCTCATGTCTCCGACCCTGTCGTACTGTCATCGCGGCGCTCGCGCAGCACAGTCTTGATGCGGGCGATGTCCTTGCGCACCTTACCCGGCTGATCCGAACGGGCACCCTGGCCCGTCGCCGCTTGAATCCGCAGATTGAACTGCTCGCGACGCAGCTTCAGCAGCTCTTCCTGTAGCTGCACCGACTCCATCGCGCGTACCTCTTTGATCTGCATTACGCCACCTGCCGCGACACAAACGCCGTCTGAACCGGCAACTTCGCCGCAGCACGCTTGAAGGCCTCGCGCGCCGTCGCCTCGTCGACACCCGACATCTCGTAGAGAACGCTGCCCGGCTGCACGAGTGCGACCCAATACTCGACGTTGCCCTTACCCTTGCCTTGGCGCACCTCGAGCGGCTTCTTCGTAATCGGCTTGTCCGGGAAAAGTCGGATCCAAATCTTCCCGCCGCGCTTGACGTGCCGAGTCATCGCGCGTCGCGCAGACTCGATTTGCCGAGCTGTGATTCGGCCTCGATCGACGGCCTTCAAACCGAACTCGCCGAAGCTGACCTGATTGCCGCGCTGCGCGAGGCCGCGGTTGCGTCCTTTGTGCTGCTTACGAAACTTTGTTCGCTTGGGCTGTAGCATGGCTGCAAACTCCTACTGGCGCGCCGCCGTATCCTGGGACTCGGACCGCGTCTCGGTCGAGTCGAAGACCTCGCCGCGGAACACCCAGACCTTGACGCCGATAACGCCGTACGTGGTCCTCGCCTCGGCGAGGCCGTAGTCGATATCGGCGCGCAGCGTGTGCAGCGGCACGCGCCCTTCCCGATACCACTCCGAGCGCGCGATCTCCGCACCGTTCAGGCGGCCGCTGACCTTGACCTTGATGCCTTCGGCGCCGACACGCATCGTGTTCGTCACGGCTCGCCTCATCGCGCGACGAAACTGCACGCGGCGCTCGAGCTGTTGCGCGATGCCTTCCGCAACGAGCTGAGCGTCGAGCTCGGGCTTGCGAATCTCGGCGATATTCAGGCGCACGTCCGGCAATGCCATGCCGAGCACCTTGGCGACGTCGATTCTCAGTTTCTCGATGTCCTCACCTTTCTTACCGATCACGATGCCAGGCCGCGCCGTATGGATCGTGATGTTGGCGCGCTTCGCGGGCCGGTCGATTTGAATGCGGCTGACCGATGCTTCCTTGAGCTTCTTTCTCAGGAACTCGCGGATCTGATGATCCTGCAGCACGAACTCCGGGTACTGCTTGGCATCGGCGAACCACTTCGACGACCACTCTTTCGTGACGCCCAAGCGAATACCGATTGGATGAACTTTTTGACCCATGCTTCTCTACTCGTCCGCGACTGCAATCGTGATGTGGCTGTTTCTCTTCAGTATGCGCACGCCCCGGCCTTTGGCGCCGGCACGAAACCGCGCAAAGCTCGGCGCATCGGAGACGACGACCTTGGCGACACGCAGCTCGTCGATATCGGCGCCGTCGTTGTGCTCGGCATTGGCGATCGCCGACTCGAGCACCTTACGAATCAAATGCGCGGCCTTCTTCGGGCTGTACTGCAAAGTATCGAGCGCGCTCGCGACCGATTGACCGCGAATCTGATCGGCAACGAGGCGGCATTTCTGCGGTGAAATGCGCGCGTATCTAAGCGTGGCTGCAGTGACCATCTCGCTGACTCCAGTCCGTTACTTCGATGCCACCTTACGATCCCCGGAATGGCCGCGGAACGTGCGCGTGATCGCAAACTCGCCGAGCTTGTGGCCGACCATGTTCTCCGAGATCAGTACGGGAACATGCTGACGGCCGTTGTGCACGGCGATCGTAAGCCCGACCATGTCGGGAATAATCATCGAGCGGCGCGACCATGTCTTGATCGGCCGGCGATTGTTTTCCTTGACCGCGCGCTCCACCTTCTTCGCAAGGTGCGTGTCGATGAACGGGCCCTTCTTGATGGAACGAGGCATAACGACTTCCTACGACTACTTGCGTTTCCGACGACGCACGATCATGTTGTCGGTGCGCTTGTTGTTGCGCGTCTTGTAACCCTTCGTCGGCACGCCCCAAGGCGTCACCGGGTGGCGCCCGCCGGACGTACGGCCCTCGCCGCCGCCGTGCGGATGATCGACCGGGTTCATAGCAACACCGCGGACCGTTGGCCTGACGCCACGCCAGCGCTTCGCGCCGGCCTTGCCGATTTTCGCCAAGTTGTGCTCGTAGTTGCCAACCTCACCGATCGTCGCCCGGCAGTCGACGTGAATCTTGCGCATTTCTCCCGAGCGCAGCCGCAGCGTCGCATATGCGCCCTCGCGCGCAACGATCTGCACGGAGCTGCCGGCGCTACGCGCGATCTGACCGCCCTTGCCCGGCTTCATCTCGACGCAGTGCACGAGCGTGCCGACTGGAATGCTCTTCAGCGGCAGCGCATTGCCGGGCTTGATGGGAGCATCCGACCCAGACTGAATTGGATCGCCGCGCTTGCAGCGCCGCGGCGCGAGGATGTAGCGCCGCTCGCCATCGCGATACAGCACGAGCGCCAGATACGCGCTGCGATTCGGATCGTACTCGACGCGCTCGATCTTGCCGGGCACACCATCCTTATCGCGCTTGAAGTCGACGATTCGGTAGTGGCGTCGATGACCGCCACCGCGATGCCGCACCGTGATGCGGCCGTGGTTGTTGCGGCCACCAGAATTCGATTTCGGCGCCAACAGCGGAGCATGCGGCTCGCCCTTGTGCAGATCCTCGCGAATCGGCCGAACCACGAAGCGGCGGCCAGGCGATGTCGGCTTAGCTTTTCGTACTGGCACTGAATATCCTCCGCGAAACCCTATTCGGCGCCCATGAAGGCGATATCCTCGCCCTCGGCAAGCCGCACATAGGCCTTTTTCCACGTCGACTGCCGCCCTCGCGACGTGCCGTGACGCTTGATCTTGCCGAGATTGCGAACGACGCGAACGTCCTCGACGCCGACCTCGAACATCAACGCGACGGCATCGCGAATCTCGCGCTTCGACGCATCCAAGCGCACTTTCAAGACGACCTGATTCAATTTGTCCGCCGCGGTCGTCGACTTCTCCGACACATGCGGGCCAAGAATCACCGTCATCAAGCGTTCCTGATAAATCGCTGAGCTCATGTCAGTCGCTCCTCGACGAGCTTGACGGCCGCTACCGTCATCAGGACCTTGTCGTGCTTGACGAGGCCGACAGGATCGACAGAACGCGCCTCGATGACATCGACGTACGGCAGGTTACGCGCCGCAAGCCACAGCTTCTCGTCGAAACCTTCGACAACGATCAGCACGTTGTTTGCCTCGAACTCCTTGAGCTTGCCGGCGAGCTCCTTGGTTTTCGGCGCGCTGACGGAGAATTCCTCGGCGACGACGAGACGATCCTGACGGACCAGCTCCGACAGCATCGAGCGCAGCGCGCCGCGATACATTTTGCGATTCACCTTTTGCGAATGATCGCGCGGCCGCGCCGCAAACGTGACGCCGCCGCCGGTCCAAATCGGGCTCGTTGCCGTGCCGGCGCGCGCGCGCCCGGTACCCTTTTGCCGCCACGGCTTCGAGCCTCCGCCACGGACGTCGCTGCGCGCCTTCTGCGCTTTCGTGCCGGAACGGCGACCGGCCAAGTACGCCGTGACGACCTGATGGATTAGCGATTCGTTGTACGCGACGCCGAACGCGCCGTCGGCGACGTCGATCGTCGAGTTTTTGCCATGCAAGCTGAGCTTCATAACGCTACTCCGCCTTCGCGCTGGCTTTGACGGCCGGCCGCAGCACGACCCGGCCACCGGGAGCGCCCGGCACGCCGCCCTTGACGAGAATGACGTTGCGCTCGGGATCGACGCGCACGACCTCCAAATTCGGGCTCGTCCGCCGCACGTTACCCATGTGACCGGACATGCGCTTGCCCTTGAACACACGGCCCGGTGTCTGGTTCTGACCGATCGAGCCGGGCGCGCGATGCGAGACCGAGTTGCCGTGCGAGTTGTCCTGCGAGCGGAAATTGTGTCGCTTGATCGCGCCTGCATAGCCCTTGCCGCGCGACGTCCCGGTGACGTCGACTTGGGCCACGTCGGCGAATAGCTCAACACTGAGCTCGGAGCCGGCCGCAAGATCCGCGCCCTCCGCGTCGGCGAGGCGAAACTCCCAGAGCCCCTCGCCGGGCTCGACTTCGGCCTTCGCATAGTGACCGATCTGCGGTCGCGCCGTGCGGCTCGGCTTGCGCTGACCCACAGTCACCTGCACGGCCCTGTAGCCGTCGTTCTCGACAGTTTTCAGCTGAGTGACGCGGTTCGGCAACGCCTCGATGACCGTGACGGGCACCGACTCTCCGGCATCCGTAAAGATACGGGTCATACCGCATTTACGGCCGATCAGACCGATAGGCATTTGTCTGTTCCTCTGCATCCGCGCCGACTACGTTCGGCCGGCGCTTCAGCCAGCGCCTCTCACGTGCGCTGGCACCCAAACGGCCCCTGCACGGCAATGCCTGCAGAAACCATCGTTAGCTGTTGGTCGTACCCGGCCTCAACCAGGCCCCCTGGCTCGAGAGTGGCCCGCGAGACTATCTCGCCGAGCCAACGGGAAGCCGTGCATTATAGCACCGCCACCCCCTTATACAACGCCGTCAGTTGAGCTTGATCTGGACGTCGACGCCGGCCGGCAGCTCGAGGCGCATCAGCGCATCGACAGTTTTGTCGGTCGGATCGACGATGTCCATGAGCCGCTTGTGCGTCAAAAGCTCATACTGGTCCCGCGCGTTCTTATTGACGTGCGGGGAGATCAGCACCGTGTAGCGCTCGATCTTCGTCGGCAGCGGCACCGGCCCCTTGACCGTGGCGCCCGTGCGCTTGGCCGTATCGACGATCTCACGCGCCGACCGGTCGATCAGGCGGTGGTCGAAGGCCTTGAGCCGGATTCTAATGTTCTGATTTGTCGCCATCTCGTTTCCCCAGCCGCCCGCAGCGGCCCCCCCCTACTGTAGTTCCCGGCTGTTTTCTTCGCCTACTCGATGATCTTCGCGACAACGCCGGCACCGACCGTCCGGCCACCCTCGCGTATCGCAAACCGCAGCCCATCCTCCATCGCAATCGGCGCGATCAAATCCACCTTCATCTGGATGTTGTCCCCAGGCATCACCATCTCCGTGCCCTCAGGCAACTCAACAGCACCCGTCACATCCGTCGTCCGAAAATAAAACTGCGGCCGATATCCCTTGAAAAACGGCGTGTGTCGTCCGCCCTCCTCCTTCGTCAGAATATATACCTCCGCCTCAAACTTCGTGTGCGGCGTGATCGATCCCGGCTTCGCCAATACCTGACCACGCTCAATATCGTCACGCTTCGTACCACGCAACAACACACCTACATTGTCGCCCGCCTGACCTTCGTCCAACAGCTTGCGAAACATCTCAACACCCGTGCACGTCGTCTTCGACGTGTCACGTATGCCCACAATCTCTACCTCATCACCCACCTTCACGATCCCGCGCTCAATACGCCCCGTCGCCACCGTGCCTCGGCCCGAAATCGAAAATACATCCTCTACCGGCATCAAAAACGCACCGTCCACCGGACGATCCGGCATCGGCACATACTCGTCCAACGCCGCCACCAGCTTCTCGATACTCTGCGTCCCAATCTCAGACGAATCCCCTTCCAATGCCTTAAGCGCACTCCCAGTAATAATCGGCGTGTCATCTCCAGGAAACTCGTACATCGACAACAAATCACGCACCTCAAGCTCCACCAGCTCAAGCAGCTCCTCGTCGTCAACCATGTCCGCCTTGTTCAAATACACCACGATGTACGGCACACCCACCTGACGCGACAGCAAAATATGCTCCCGCGTCTGCGGCATCGGGCCGTCCGCCGCCGAAACCACCAAAATCGCACCGTCCATCTGCGCCGCACCCGTAATCATGTTCTTCACATAGTCCGCGTGCCCAGGACAGTCCACGTGCGCGTAATGACGCATGTCACTCTCATACTCCACGTGCGCCGTCGCAATCGTAATCCCCCGCGCCTTCTCCTCCGGCGCCTTGTCAATCTCGTCAAACGCCGTCACGTCTCCGCCATGCTTCTCCGCCATCACCTTCGTCAACGCCGCCGTCAGCGTCGTCTTACCATGATCCACATGACCTATCGTCCCCACATTCACATGCGGCTTCGTGCGTTCAAACTTTTCTTTGGACA
>JAHEGH010000107.1 GCA_024639825.1 Gammaproteobacteria bacterium
GCCCATACCCGGGAGTTCTACAATCACGTCGTGGACGTCGACTACATTGCACTCTCCGAAGAGATAACGGCTGAGTACCAGGAGGGCTCCGCAATGCCGGTGGCGCTTCACGACGGCAGCAAGATCATGCTGCGAAAGATCGACAGCGATTATGATCCGACAAGCCGCGCTAGCGCCTTCAAATACCTGCGTGAGCGATTCAACGCGGGGGAGATCGTTACCGGGCTGCTCTATATCGACGATGAACGCAAGGAAATGCATGACCTGATGGGCAACGTCGAAACGCCCTTTGCCGAGTTGCCGATGGAGTCGCTGCGGCCGCCGAAAGGCGAGCTGGAGAAGATCCTGAAACGCTACCGCTAGGTGATTCGGCGCCTGGCTGGCACCGCACCGTGTCCCTCAATCCCAGAGGCGAGCCCACCAGGGCGCCGGCGTGTCGTCCGGTGCGGGCACGTCCGGAAAATCGATCCTCGCGCGGATTTCATCGATATCCCAGCCGGTGAGGCTGGCGAGTTGTTGCGCTTCACGCTCCTGGCGCTTCCTCGTCGCCTCGTGATAGGCCGTCAAATCGCAGCTCGATTCGCCTGTCCACGGGTGCCGGACAACATACCGTCCCTGGAAGTTCTGGCGGTCGCCGGTCTCCTGTAATACCAGGTCTTCCGGGAAGTGCTCGCGGTCGTACCTCACGTGTAGACGGGTCACGAACACGTTTTGCGTCTGCGGCGGGGCAATCTTTTGCGTCGCCGAGTGGTCAGCCAGCCAGAAGACGCCGAGGCTGCGGAGCTCTCTTGCCGACAGCGGGTCCGCCGCACATGGATCGCACCAGGACATGTCCCAGGCATACTCCAGGAATATGCCGCGGTTGTTTTCGGCTTTCACCTGGCGCGCAAACATGTCCCTGTAGAAATCCGCGAAATCGTTCTTCACGAATACCGGAATATCTTTATTGCTGGGTAGCCGAACGGTGCGGTAGTTGGTGGTTTCCACGCGCCCGGTGCGTGTCAGGGCGTAAACATACAGATCCTGTTGCTGCTTCGCGTTGAGTGTGCCGAGCCGGATAGGCAACATGAACCGGTTGCTCTCGTAGGCAACCTGCAGCGGACGCAGGTAGGCGTAGCCTGATTTCTTTTGCTTTTCGAGATTCACCTTCGCGACGAAAAAGCGCATGTCCTGCTTCAGGTAGCTTCCCACGACCCTGTCGGCGCCGCGCGGGATGCGATAGCCATTGTCGTTCAGCCACTGGATCAGGCCATCGCTCTCCTCGGCGGACAGAATGAGGATGTCGTACTCGCCAACAGAGTATCTTGCTTCGATGGTAACGCCCTGGGAACGGGCTTCTGATTCCCTTACGGCTTTGGACGATGGCAGGGCGTCCATATCCCGCGACATTTCAAGCCGGCGCCGGACCATGCACGGGTCGGGGTCGAAGTACTCGACGAGCCGCGGCGACGTATAGGCGTCGAGATGGTCGATGACAGCCTGGTCACCGACGTTGATCTGACCGCGCTCGATAAAAGTCGGTACCGGAACGACGACAGCGAAGTCTTTGACGTCGCCCTCGAAGTCGTTCGCCATCGTTATTACGGTGCGTTTTCCATCCCGCACCAGCACAACCTGTGATGCGCGGTTGAAAAGACTCGTATCGGCCTTGGCAACATAAAAGCCGCAGAATGCCTGCGCCGCGCTGCTGACACCAATGGTGACTATCGCGGCAAGGATGGTTGCAGTCAGTTTCATTTTTGAACTCCTTCGATTCTTTGTTCGTGTACTGTCGTGAATCCCGACCAGCGATAGGTCGTTCCCTGCAACAGGTAATCGATGATGGGCGCCAATGGTGCCGTGGCGACAAGTGCAAATATCGGGGCATGCGGTTGATAGAGGCCGAACTGAATCGCGAATGCGACGCAAGCCACGAAAATTGCGTACAGGATTCGGCCAACCGCCGTGTCGGGCGTGGTTTTCGGGTCCGAGATCATGAAAAAAGCAAATACCAGCAAGGCGCCGTTCTGCAGCTGGTGAACCGGGATCGCCAACGGGTCGCCAAGCCAGAGTGCGCGACCGAACAGCAACAGCGCATAGCAGCCAAGAAAGCCGATCGTCGTCTCGGCACGTCTTGCGCGCGTCAGCACGATGAAGCCCAGGCACCCGATCGCGAATGCACTGATGGCCGCGTTGCCCCATTGTCCCGAAGAAATCCAGGCGTGAT
Organism: Gammaproteobacteria bacterium; assembly: GCA_024639825.1. Lineage (GTDB taxonomy): Bacteria > Pseudomonadota > Gammaproteobacteria > Steroidobacterales > Woeseiaceae > UBA1847. The sequence goes on from JAHEGH010000107.1 coordinate 2,207, forward strand.
CGCTCGATAAAATCAGTACGACTATTGCCACGTTTGCCGGATTGAATACATGCTTGTCCCGGATGCGGACCAGGAACTTGCTGGATATCGCAACAAAGGCGGCAATTGCCGCGAGTACGACGATGTCGGTGCGCAACAACAAGGTAAGCGAGAGTGACGTGATCAACGGGCTCAGAGGATCGAAGCGTGGTAGTCCTGCTGCCATCGTTCCGGCAAACTGAACCAGGAGCGCCGTGATAACGATCACGACGGCGTTTTCGGGGCGTATACCGAAGTCCAGTGCAAGGATGCCGTAGGTGACGAAGGTGCTCAGCACCGCAATCTGGAAGTAGCGGGGATCCTCAAGTCGGGCTCTGATGTCCATGCCCCGTAGAAACGCGTCGCGCCGGTCTGCGGGGTTATGCGCGCGCGGCCCGGGAACCGGGAATGCTGCAACTTATTGATATTAAATAGAAGAAAATCGATGTTTTTGCGCATCCAAACCCCTGCCGAGACTCATCTAACGGGTGAAGATAGCCACATATTTACCGTAATGAAGGAGTCTGATAATGAGCCCGAATGAAGTCTGGGTACCGCTGTCGATGTTTATCGGCCTCTCGGTCGTGTTGTCGCTGTGGGTCTGGTTTCGCTACAAGGCGAAGCGCGACCTGCAGGAGACGATTCGCACGGCGATCGAGCAAGGTCAGGGCCTGTCGCCCGAGTTGATCGAGAATCTCGTCAATCCGCCCGTATCGCCGCAGCGCGATTTACGGCGCGGCGTAATCAGCGTGCTGCTGGCCGTAGCGATTGCACTGTTCGCGGTGTTCGTGGACGAAGGCGATGCTGTGGGGCCGCTGCTCGGCATTGCAATGTTCCCCCTGTCGATCGGTTCGGGCTTCTTGTTGATGCACCGTTTCGGAAAGTCCGGCTAGGGCGCAACGGGTCCCCTGGAGAGGAACAATCGAAGACCAGCTTCTCGTCGCGCGCGTAGTGGCCAGCCAGGATGCGAATGCATTCGGCGAACTCATACGGCGCCACCAGTCGCAGGTGCGCAATTTTCTCCGCAGGCTTACGCGGGACGAGACGCTTGCGGATGACCTGGCGCAGGATTGTTTCCTGCACGTGTGGGACAAGATCCATACGTACTCGGGTTCCGGGAGTTTCATCGGCTGGGTGCTGAAAGTTGCGTACACGACGTTCCTGCAGTCTAAAAGGAAGTCGAAGCGCTACCGCGAAATCCTGGAACAGGCGGGCCACGAAACAGATCGGACGCCCGTTGTGAATCCGGGCGCTCCGGAGACGGAGCTGGACCTCGACACGCTGCTGGCGGCATTGAGTGAACAGGAGCGGGTAATTATGATCTTCTCGTATGCGTGCGGTCTTTCGCATCGGGAGATTTCGGAAGCTACCGATTTGCCCGCCGGTACGGTGAAGTCGATTATCCATCGTGCCAAGGAAAGGATCAGGACGCAGTTTGACATCGAAAATCATAAATATGGCTGACAAGACATCAGATGCAGTGGATCGACTGCTGGCATCCGCTCTCGAGGCGGAGCCAATCGCGGACGACGGCTTCAGCAACAGGATAGTGTCGCAGATCCGGCGCCGGATCTGGGTCAACCGGCTGGCGCTGCCGGTTGCAATCCTGGTTGGCGCGGCCTTCGCACTGAAGCCGGCGTTGCTGCTCATTGAGGCGTTGTTGCCGATATTGAACGTCATGCCGTTCGAACTGGCCAGTGTGCCGATGCAATTTCTGCCGCAGATCGAGTTTATTGTTATGGGCGGGATGGCGTTTGCAGCAGGCCTGGCGCTGCTCAGGATGCTGGAAGAAACCTGAGCGGACGGTGGCGCTGGAATTCGGATCCACGTCATTGTCACGCGGGGCGGGCTCGGCTACAGTCGGCCAATGAGTCTTCGGGATCAGGTCGAGAAACTGCTGCCGAACTGGGAACGCTGGTATCCCAGCCTGTTCGATGCGGCCAGCGATCTCGGTCTGATCAAGGCGCGGGTTTGCGACCCCAACTCACTGCTGCTGACCCGGCGGCACCGGAAGATTCGTCAGCGAGCAGAAGACGCGCATCGTGAAAAATGGGGCGGCAGAGCGGACGAGTAGAAATCAGCACTGCCATGTCACTTGACCTCCAGACGATTCGTTCACAGTTTCCCGCGCTCAACGAGACCGATGACGGACTCGCACGGGTTTACCTGGACAACCCTGCCGGAACCCAGGTTCCCCGGCGTGTCGTCGATGCCATGTCGCGCTGCATGCTGAGCGCGAGCGCGAATATGGGGGGTCACTTCAGAACGTCAGTTGCAGTTGGCGATATCGTCGCCGATGCGCAACATGCTATGGCGGACTTTCTCAATGCACCCTCCGCGGACGAGATCATATTCGGCCAGAATATGACGTCGCTGACATTTCACGTGTCACGTTCGATCGGGCGCCATTTCAGCGCAGGAGACGAAATCGTGCTGTCACGCATGGACCACGACGCAAACGTCGGGCCGTGGGTGCTGCTGGCACGTGACTGCGGATTGAGTATCCGCTGGCTGCCTTTCGATACGGAGACCTTCGAGTTTGATCTTCGCGAGCTCGAAAACCTTCTGAATGAACGAACCAGGCTGGTGTGCGTTTGCTCCGCGAGCAACCTGACAGGAACCGTGAACGACGTCCGGACGATCTGCCGAATGGCCCGGGATGCCGGCGCATGGACTTACATCGACGCGGTGCAAAGCGCGCCCCACATGATCAACGACGTGCAGGATTTCGGCTGCGACTTCCTCGTGTGTTCGCCCTACAAATTTTTCGGACCCCACCAGGGTACGCTCTGGGGGCGGCGCGAGGTCCTGGAGTCTCTCGAACCCTACAAGCTGCGGCCGGCTCCCGATTCGATCCCCTGGTGCTTCTCGCCCGGCACGGCCTCGCACGAAGGCATGGCGGGCACCGCGGCGGCGGTCGATTATTTTGCCTGGGTCGGGGAGACGATGGCCGGTGGCGAAGGCGATCGCAGGCAAAGAGTGCGCGCAGGCATGACGGCCATAGCCGAGTATGAACAGACGCTGGCGCAGTATCTCGTTCGGGGACTGCAGTCGCTGCCAGGCATTACGATTCACGGAATTACGTCCGCCGAGGCCATGTCGAGACGCGGCCCGACCGTCGCGTTTACCCATGAACGGTACGCACCCGACGACATCGCCCGGGCGCTCGCGGCGGAGAACGTCTTTGCGTGGAGCGGCCACAACTATGCCGTCGAGGTGGCGAAGTCGCTCGGCATATACGAGTCGGGCGGCGCGGTGCGCGTAGGACCCGTGCACTACAATACGATTGACGAGGTCGATCGGCTGTTCGAGGCACTGGATTCTGTCCTCGGCTGAATCCTCACGGGACACTCACACGAAGCGCGGGCAGAATCAGCAGCGCCACAGTGATCAGGAAGACCGGGACAAAGGGGGCGAGCTGATGGACTGTCGCGTCGGCCTGCAGAAAAAGGCCAGCCTGGAAGCGGTGCAAACAAGAAAGGCCGCCCTGTGGGCGGCCTTCCGTGAGTGCAGTATCGAAAAAAAGGGATCAGAGGATTGCGGAAGGTTGCTCCATAATCCGGCCAAGACCCAACGGTTTTCTCGATAACCTTGCAATCTCACTAGACATGGATCACCTCCTTTCAGTAGTTTGCCCACACGAAGTATGTCTCGGATTTTCCGGAAATCCAAGGAATAATTCACAAAAAACAATGGTATACAAGTAACATTTGATGGGTTATTCTGAGTCGCTGTCCGGGCAAAATGCCGGCCCCGTCACGGCGGCCGAGCGGCTCGTCTCCCTGGACACCCTCCGCGGCGTTGCCGTAATGGGCATCCTGGTGATGAACATTTACGCGTTTGCGATGCCTCTCGCGGCTTACTACAACCCCTTGATCATGGGCGGCACGGACGCGCTGAACATGGGCACGTGGTTCTTCACGCACGTCTTCTTCGACCAGAAATTCATGAGCATCTTCTCGATGCTCTACGGTGCGGGCGTGGTGATAATGATGAATCGTGCCGAGGCGCGCGGCACGTCGGACACTCCCGTCTTCTACCGGCGAAGTGCGTGGCTGATCGTGCTGGGACTGCTGCACGGATACTTCATCTGGTTCGGCGATATTCTTTTTCACTACGCAGTGATGGGCATGATCGTGTTCCTGTTGCGAAAGGCATCTCCACGCAAGCTCATAGCAATTGCCTGCATCATGTTGCCGGTAACGCCGCTGATCAATTTCGGCAGTTCTTTCTACCTTGAGGAACTGCAGGCGGACGTTGTCGCGATTGAGCAATTGCAGTCTCAAGGCGAAGCCCTTGACGAAGAGCAACGGGACAAACTCGAGGAGTGGCAGGAGATTCGCGTGCTTTTCGCGCCGAGCGAGGACGATATCGCGGCCGAGGTGATGGCGTATAAGGGGACCTATGTCGACGCGCTTACGCACCGTGCACCGTTCGTGGCATTCATGCAGATCAACCTGACGCTGGTCTTCGTGGTCTGGCGTGTGGGCGGGCTGATGCTGCTCGGTATGGCGTTAATGAAGCTCGGCGTGTTGTCGGCCGAGCGCGGCACACGCTTTTACAGGAGAATGACCCTGATCGGCTACGGATTCGGGCTGCCTCTCGCATTCCTGAGCGCAGTCATCCTCGAGGCGCACCAGTTCGACCCGCTGTACGCGTCCCGTTACGGCGGTGTTCCGAATTATTTCGGCAGCATCCTGGTCGCTTTCGGTCATATTGGCGCCGTCATGCTCGTCGTGAAATCGGGCGCGTTTCGGGCTGCAGTGGACCGCTTCGCCGCGGTCGGGCGCATGGCGTTGTCGAACTACCTGGCCCATTCGCTGGTGATGACAACCCTGTTTTACGGTTACGGCCTCGACCTGTATGCGGAGGTCCCGCGCTTCTGGCAGCAGGTATTCGTCGTCGCCCTGATCGGCCTGCAGCTGCTGTTAAGCCCCTGGTGGCTAAAGCATTTCCGATTTGGCCCGGCGGAGTGGCTGTGGCGCTCACTGACCTACGGGCAAAGGCAGCCGATGCGCCGCTAGCAGTGTATACTCTTGCCCTTGCCTGCCGTGCGGCAACCGTATTCGAACAATCAAGAACCCGGGAGAGAGGACGTAATGGCACTCGCAGATCTCAAGAACGTACTGAATATCTTCGGCGGCTCGGACATCGGCGAAGACAAGCAGAACGAGTTGTTCAAGG
>JAHEGH010000108.1 GCA_024639825.1 Gammaproteobacteria bacterium
CCACCCGTGCTTTCCTATTCACGGGGTCGACGTCGACGGCATGCATCGGCGACAGATCGATCATCAGGCCTCCGTCCGACGTTGACTTGCCCGGAAAGCTGTGGCCGCCACACTTGACGGAGAGCAGCAAGCCCCTTTCACGCGCAAAGTTCACGGCATTCGCCACATCTTCGGTCGAAGCACACTGTGCGACCAGGGCCGGCTTCTTGTCGTCGAACATCCCGTTCCAGACTTTCTTGGCGGCGGCATAGCCCTCATCGCCTTGCACGAACAGCTTGCCTTTCAGGCTTTGTCTGAATTCGTCGACAGCCGCGGATTCGATCGATATTTCGTTCCCGTCCATAGACACGGCGGGCATTGAAATTCCAGGGTTGCTGGCTTGCTGTCTGGCACCGCAAGCGGAGAGACTGGTTGTTACGGCTGCCGCGATAGCGGATTGGCAAAACGTGCGTCTTTGCATGAGAGCCCCTTTCTCGAAACGAGTGATTTTGATTCTTAATTATTTTTATTGTTTCTATTATAGCTGCACTGGCCAAACCTGTTAGCAGACTGTCCAGCGGCAGAATGGACTCGCCTCGAGCACCGTCGACGTCAGTTGCCACTATGCGGCTTTTCAGTCCGTCGCTGGATAGAAAATGCTGGCGATCAAGCGTTGCGATCAGAGCGGACCACGCCTCTATGCATCCCCGAGAAATCCGCCGGACTGTCTTGCCCATAGATCTGCATAGATGGCGCCGTTCGCAACCAGCTCGCTGTGCGTGCCGGACTCAACAATCTTCCCCTGCTCCATCACCACGAGCCGATCGAGCGAGGCGATCGTTGAGAGGCGATGGGCAATTGCAATCACCGTCTTGCCTTCCATCAGTTCAAACAGGCTTTCCTGGATCGCCGCCTCCACTTCTGAATCCAGTGCGGAGGTGGCTTCATCGAGAACGAGAATCGGAGCGTCTTTTAAGAACACGCGCGCGATGGCAATCCGCTGGCGTTGCCCGCCGGAGAGTTTGACGCCACGCTCACCAACAAAGGCATCCAGTCCTTTTCTGCCGGTGCCATCTTCCAGTTCTTCGATGAATTCCCAGGCTCTGGCGCGTTTTGCCGCTTCGATGACCTCCTGATCGGACGCAGTGGGTCTTGAATACGCAATGTTGTCGCGAATAGACCGGTGCAGGAGCGAGGTGTCCTGCGTGACGACGCCGATCTGGCTGCGCAGTGAATTCTGCGACACCGTCGATATGTCCGTGCCGTCGATCGTGATCGTTCCGCTCTCAATATCGTAGAAGCGCAACAGGATGTTTGTCAGCGTGGTCTTGCCCGCGCCGGAGCGTCCGACCAGGCCCAGTTTTTCGCCGGGTTGAATGTCGAGGCTCAGGTTCTCCATGACACCGTCGGCCTTGCCGTAGTGGAACGTCACATTGCGAAAAGAGATTTTTCCGTGTGGCACCTCGAGTGTGCCCGCGTCCTTCGGATCGACGACCTCCCGCTCCTTCGACAACATCGACATGCCGTCATGCACGACGCCAATGTTCTCAAACAGGGCCGAGACCTCCCACATGATCCACTGCGACATGCCGTTCAGTCGCAGGGCCAATGCAACGGCAACAGCGATCGCCCCAACCGACACAACGGATTCAAGCCATAGCCAGATAGACAGGCTCGCGATAAGGAACACGACCAGCACGTTGTTGAAATAGACACAGAACTGCATCTGCGTGACCAGCCGCATCTGCCGATGCACGGTTTGCAGGAACTCGTCCATGCCGCTCTTGGCGTAGTCCGCCTCGCGACCCGCGTGCGAAAACAATTTCACCATCGAGATGTTGGTGTAGCTGTCCACGACCCGCCCGGTCATCATTGAGCGCGCATCCGCCTGCTCGCGACTGACGCGTGCAAGTTTCGGAACAAAATAGCGAACGGTTACAAGGTAAATAATGAACCAGCTGAGCAGCGGCAGGGCCAGTCGCGTGTCGGACTGCCCGATCATTACAACCACAGCAATAAAATAGACGAGGACATACACCAGGACATCGAGCACCTTCATCACCGCTTCGCGCACGGCAAGCGACGACTGCATGACTTTGGCCGCGACCCGACCGGCAAATTCGTCCGCGAAGAACGCAAGACTTTGCTGCAGCAGGAAGCGGTGCATTTGCCAGCGCGCAATCATCGGATAGTTGCCCAGCAAGGTCTGGTGAATGATCAAGGACTGCAACAACACCATCGTCGGCAGGACCAGCAACAAGAATCCGCCCATCAGCCACAGGCGCAGTCCCTCACGCTCCAGGAAGCCTTCCCGCTCGGCGTTTGACAGCCAGTCAACAATGGATCCCAGAAAACCAAACAGCGCGACCTCACCGACCGCAATCCCCGCGCTCAAAACCGCCATGAGCACGAGCCAGCCCGCGACCGGTTTGGAATACGACCAGCAGAACGCCAGCAGGCCTGTCGGCGGTTGCGAGGGCTCCTCTGCGGGATAGGGGTCAACCCTGGATTCGAAAAACCGGAACATGAATGAGCGTCTCTTGAGCGGCCGGCATAACGCGGTCGCAGCGCGTGTGGAATTGGCGAATGGGGAGTCTAGCAGTCCGGGAGCGCTGGGTGACACACGGCGAAATGATACAAATCGGAATACATTTCGAAAAATTCCGAGCCCGGCTTTTCGAGCCCTGATCGGCGTCTTATGATGCTAATATGATCAGTTCCGGGGTTTCATGGAAATCCCTATGGATGCTGAGTACTTACAAGGCTTCTACCTCGGCGACCTGCTCGTCGAACCACTCAAGGGGAGAGTGTCGGGGAAGAACGGTGAACACCACCTGCCGCCGAAGGCGGCGGAAGTACTTTTGTGTCTTGCCCGCCATGCCGGCGACATCGTTCCCCACGAGGAACTCCTCAAGTGCGCCTGGGGTGAAGGCAACGGTAACCGCGAGGGCCTGAGCCATACGATCGGCGAAATCCGACACGCGCTTGGCGACCATGCGGAAGATCCGCACTTCGTTCAGACCCTGCCACGGCTAGGTTACCGTCTCCTGATCAATCCCGTACCGATAGACGAGCATTCCGGCAGCATCATCCTCGGCGCCCGCGGCGACTCGCCCATGCACGAACTGGGTCTTTTTGAGAGCCTCCAGCGACGTGGTGTAATCGAGACCGGCATTGCATATCTCTTTTTCGGCTGGTTGATCATCCAGGTTGCCGACGTCATCTTCGACCGCGTCAACCTGCCCGATTGGTCGACGACCTTCGTTATTGTGCTGGTCGGCCTCGGTTTCCCGATCGCGATCGTACTGTCCTGGTTCCTCGAATTCCGCGACGGCAACGCCGTGCTCGACGATCTCTCGCCGAAAGACCGGCGGCGGCGGCGTTTCGGGCGCACTTACATCTCGATCGTCAGCGCCCTGGCCGCGGCTGCGGTTCTGGTGTGGGTCTTCCGGCTGGTAGACCTGTTCCCACAACCCGAACCTCCCTTAGCGGCACTGGCTACGCCCGACCTGCCGATCGCCGAGAACTCGATCGCCGTGCTGCCGTTCCTCAACAACGATGGCAGCCAGGAAACCCAGATCTTCGCCAACGGCCTCATGGACGATGTGATCACGAGGCTGTCACGCGTACCCGGATTGCTGGTTTCTTCTCGCGGTGATGCGGCGACATTAGCGCCTAACACGCCCTCCGAGACAGTCCGAAAGCGGTTGCGCGTTGCCATGTATCTCGAAGGCAGCGTCGAAATGTCGGGCGATAAGATTCGTGTCATCATGCAACTCATCGACTCATCCACCAGCTACCACAGGCTCTCGCGGTCATTCGATCGGCCAAAGGAGAACTTCTTCGATATTCGGGATGAAATTACGGAACTCACCGTATCGTCGCTGCGCGTATCCCTGCCCGATAGCCTGCGGGATCTCACCCCGCCCTCGGAAAACCAGCCCGCATTCGATGTTTACGTCCAGTACCGGCGGGGCATGGACGAACTCGACAAACGACGCTCGGAGGAGAGCATCGCCGCAGCGCTCTCCTGGTTCGACGCAGTTCTGTCCGTCGATCCTGAATTCGCGGCCGCCTATGCCGGCCGCTGCAAAGCTCTGGTGTCCGAGTACGAGTACTCGAAGGACAGCCATCACATGACCGAGGCCGAAGGCGCGTGTTTCAGGGCGCTCGAACTCAACCCGAATCTCGACGTCGTACACACCGCGCTTGGCGACCTGTACCGCTACACGGGCCGTTACGCCGACTCGTCCCACGCCAACGAGGAAGCTCTGCGCATCAATCCGCAAAATGTGGCGGCATTGCTCGGGCTGAGCGAAGCGCAGCGGCTGCTCAACGAACCGGATAAGGCTGAGCAAACGCTACGCCGGGCTATTGGCCTGCAGCCCGGTAACTGGCAGCCGTATGCGGCGCTCGGCGATTTCCTCTACCGGCGGGGACGCTACGAGGAAGCGGCAGAGCAATTCCTCACCGTTGTGACGCTCGATGATACGAATCTTCGCGGGCTCTCGAACGCCGCGACCTCGTACATGATGGCAGGGCGGTTCGACCTGGCGCTGCCGGCCTACCGGCGCGCGATCGAGGTGCAACCCGATCCGCGGACCTATGTGAACCTCGGGCTGATGCACTACTACCTTGGCAATTACGATGGTGCAATCGACGCGTTGCGGATCGCCATCAGCTTGAACCCGCGGCGGCATCTAACGTGGATGAATCTCGGCGACGTACTGTTCGTCTCGGCGCGACCTGGCGAAGCGCGGGACGCGTTCGCCCGCGCCAATACGCTGCTGCGCGAATCGCTCGAGGTCAACCCGAACGAGCCGACATTGCTCATGGACCTCGCGTGGATTCAGGCGATGCTTGGCAACCCGAACGATTCGCTTCTTACGATCAGTCGCACCAAGGAGGCGGCTCCCGATGATCCATATTCATGGTTCATAGCAGCGCTGGTTCACAACGAACTCGGTGACACGACGGCGGCACTGGACAACCTCGAGATCTCGGCAGACAAGGGCTTCTCGAGAGTACTTATTGGCGCTGAACCACACCTTGCCAACCTTCAGGGCACGGCGCAGTTCAGCAAGATTACGCGCGGTCCCTGACATCAACAGGAAACCGTCAAATGAAGGGAGGGAAAAGAATGAACAAGAAACTACTGCTTTTGTGTGCACTGCCGTTTCTCGGGGCGTGCGACGGTAAGTTTATGAAGAAGGAGTTCCTGTCATCGGAGTGCTTTGATGGCAGCTCGGCCCTGGATATGAAAGGTTACACGGCGACATTCGTCAAGTACGGTGATTCGTATCTTGTCGTAAAGCCAACTTCGAGTATTGGGCACAGCAGCGAATTCCGGTTCGTGATGGTGCCGAAGATCCGCAAAACAGGCACGTTGGATCTTGCGAACGTCAGGATCAAGGTGTCGAGCGATGATGACGACGGGGATACGCCCGCCGACTGGCTGGAAAAAGAGGGCGACTACAACGACGGGACGCTGACAGTCTGTGTGCCGACCGCGCCGACCAAGACAAGCTACAAGTACAAGGTGACGGTACTCGTAGGCGGTAAAGAGGTTGGCATGCTCGACCCCCGCGCCGACCTTATCCCACAATAACTCAGCTGCTCGCCTGCACCCAGCGGACGATATCGGCCGCGCCCTTGGCGCGCGGCCGTGGCCTGGGCCGCACCAGTCGACCCAGAAATCCACGACCACGGGGATGTCGCTTCGACTCACGTGGCGCTCGAAGCTCTGGTCAATTTTGTTGGCCAGTTTTACGCGAAGCTTCTCTCAACCGTTGTAGCGATATTTGAACCGCCAACGACGGCTTCCCGTCGGTGTTACCTGCAGATAAAGGCCCCCGCTCAGGTGAAGCGGCTGTCAATGAACATTAATGGGCAAATACGCACAGTAATTGGCTATTTTTCTTAATTTTAATTGCAATTCTTAAGGAGGGCGCACGTTACCGCACGCTGAGGAAAACTAAGAAGGTGGCCAGGGGCGGAATGGAACCGCCGACACGCGGAGCTTCAATCACCCACTTGATCAGCGAACCTCTGATAAATCTCCAACAGATGGTCGTCCAGCCTGCCCAACGCCACCTCTCGAATTTCATCAGGAACACCCCACTTTGCCTCGGCCATGCTCCCGGCTATCGCCGCTACGGTATCCGAGTCCCCACCAATGCTGATCGCGTTTCTGATCGCATCCTCGAAGTCCGTCGCTTCGTAGAAACAACGGAATGCTTCCGGAACGGTGCGTTGGCAGGTCTCGTTGTACTCATAGGTTTTCTGAAGTTCGCTCACCGAGACCGACGTGTCGTAACCAAACACAGACTCCAGATCACGCCGGATGCGGTTGCGCGGCACACCATTGCGTGCCCAAAAGATCGCCATGGCCGTCGCCTGGGCGCCCTTGATACCTTCCGGATGGTTGTGCGTAACCCCGGCAGACTTTTCAGCGAGGAACATAACGCGGTGGTCATGATTGACAAACCAGGCGACTGGGCTTACCCGCATGGCCGAACCGTTCCCGAAGCTGTCATAGGGTCCGGTGATCACCTCGTCGATCCAGTCCTGGAAGCGGTTGCCATAGCTCGAGGAATACTTTTTGCCGTACTCGCGGTACTTGGCGGCGAAGTCCCACTCGCAATGCATCAGCGTGTCTGCCGTGGCGATCGTCAGGATCGTATCGTCCGTAAAATGCGAGCGCTCCGTGAACAAGGGAAAGTCCTTGCTCCGATGGTTGTCGAACTCGTACACCGAGCCGACTATGTCACCTACGATTGCGCCTAGCATGGGCTAATCCTGTACTATTTTCTTCAGTCTTGATATCGATTGTGACGCGAATACCTATGAGCTCCAAAGTAAAGAATAACATCGTGGAATTTAGCCCATGACCCGATACGTAATCTGCCTGCTCCTTTGTAGCTTCTGGCCCTTCGCAGCCGCGGCCGATGATGCAGACCCACGGGTGGTCTACATCGCCAACATGGGCGCCATGATCGAACGTGGCGAGACCAAGATCGTGTTCGACCCCCTGTTTCATTACGAACACGACATTTACGATCGCGTGCCGCCGGACGTCGAAGCCGCGTTGCTGGCTGGGGCCGAGCCATGGGACGGCATCGATGCTGTCTTCATCAGCCATCACCACGGGGACCACTTCGATCCGGCCACGATTCTCGAGTTACTCCGCACCCAGGAGACGATCGAGCTGTTCGGGCCGGAACAGGCTGCTGCCGCGATTCGCGAGCTGGTCGCTAACCCCGAGGACCCCTTGTTGCAGCGCGTCCACGGCCTGTCTCTCGA
>JAHEGH010000109.1 GCA_024639825.1 Gammaproteobacteria bacterium
CTCGCGGTCGACATGCTCGCGACTATTTTCGTCCAGGGTCTGCGTTTCGATCTCGTGCTGCTGGGCCTGGCGATGGTCATTCCCGTTCTGGTGTTCCCGCTGGTTGCCTCGACCGGGCGACTGGTGCGGATCTGGCGGCTACTGCTCAGGTTCTACTTGCCGGCGGTGTTGCTGTTTGTACTGTTTATGGAGATCAGCACGCCATCATTCATAGAACAGTTCGACTCACGCCCCAATATTCTCTTTGTCGAGTACCTGAATCATCCCCGAGAGGTTCTGGCCACATTGTGGGCCGCTTACAAACTGCCTCTCATTATCGTTTTCGTGATGCTTCCCGTAATCGCAGTTTCTTTTTCGAGGGAGTTCCGAGGCGCTGCGCAAAGGGTGGAACCTACCGGTGTGCTGCCTGCGCTGCTTCTGTTTCCGCTTTTGCTTATTGCCTGTGTCGGGCTCATCCGATCAACGCTTGACCATCGGTCGGTCAATCCGAGTACGGTGGCGCTATCGACTGATCCTCTGGTTAACGATCTCGCCCTCAGTTCAAGCTATACCTTGTTGTACAGCATCTACGAAACACGTCACGAAGGGCAGGGTGGCTTTCGTTACGCAAATATTCCGGACAGCGAGGTGATTCAGTCCGTTCGGAGTGAAATGCATATTGCACCCGAGGACTTCAAGTCGGAGGTGCTGCCAACACTGCATACCCAGCATGGCGCCGCGACATCCGGGCGGCGTAAGAACCTCGTGATCGTTATAGAGGAGAGCCTGGGTGCGGAATTCGTTGGCGCGCTTGGCGGTCTGCCGTTGACACCCAATCTTGATTCGCTCTCTAAAGAAGGAATCTGGCTGACGAATCTCTACGCAACCGGCACACGTTCTGTACGGGGCCTGGAGGCCATCGTCAGCGGGTACACCCCGACACCTGCTCGCAGTGTCGTCAAACTACCAAAAGCCCAACGAAACTTTTTTACCCTGGCTGAATTGCTCGGAGCCGAGGGTTACGAAACGAGTTTTATATATGGAGGGGAAGCACAGTTCGACAACATGCGGCGCTTTTTCATCAACAACGGATTTGGGCATATCATCGATGAAAAGGACTACGTGGACCCTGTGTTCGTTGGTTCCTGGGGTGTGTCTGACGAGGACCTGTTTGCACGTGCCGACGAGGAGTTTGAGCGCGCCGGCGACGTACCCTTTTTCAGCGTGGTGTTTACCTCCTCAAACCATTCGCCGTATCAGTTTCCGGAGGGACGAATCAAGTTGTTCGACCCGGATAAGAATACCGTCAACAATGCGGTTAAATACGCAGACCATGCCCTGGGTGGATTCTTCCGCAAGGCAAAGCAATCGAGTTACTGGGACGACACCGTGTTCCTGGTGGTGGCTGACCACAATTCACGCGTGTACGGCGACCAGGTTATTCCTGTTGATCGGTTTCATATACCGGGTCTGATTCTTGGTGCTTCGGTGGAGGCAGGTTCGATCGACACCGTGGCTAGCCAGATCGACCTTGCCCCAACGCTGCTCTCATTGATCGATTATCACGGCGAACATCCAATGATCGGTCGTGACCTCACTGCCGCGGCGAGCAGAGAAAGGCCTGGAAGGGCCATAATGCAGTTCTACAGCACGCAAGCCTATATGGAGGGTGACCGGGTGATTGTCATGCAGCGAGGCCAACCGCTTGAGCAGTTTCGGTATGTCGACCGGCGGCTGGTATCGGCATTGGGCGTTGATGAGGCACTCAGCGAAAAAGCGTTAGCCCACTCGGTTTGGTCATCGCTCGCGTACGAGAAGTCACTTTATCGGCTGGATTCGAAGGATTTTCGCGTCGCTGGACTCTAAGGTAATGGAGGTCCTCCCCTTCCTCCTGAGTAGAAAAGTTGAATGAAAGTATCCCCCAGTTAGAGCAGGACCGGTCACTGGCCGCCAACGTGGCGGCCGGTGATCAGGGGGCATTTGATGTGTTTTTCCGCGAGTATTTTCCACGGCTGTTTCGTTTCACGCTCACGCGTGTTGACAACAATGAGGAACTGGCCGAGGAAATCGTACAGCGCACCATGTGTATCGTAGTTCGCAAAATGGGCAGTTATCGCGGTGAAGCATTGCTGTTCACCTGGTTGTGCCAGATATGCCGAAATGAAACGAGTTCGGTATTTCGGCAGCGCAATCTCGAACTTCGTGAGGACGTTCCTATTGAGGACCATCCGGCCGTGCAGGCGGCGCTGGAGTCGGTTGCGGCCGACGATGGCCGACCCGAATCGGCGCTGCGGCGCGACGAAATTGCAAATTTCGTGCGGGTTACGCTTGAGCACCTCCCGGCGAACTACGCCAGCGCCCTTGAAATGAAGTACGTACGCGGATGCAGCGTGCGGGAGATAGCGGACAGCCTGAGTATTGGCGAAAAAGCGGCTGAGTCGATCCTGAGCAGAGCCCGGGTGGCTTTCAGAGAACGCTTTCGCGCTATTTGGGACATAGAACCTAATTTTTTAGTGGATTGAGATGACGACAGATTCCAACAAGCCGGATCGAGGCGATGACGAGCAATCGTTGGGCAATCTTCTTCGACTGGCAGGCGAGAGACCGGAGATACCGCTCAGTATTGAGTCGCGGGTCTATCACCGTGTTCAGCGGGAATGGCAGGTAAGCACGAAAGAGCCGAATGGCGAGAGCGTCTATGCCGAAGTCCACAAGAGCTGGAAACGCGGTACCGGAAGAGGGCGGTTTCTGCGGTGGCTGGCACCAATAGGAGTCGCAGCGTCCGCAATCCTGGCATTGGTGTTGCTGTCGCAGCCGGAGCAGGCTTTGGCTCCGTCGGTGGTGGCCACGGTCGCAAGTATTGTCGCACCAACCCCGACGACGGTCGGCTTTGAAGAAGGTGCGCCCGTCTACAGTGGCGATGTCATCGAGACGGGCCCAGGCGGCGGGTTAAGCCTCTTGTTGGCACGAAATGCGACGCTGAGAATTGATGAAAACACACGGGTCCGTATCGACGAAAGCGATCGGATCGCATTGCTGAGTGGGCAAATCTACGCGGATACAGGCGAGTACATATATCGCGATGACGGGCTTGTCATCGATACGCCATTGGGTGTGGTCCGCGACATTGGTACCCAATTCGCGATATTGGCAAATCCTGGTTCACTGGACGTGTCCGTCCGCGAAGGACGCGTTGAGGTTGACCATGAGTCCGTCGCCCATACCGCCAGAATGGGTGAACGACTGACGCTCGGCACCGGACGGTCAGCGTCAGTGTCGGAACTTGATACGCATGACGAGTATTGGGGCTGGATCGTCGACCTGACGCCAGCGTACGACACGACCAACAAGTCATTGCTGGACTTTTTGAAATGGGCATCGCGCGAAACAGGCAGGGAACTTCGTTTTGAATCGGATGAATCCCGAATGCTGGCAATGCGTACCGATGTGCATGGGTCGGTGACCGGTTTGACCCCCGACGAGGCGCTGGAGGCGATTCTTTCTACAACATTACTGGAATACCGTATCGAACTGGATAAGGTGGTAGTGCTTAACCGCTCCATCCAGTAAGTCATTCGGTTTCCCGCATTGGCTGGCGCGAGTCTATGCCATAGACTGCTGCCAATGAAACCGGGATTGCCCTCCAGCTGGTTACTGTTATTCACCTGTCTGCCAAGTCTCGCCCTGATGGCAGCAGGCTGGCAGGGTCGTCCTGTGGCCGAGTTACTCGCGGAGCTGACAGGGCAGGGCCACCGCATTATCTATAGCAGCGATGTCGTATCCGATGAGCTGCTCATCATCGCGGAACCGGATCTTTCAGACCCGCTGACAGGGCTTGCAGCGGTGCTCGAATCGCATCACCTCGAACTCTCGAAGGGTCCCGCGGACACGTGGCTGGTGCGTGCCCAACGTCCTGTTCCGGTCGCGGCTGCGACGGTAGAGCCTGCTGAAATCCCACTCCCGGAGATTATCGTAACGTCAAGTCTGCACAGGCTGCAGTACACACAATCCGGTACGCAGACCTACCTCGATCGGGAGCTGGCAACACGCATTCCCGCCGCAGCCGAGGAGGCCGTACGTATTACAAGCAGGCTCCCTGGCACTGCCGGCGGCGGAATCTCGAGCCGCAATCACATTCGCGGTGGCGAAGTGAATGAGGTCCTGTTTCTGCTCGACGGCCTGCGTCTGTATGAGCCGTTTCACCTGAAGGATTTTCAATCCATTGCAACCATTGTCAATTCGCACGCCATTGACGGCATCGATTTTTTCTCGGGCGCGTATCCGGCCAAATTCGGCGATCGAATGAGCGGTGTGATGAACATCAGCCTGCGCTCACCACAAGAGGACACTGAGACCGAGTTGGCGGTGAGTTTCTTCAACACGTCCGCACTGTCTATTGGTCGATTCGGCGGTGACGATAAAGGTGACTGGCTGGTCGCGGCCCGTCGCGGCAACCTCGATCTGATCGCCGACGTTATTAATCCGAGCGTCGGCAATCCTGACTACCAGGATTACCTGGCCCATGCAGGGTGGGAATTTGGCCCCAGGTCGCGGCTGAGCGTCAATCTGCTTGTTTCGCATGACAAGCTGTCACTGAACGACGAGGAACGTGGGGAATCGGCAAATGCGGACTACGAGAATTCAGTGTTCTGGCTCAAGTGGGAAGCCGACTGGAATGACGTGCTGCGCAGCACGACAATTTTCTCGAGCAGTAGTATTACAAACAGCCGGAGCGGGGCACTCCAGCTACCGAATGTCGTCTCTGGTGCAATCAGTGACCAACGTGAGTTCGATTCGGTAGGGTTGAAGCAGGATTGGGAGTTCGCTCCCAGCAAAACCTGGATGGTGAGTTTTGGCCTGGATGCCAAGCATCAGGACGCGCGCTATGACGTCACATCGTTCCGCACGCTGACGGCCCCTTTTGACAGCATTTTCGATAACCAGCCCAATGAAGTCCGGTCGATCACGGCAACACCGGAGGGCGCTCAGTACGGTGTCTGGCTCGAGTATCGTTGGCAGCCGCTGGCGGAGCTGATCGTCGATGCCGGACTGCGCTGGGACAGGCAGAGTTACACAACGGCGGACAACGACAAGCAGACCAGCCCGAGAGTAAGCCTGTTATACCGCCCGGACGAGAAGACTGACATTCGACTGGGATGGGGGCAATTTTCGCAGGCGCAGGAAATCAATGAGCTGCAGGCAAGCGACGGCGTCGAGTCGTTCTTTCCTGCGCAGCGAGCAGAGCATGTCGTTGCCAACCTGCAGCGCCGCCTTGGCAAAGATTTGTTTGTCGATGTGTCGTACTACCGCAAGAGCTTTCGAGCCGTGCGACCACGCTTCGAGAATGCATTTAATTCGCTTACCTTGTTGCCAGAGATCCAGTTTGATCGATACCGCATTGCGCCGGTATCCAGCGAAGCGCACGGCGCAGAGTTACGCGTTGCCAAGGGTGATTCTGGCGAGGACTTTTTCTGGTGGCTTGGCTACAGCTGGTCAGAGGTGCGCGACAGGACCCAAACCGCAAGAACAGTGCGAAGTTGGGATCAGACGCATGCGCTTAAGGCCGGCGCAAGTTGGCACTGGGGAAACTGGGACCTGAGCGTTGCCGGAGAGGTTCACACCGGGTGGCCAAAAACAGAGCTCGTTGCGGAGGAAGTACCTAACCCCGATGGAACGTGGTCACTACTGCTAACTACGACGCCACTCAATTCCGGGCGTTACTCAGTATTTCATACCGCAGACCTGCGCATGAGCCGAGACTTCACGCTGCGGCGAGGAGATCTGACAGCGTTCGTGGAGGTTTCAAATCTCTACAATCGGGAGAATCCGTGTTGCACTGAATACTCAGTCAACACAGACGGGTTGGGGCCAACTCTCGTCGAGCAGGAGAGGACCTGGCTGCCGCTGGTACCGTCTCTCGGAGTGGTTTGGCGATTCTAGCGATAGCTTGAGACCGGAATGGAGGGCCCTAATCGACCTGGGTATCGTATTTAACATAATATACATTATACGCATATATGGATATTCCTGGGATGTCAGGCTTTTGGACCGATGTCGGGATTCCTGTAGGAACACCCAATTCTACGGAGATACAGGCCCGTCCTGCCTTTGCAGTAGTTTCCGTTCCATAATGGTATGGAACACATTCTTGTGGAATTCCCTGGCCACGAGAGTGCCCTGGAATGAATTCAGCTAGCCCCGAACTACTAGAATGCAACGGTATCGTCACTAGTTGAGTGTCACTCTTGCACGTTTCGCCTAGTCGGATCGTTCTTCCTGGCGCATTTCTCGAAACGTCCATTTCTTCGTTGCCGGGGCCGCGAATAATACGATCGGCGCCGCATGCATATTCTCGTTGTACCTATGGATTCGGCCCGGCCTTTACGAAGATCCAGATTCATAAGCTGTGATTCATAGGTTGTGTTTCCACATTTATGAATCGGCAGTTATAGCAATCTTAAGGGTCTGATAAAGATCTTGTAAGATTCCGACTCCCCAACTATTACACAAAAGTTAAGAATACTTGGGGCGTTATAACCTATTGGTATTATTGACTATTTCGGCGTTTCTAGGGTACGGAAGGCACCCTATTGGAATATTTTCCCTTAAGTTTTATAAGAAAACGCCTAAAAGTTAATTACATGCTGAATTCTGAGATTTTGCCTTCTGTTCCCAGCCCGAACCACCCAAAACTCGGTGACACGTTCAAGGTGGAGCCGATTCGGACGGTAAATGCGATCAACAAGATCAAGAAGGCGCTGGCGCCCTCCCCTCGGAATCTCGCGTTATTCGTGGTCGGCATCAATACGGCCTACCGCGCTTCGGAGTTACTCTCTATTCGCCTTGGCCAAGTCCGTTACCTCAATCCCGGCGACAGGCTCGAGGTGAAACAGAAGAAAACCAAGAAATATCGTGCCGTGACGCTAAGCAATGGCTCTGTCATGGCGATTCAGGCACTCCTGGAACATCTCGATCGCAAGGCGCTGCAGATGAAGGACCTGTCCTGGGTGGATGACGACTCATACTTGTTTGCTGGCAAAGAGAGGAGATCGATTCGATCTATACGGCATTAGAACTTTAGGTCGGTGCACACCCTAATGAACCGCGAAACTTGTCACTGGCGACCGGCTGATATGCGCCCGAAAGCGGCCCCTCGGGTGATATAGTCTGAGCGACTGCTACTGACCCGAAGGGGACGTTCTTCTCACCGCGAAATATTCGTCATTGCTCGATTCACAAAGGACCCTCATGAAATGGAAACTCTTTGTCATTACCGCTTGGCTGCTCTTCAGCTCCGC
>JAHEGH010000038.1:0-19873 GCA_024639825.1 Gammaproteobacteria bacterium
TCTTCTTCGACACCGATGTGTTCCTGAATTTCCGTGACCGTTGTGCGGCAGCCGGCATCGATACGCCGATTGTGCCCGGCATTCTGCCGATAACCCGATTTCCACAGCTCGAAAAATTTGCAGCGGCCTGCGGTGCGTCGGTGCCCGACTGGTTACGCCAGTGGTTCGCCGGTCTGGAGGACGATGCGCAGACACGCCAGATGATCGCGGCCAGCGTTGCCATCGACCAGGTGCGTCGCCTGCAGGCAGAAGGTATTTCCGAATTTCATTTTTACACGCTAAACCGGTCGGAGCTCGCGTTTGCCATTTGTCACGCGCTAGGCGTACGCCCGCCCCACGCATAGGCCTGAGAAAGAACCATGGAACGTAACGACAGAATCAACACACTCCTGAACTCCCTCGACGAGCGCATCCTGCTGCTTGATGGCGCCATGGGGACAATGATCCAGGGCTATGGCCTGAGCGAGGACGACTACCGGGGTGAGCGCTTCGCCGATTGGGAGTCGGATCTGAAAGGCAACAACGACCTGTTGTCGATCACACGCCCTGAGGTGATTCGTGAGATTCACAACGCGTTTCTCGATGCCGGTGCCGACATCATCGAGACGAACACATTTAACTCAAACGCTCCGTCGATGGCCGACTACGGCATGGAATCGCTGGTTACCGAACTAAACACGGTTGCCGCGCGGCTGGCCCGCGAGTGCGCTGATGCGGCCGCTGCCAGGACCGGCAAGCCTCGCTACGTTGCTGGCGCGCTTGGCCCGACCAATCGCACG
Source organism: Gammaproteobacteria bacterium (assembly GCA_024639825.1). GTDB lineage: Bacteria > Pseudomonadota > Gammaproteobacteria > Steroidobacterales > Woeseiaceae > UBA1847. The sequence goes on from JAHEGH010000038.1 coordinate 780, forward strand.
GCGTCGATCTCGCCGGACGTCAACGACCCGGGCTTTCGCAACATCACCTTCGACCAGCTGGCCGATACGTATGAAGTTGCCTCTGTCGCATTGATAGATGGCGGGGTCGACTTCCTCCTTATCGAGACCATCTTTGACACGCTGAATGCCAAGGCCGCCATTGTCGGCGTGAAGCGCGCATTCCGCGCAACGGGCATTGAGCTGCCCGTCATGATTTCGGGCACCATCACGGATGCTTCGGGGCGCACGCTGTCTGGCCAGACAACCGAGGCCTTCTGGAACTCTGTGCGGCATATCAAACCGTTCATGATCGGGCTTAATTGCGCGCTCGGCGCTGGTGAACTGCGTCCATACATCGCGGAACTCGCGCGTATTGCCGACACGCGTGTCAGCGCGTATCCCAATGCAGGTCTGCCCAATGAATTCGGTGAGTACGACGAGACGGCCGAAGAAATGGCGGCGGTGGTTGGTGAGTTTGCCGAAAGCGGTCTTGTCAACCTGATCGGCGGCTGCTGCGGAACGCGGCCCGAGCATATTCGCGCGCTCGGCAAAGCTGTAGAGAACCGTGCGCCGCGCAAGGTGCCCGACTTACCGGTGCGCTGCCGCCTCTCGGGACTTGAGCCGTTCAATATCGGGCCGGACGACCTCTTTGCCAACGTCGGCGAGCGCTGCAACGTCACGGGCTCTGCAATCTTCAGGCGCCTGATCGAGGCCGATGACTATACGGCGGCCGTCGCCGTGGCTCGCCAGCAGGTCGACAACGGTGCGCAGATCATCGATGTCAACATGGACGAGGGCATGCTCGATTCCGAGAAGGCGATGGTGACGTTCCTCAACCTCATCGCGTCGGAACCTGATGTCGCGCGCCTGCCGATCATGATCGACTCGTCCAAGTGGACGGTTATCGAAGCTGGCCTCAAGTGTGTGCAGGGCAAGGCTGTCGTCAACTCGATCAGCATGAAGGAGGGCGAGGAGTCGTTTATCGAACAGGCACAGCTGTGCCGCGACTATGGCGCCGCCGTCATCATCATGGCGTTCGACGAACAGGGCCAGGCCGACACGATCGAGCGCAAGGTCAATATCTGTAAACGCTCCTACGAAGTTCTTACTGAGAAAGTGGGCTTTGATCCGGCCGATATTATTTTCGACCCGAATATTTTTGCGGTCGCCACCGGCATCGAGGAACACTCGAGCTACGGTCTCGACTTCATCGAGGCAACGCGACAAATCAAAGCATCGTTGCCGCACGCACTGATTAGTGGCGGCGTCAGCAATGTGTCGTTTTCGTTTCGTGGCAACAATGTCGTACGCGAGGCGATCCACTCCGTATTCCTGTATCACGCGATTCGTGCGGGCATGGACATGGGTATCGTCAATGCCGGTCAGCTTGCGATTTACGAGGATCTCCCGACCGATCTGCGCGACGCTGTCGAGGATGTGATCCTCAACCGCACGCCAGACGCGACCGAGAATCTGCTTACCGTCGCGGAGCGGTACAAAGACCAGAAGAGCGGTGTCGCAGCCAAAGGTGCGGATTTGTCGTGGCGCGAAGACGACGTATCGAAACGCCTGCAATACGCACTCGTCAATGGCGTTGATGAATTTGTAATCGAAGATACCGAAGAGGCACGGCAGGGAACGACGCGACCGCTTGATGTGATCGAGGGTCCGCTCATGGCGGGCATGAACGTCGTCGGTGACCTGTTCGGCGCTGGCAAGATGTTCCTGCCGCAGGTTGTAAAATCGGCGCGCGTCATGAAGAAGGCGGTTGGCCACCTTGTGCCATTCATCGAGGAAGAGAAAGACGGCAAGAGGAGTTCGAACGGCAAGATCGTACTCGCAACCGTCAAAGGCGATGTGCACGATATCGGCAAGAACATCGTGGGTGTCGTGCTGCAGTGCAATAACTTCGAGGTTGTCGATCTTGGCGTCATGGTTTCGTGCGAGAAGATCCTTGAAGCTGCAGAGCGCGAAGGCGCAAACATCATCGGCCTCTCCGGACTGATCACACCCTCGCTCGACGAGATGGTTCACGTTGCCAGCGAAATGCAGCGGCTGAACTACGAGTTGCCGTTGCTGATCGGCGGGGCGACCACCTCACCTGCACATACGGCGGTGAAGATTGAGCCGCGCTACGAGGGCCCCGTCATCTATGTCAAGGACGCGTCACGCTCAGTGGGGGTCGCGCAGGCGCTGGTCGAACCAGGAACGCGGGACGAGATCGTTGCGAAAACGCGCAAGGATAATGCGCGCCGTCGCGAGCAACATGCGAACAAAAAGCGTTTGAAGCCACAGCTGTCCCTGGCACAGTCGCGTCAGCGCAAGCACGAAATCAACTGGTCTGCGTATTCGGCGCCAGCGCCGACCTTTACCGGCAACCGCGTTTTCGATGATATCGATCTGGCTGTTCTGCGTGACTACATCGACTGGATGCCGTTCTTTAACGCCTGGGAGTTTCACGGGAAATATCCCCAGATTCTTGACGACGCAATCGTCGGCGAGGCCGCAACATCACTGTTCAATGATGCCACCACCATGCTGGACAGGATTATCAACGAGAAATGGCTGACGGCACGTGCTGTGCTGGGTTTCTATCCTGCGAACACCGACGGCCATGATGACGTGCTGGTTTACGCAGACAATGATCGGCAGGATGTCCGGCATCGTCTCGTTCACCTGCGGCAGCAGCAAGCCAAGGCAGACGGGCATGCGCAGTCGTGTCTTGCCGACTATGTTGCACCAGCCGGTAACGGTCACGCCGACTACATTGGCGCTTTTGCTGTCACGGCGGGCATTGGTATTGATGAGCATGTCGAGCGATTTGAAAAGGATCACGATGACTACAGCGCCATTGTCCTTAAAGCGCTCGCTGACCGCCTTGCCGAGGCGCTGGCCGAGTATATGCACGCGCGTACTCGCCGGGAATTCTGGGGTTACGCGTCTGGCGAAGACCTGTCGAACGTCGAGCTGATTGCCGAGAAGTACCACGGCATTCGCCCGGCTCCCGGCTATCCAGCCTGCCCGGACCACACCGAGAAAGGCAAGCTCTGGGATTTGCTGGACGTCGAGGCAAGCATCGGACTGAGGCTGACGGACTCGTATGCCATGTACCCTACAGCTGCGGTCAGCGGTTTCTATTTTTCCCACCCGGAAGCGAAGTACTTTGCCGTCGGGAAGATCGACCGTGACCAGCTGGAGTCTTACGCCGAGCGCAAGGGCCTTAGTGTAAAAGAGGCAGAACGCTGGCTGGCACCGAACCTGGGCTACGACCCGAACGAGGCCAGCGCCGCCTGATCGCCGCCGGCCTCTGCCGGCGGCATTTCGGGTTCCTAATGAGCGGCTGAGGCCTGCCTGCGCAGCTCTTTGGCGGCTTCCCTGATGTGCTGCAGGTCGCGGACCATTTCGCTCCAGCCATACCACAATGCGTAGTCGGGGTTCGCGTGGAATGCGCCCTGGAACGCCCGCATGCGATGCTTCAGGTGCATCTCGAACAAGGTCTGTTCGATGGTCGTCGGCGCATCGTGGAAGGCGAGGAGATCGGGAAATGCATAGGCATATCCTTCCGGTTTCTCCAACACGCCTTCCTCATACAGGGACGCGATTTCGCGGATGGCCGCAGCCAACAGGTGATCCGCTTCGCGAATCAGGTCATCGGCTTTTGCGAGTTCGCCCAACGCAAAGTTCTTTGAGTGGCAGTCCTCGCAAACGGCGATCATCTTGTTGCGCTCGCGGTCAAAGTCTTCCTGCGTCAGACGTGCGACGTCAGCGGCTTTCACGACATCCAGACGCGCGGTCGGATTCCCGTTCGGGTCGAGGACCCCCAGTGCCTGCAGGATCGTTGCCTGGTCGGCCGCCCATTGCTCGTCTTCGGGCAGCGGCAGGCGCACGGCGAGAAAGCCCCAGGCAGTCCTTACCTCATGATCGCCATCGACCATATGACAGTCCTGGCAGGTTGGGGCCGGTGTGTTCGCTGGCAGGGTGCCGTTCTGCGCCAGCAGGTAACGAATGCCATGCTTGGAGGTTGACCACATTTCCCATTGCGGATGATCGAAGCCCATGTGGCAGGTCTGGCACGCCTGCGGTTGCTGCGCTTCGATGACAGAGAAGGTGTGGCGTGTATGGCAGGCGTCACACGACGCATGGCCGAACATGCTGCCTGCTTTCTTGAGTTGTGCAACGGTCGTGTCATCCTTGAGGCCGAGCTTGTGGCAACCGCCGCAGCCTTTCATGCCGTGAGACAGCGCCATCGGCAGAGCATGCGTCGTCGGCATCGCTTCGAGAGAAGCCCACGCCAGTGCATGCTTGCCTTTGGAGAACTGCTCGAACCGCTCTTCGTGACACCGGGCGCAGGTGTCTGCCGTTACCGTCTTGAGTTTGGCGACATCGTCCGCTGATTCGTGCCGACCCTTGTGGCAGTCGCGGCAGCTTACGGCTTCGGTCTGGTGTCGGCTGATCTGCCAGTCGTTCACAATGCTGGGCGTTTCGTTACGGTGACAGTCGACGCAGTCATCGGCCAGGATGACAGGACTTGCCAACGCGAATGCCGCCACGAAGACTGCAGCTCTTGATACGGATTGCATGACGGTCCCCTTGATTGTTTTCTTGTCCGGCTTGTTCTGCAAAGTCTAGGCCTGTGCCCGGCGTCCGGCAACGAATCTACGGGTATTACTTACGTGTTGTATCATGACAACAAATAACAGGAAGGGGCTCGCATGAACCGGGATGCGTTGGCTGCTATCGTCGGATGCATTGGCGCCGTCGCGGCAGTGGTTACCTTGCTCTATGTGACGCACGCAGCCGCCGACCAATACGCCGATGCGCGTGCGGAGCTCGTCGCTGCGTATGAGGCGCAGGACTACGAGGCCATGGTCGCCGCCGCCCGGGATTCGCTTGACGCACGGCCCGCTTATCCCGGGGCACTCTTTAATCTCGCGCTTGCTGAAGTGCTGAGCGGCGATTCAGTTGCGTCGTTGCATACCCTTAATACGCTTCTCACCCGCGGTATCGATTTCGGCGCCGACGAGATGGACGAGTTTGGCCCGCTGCGGGACGTGCCGGGCTGGGATGCCTATCGGCAGGGCATCGACGCGCTGTACAAACCGGTTGGCGAAGCACAGGTGGCGTTGCAGCTCGATATCGATCGATTCGTGCCCGAAGGGATTGCGTTCGACGCCAACGGCACCGCCTACCTGGGCAGCATCCACCAGGGTCAGCTCATCAAGGTAGCGGGCGAGCCCCGCATCATCAGCGACCGGGCTGGCCACTGGAGTGTGTTTGGCATGCGCTTTCACGCTGATGGGGGCCTGTGGTTTGCCAGCGCCGCCATTGAGCAAATGGCGGCGGTTGGAGACGACGCAGGGAAGACCGGGCTGTTCCGCATCAACACCGAGACAGGGGCTGTGACCCATTCGGCCATACTTCCCAAAAATGCCGATTCCCAGTTGCTCGGCGATCTCATCATCAAAGGCGATACGGTTTTTACCACCGATAGCTTGTCAGGCGCCGTCTACAGATTCGACATCGACACCCGGAAATATACAGCCATCGTTGATCCGGGTGAGATGGGGTCGCCCCAGGGTCTCGTGCTCGATGCGTCCGGCCGATTCCTGTATGTGGCGGACTACATCGGCGGGCTGTATCGCGTATCACTTGCGAGCGGATCGACGGTGAAACTGGCTGTGCCCGACTCGACCACCGACTACGGGATCGATGGCCTGTACCGCCACGGCAATGAGTTGATTGCCATCCAGAACGGCATTCGCCCGCATCGCGTCGTCGCGTTTCGACTCAGCGATGACGGTCTCGGGATAGAGGGGAGCCGAACGCTGGCATCCAATCTTCCTGAGTTCGATGAACCCACATTGGGCGCAGTTCGCGGCGATAATTTCTATTTCGTGGCCAACAGTCACTGGAATCGATTCGATGCCGAAAATCGGCTTCCGGACGGACTTTCCGGACCGATCATTCTGATTCTGGACTTGCTGCCAAAATAGCGCATTGACATCCCATATCAGAACGGCTATTCTGCTTCGCTATGAACAGAGCCCGTAACTTCGATCCGACGACTGCCCTGGGGCAGGTCGTCAATCTGTTTGCCTCCAAGGGGTACTCAGAGACCTCGATGGAGGATATCGTGCGGACGACCGGCGTTAGCCGTTATGGGCTCTACGGTACGTTTGGCAACAAACGAGAGTTGTTCGAGCAGGCGCTCGAGCAGTATGCCGAAGGTATGGGCAAGCAGTCCTTCCTGCGCTTGCTGGAGCCAGGTGCCTCGCTGGACCACATTCGTTCGATTTTTGACGAAAGGGTTGCAGACATGTGCTGCGCCGAGGAAAACAAGGGCTGCTTGTTCATCCACACCGCCATGGAGCTGGCCCCACAGGACGAGGAACTGCGTGGCGTGTTACAGCGCTTCATGAAACGCATGTCGAAGGCCTTCGCCATCGGCCTGGATTCCGCCAAAGGCCGCGGTGAGGTCGCGAAAGACGTCGATGTGGATGCGGCCGGTGAGCTCCTGACAAGCTCCATGTTTGGATTGGCGGTACTCGGCCGAACCGGGTTCCCGAAATCCACCTTGAACAGCATCGTCGACAGTACCTTGGATTCGTTGCGGCGAGGCGCCAACGGCTGAGTTTTTTTGACCGAAACAGAACGAACATTCTGTATGTAATCCTGCCGGGAAACCTGCTTTTTTTTGACCAAAACAGAATGAGTATTCTGATTTAATAACAAGAGGATAGAACCATGATGAACCGCAAAATCGCACTTTCACTGACACTAATCGGCCTGTTCGCGGCCAACGTTGCATACGCCATTCCGGGGTTTACAACTGACGCGCCGAAGAGCAGCGTAGAGACCTGTGTTGCAGAGGTTGCAGGTCATGCGAACTTCAACGATGCCGCGAAAGTCGTCCACAACGTGGTGACCCAAGATCGCCGTGGCTCGGGCCACAAGATGAGCATCAAGACGATTGTCCTGGGCGAAGACGGGAAGACCGTAATTCGCGAGTACGCGTCGAATTGCGCGATCAACACTCAGGACGAAGTGCAGCGTTTCAATATTCGCCAGAAGGCTGAATGACGTTGTTGGACCTTCCGCTGGTCGTTACAGAGTGAATGTGACGATCAGCGGGAGATGATCAGAACCGAAACGCGCGCCGCTGTGAAAGTCAGTCACAGACACTGATCTGGACACCAGCACGTGATCGATCGGGATCATAGCGAATGGCATGAACACAGGCCAGGTGGGCACGATTCCGAAACCCCTCCTGGCATTCCTGACGCCGCCCTGTTGTTCCAGATGTCCAAGGTTGACGTCCCATTGGCTGACGTTCAGATCCCCGACCAGTATTTTCGGCTCTGCCTGCTTTCCAAGCAGCTCGGCAACGCCGGCTAGTTGTTCGTTACGCGCATCGTACAAGTCGCCGGTGACCGGAATCATCGGGTGCGTCCCGATGAAATGCAGTACCTGGCCGTCGATATCGAGCGATGCAACGATGGACGGATACCCAAATGGCGGAATATCGACGTGGCTGACTGACTTGAAGGGCACGCGCGAGAACAACGCGATACCAAAATTGCCTTCCCGTGCTTCAGCGTAGGAATAAGGATAGTCCGCCCTGAGTTCGTCGAGCGCTTCCAGCCACTCCGGCGAAACTTCCTGCAGCATGACGAGATCGGGTGCCTCGATATCCAGGAGACTTAGAAGTCGGTCATATTCCGTATTGCCGGACCACACGTTCGCATGCAGTAACTTCACCTCAACGTCGCTCGACGTTTCGTCTTCGCCTGCATACCAGGGCAACACAACGATTGCACTTAGCACGGCGCTTGCCGCTACCGCTCCCGTCAACCAACGGCTACCCAGGTATTTGAAAAGGGACAGCAGGCCCAGTGACACAAGCAGGTATTGCAGCCTGAAGTGTGTGAACAACTGGATAGCAAAGTGGTCGATCGGGAGCAGGGTGACGATCGAAAAAGCGACGGTGGCGACCGCCGCGGCCTGCAACAAGCCAGTGATCGTTACGCGCACGTCATTAGTCGATCGTCACTTCGATGATTTCGACGGTCTCTACCGGCACGTCCTGGTGGCCGGCGTGATTACCTGTCTTAACAGCCGCGATGGCGTCAACCACATCCATCCCGCTGCTGACCTTGCCGAACACGGCGTAACCGAAGTCGCGGGTACCGTGGTTAAGGAAATCATTGTCGCGCAGGTTAATAAAGAACTGCGACGTGGCGCTGTCAACCACGCCTGTCCGTGCCATCGCGAGCGTACCGCGGGCATTCGTTTCACCGTTGTCGGCCTCGTTCTTGATCGGATCGCGGGTGGGTTTTGGTGACAGGTTAGTGTCCATGCCACCACCCTGGATCATGAAATTCGGGATAACACGGTGGAAGATCGTGCCATTGAAGTGTCCGTCGGTGACGTACTGGCGGAAGTTTTCGCAGGAAATAGGGGCTTTTTCCTCGAACAGTTCGACGCCAATGTCGCCGTGATTGGTTTTGATCGTGATCATGTTGGCTCGCTATCTGAAATGAGGGCCGTTATTTACCATCCCAGCGCGCGACTGTCACGCGCGGCAGGCCAGCAAGGTCATTATGGCAGTAAATATCGGTCCAGCCGTGCTCTTCGAGCAGACCGGCAACTGAAGCTGGCTGCTCGGCGCCGTGCTCGATGAGCAGCACCCCCGCGTCGGCGAGAATGGCGCTGCACTCTGCTGCCAGCGCGCGTATGGCGTCGAGGCCGTCCTCGCCAGCGGCCAGTGCCGACTGCGGCTCATGCTGCAGCTTGCGAAGTGCCTCGTCATCACTGCGCACATAAGGCGGGTTTGAGACAATCACATTGAAGCGGCGCTCGCGGACCGGCTCGGTCCAGCTGCCGAGCTCGAGTTCAACATTGCCGAGCGCCAGCATGCGCACGTTTTCACGGGCTACGGCCAGCGCATCCGCGCTGATATCGACTCCGGTCACCTGGCACATGCGGCGTTCGCCTGCAATGGCAATGGCGATCGCTCCACTGCCCGTGCCGAGATCGATAATCTGCCATTCGGCCTTGCGGGGAATTTCGCGTAACGCGAGTTCGACCAGCAATTCCGTTTCGGGACGGGGCACCAGCGTGGCGGGGCTGACCAACAGTTGGTGGGACCAGAATTCCTTCGTCCCCATGATATAGGCCATGGGTTCGCCGCCGAGCCGCCGCGCAAGTACGCTGGCGAAGCGCTCGGCGGTGAGGTCGTCAAGTTCGTCCTCGGGATGCGCAAACAGGTAGCTGCGCGGCATATCGATCGTTCGGCACAGCAGGATCTCGGCATCGAGCCGAGGAGATTCACTGATGTGTGACAGCCGTTGTGTCGCGTCCGCGATTGCGGCATCGAGTCTCATGTTGGAGTACACTCGCCAGAATTTTTCCAAGTCAGTTTATGCGCCCATGAAGGTCTATTCCAATATTCTCGATATGGTCGGTCGGACGCCCATGCTCGAGGTTACTCATATCGACACCGGGCCATGCCGGCTCTTCCTGAAGCTGGAACTCATGAACCCGGGCGGTTCGATCAAGGATCGCATTGGCATTTCCATGATCGAGGAAGCCGAGAAGCGCGGCGACATCAAGCCAGGCGACACCATTGTGGAGGCCACGGCGGGCAACACCGGCATTGGTCTTGCGCTCGTCGCTGCACAGAAGGGCTACAAGTTAATCATCGTTTTGCCCGACAAGATGAGCCAGGAGAAGATCTTCAATCTCCGCGCGATGGGCGCCGAAGTGATCCTGACACGATCCGACGTGGGTCGGGGCCATCCCGAGTATTACCAGGACCTTGGTGCGAGTATTGCTAAGGAACAGGGCGCCTACTTCATTAACCAGTTCGGCAATCCCGATAACCCGCTTGCCCACGAGATGGGAACTGCGCCCGAAATTCTGGAGCAGATGGGCGGCGACCTGGATGCAATTGTCCTGGGCGTGGGTTCGAGTGGCACCGTGTCGGGTATCGGCAAGTACCTCGAGGAAAATGCGCCGCACGTCAACATGGTCCTCGCCGACCCTGAGGGCTCCATCCTGACCGACTACATCAACAAGGGCGAGATTGGGGAAACCGGCAGCTGGCTTGTCGAAGGCATCGGCGAGGACTTCATTCCCGACATCGCTAACTTCGACAAGGTAATCAAAGCCTTCGCGATCAGTGACGCGGAGTCTTTTGCCACTGCGCGTGAGTTATTGCGCAAGGAAGGGATCCTGGCCGGATCGTCATCGGGCACATTGCTGGCTGCTGCGCTGAAGTATTGCCGCGAGCAAACCGAGCCAAAACGTGTCGTGACATTTGCCTGCGATACCGGCAACAAGTACCTCTCCAAGCTGTATAACGATTTCTGGCTGGAAGATCAGGGTTTCATCAAGCGCGAGCAATGCGGTGACCTGCGTGACCTGATCGGTCGTCTGCACGGTGAACGTGCCACGATAACCATCGGCCCGACCGATGTGCTGACGACAGCGCACAACCGCCTGCGCAACGCCGGATTCTCGCAGCTTCCGGTTATGGATAACGGCAAGCTCGTTGGCGTTATAACCGAAGATGCCATCATTCAGTTTGTCTATGGGCATCCCGACCTGATGACGGCGCCGGTCGAGGATGCGATGGAATCGGCGTTCATCAAACTCGACAAATCGGAAAGCCTGAACAACCTGGTCGCAATGCTGCGTGTGCAGCCATACGCGGCCATCATGGATGGCGACGACTTCCAGGGCCTGATCACGCGCTCCGATGTTCTCAATTACCTGCGCCGGCAGATGTAGGACAACAAATGGCTGACAAAAAGAACTTTGCAACCCGTACGATTCACGCCGGGCAGGAGCCTGACCCAACGACGGGCGCTATCATGCCGCCAATTTATGCGACGTCGACGTATGTGCAGGAAAGCCCGGGCGTTCACAAAGGCTATGAATATTCGCGGACGCAGAATCCGACGCGCATGGCCTACGAGCGCTGCATAGCCGACCTCGAATCGGGCACACATGGTTTCGCATTCGCATCCGGCATGGCGGCAACCGGCACGATTCTCGAACTTGTCGATAGTGGCAGCCACATCGTGGCGATGGACGATCTGTACGGCGGGACGCGCCGCCTGTTCTCGGGCGTTCGCGAGCGCAGTGCCGGCGTCAAATTCAGTTATGTCGACCTCAGCGATCTCGACGCAGCAGAAGCGGCACTGCGCGACGACACGGCGATGGTATGGATCGAGTCGCCCACCAATCCGCTACTCAAGCTTGTCGACCTGAAAGCGATTTCCGCGCTGGCGAAGAAGAGCGGGGCACTGGTCGTCGTCGATAACACCTTTGCGACGCCCTACCTGCAGCGGCCACTGGAGCTGGGCGCCGATATCGTCATGCATTCGGCAACCAAGTTCATTAACGGTCACTCCGACATGGTGGGTGGCATTGTCGTGACGGGGCAGGAACACCTGGCAAAGCGGCTCGCGTATCTGCAGAACTCCATCGGCGCCGTAGCGGGGCCGTTCGACAGTTTCCTGGCGCTGCGCGGCGTCAAGACGCTCGACGTCCGTATGGAACGCCACTGCACGAGTGCAATGCGCATTGCCGAGTGGCTGGAGCAGGACGAACGCGTTGAGAGCGTGCTCTATCCCGGACTGCCATCGCATCCGCAGCACGCACTGGCAAAACAGCAGATGCCGGGGTTCGGCGGCATCGTGACCTTCTTCATCAAGGGTGATCTCGACAACGCGCGAGTATTCCTCGAGCGCTGCCAGGTATTTTCACTTGCTGAGAGTCTCGGCGGTGTTGAAAGTCTCGTGGACCACCCGGCGATCATGACGCATGCCAGCGTACCGGCTGAAGAGCGGGCCAAGCTCGGCATCAGCGATACGCTCATTCGACTGTCAGTCGGCATCGAGGCCGTTGATGACCTGATTGAAGACCTCGACCAGGCGCTCTCAAAGTAAAGTAAGCTTGACATTAGGTTTATCTGGCCTTACTCTTTGTCAAATACACTTTACAAAATGACAAAGAGAGCAGACTAATGAGTACGTCGAGCACCGATAACGCCGGCTGGGCCGAGCGGAATACACACAACACAAAGAGACTGGCTGTCTGGACAGGCGCCTGGCTGGTCACGATGGCGGTGGCGGTTTTTGGGCCGCAGCTGGTCTGGGAAGCGAACTCCACGCTGACCCTTCTTGCTCTCGCGGCGAACCTGATTGTTGGCACAGGGATGATCCTGGCGAACAAGACGCATCTGCAGGGGCTGGATGAACTGCAGCAGAGAATTCAGCTTGAGGCGATGGCACTTGCCCTCGGTGTTGGCCTGGTTGTTGGCCTGGCCTATTCGACAGCGGGTATCACCAATCTGATCCCGTTCGACGCCGAAATCTCTCACCTCGTGATGCTGCTGAGCCTGACCTACCTGGTCGGCATATTCCTTGGTCGCAGGAAGTACCAATGAAAAATCGCCTGAAGGTACTTCGTGCCGAGCGCGACTGGACCCAGGCGCAGCTGGCCCATGAGCTGGAGGTTTCCCGGCAGACGGTCAACGCGATCGAGAAGGGAAAATTCGATCCGAGCTTGCCGCTCGCGTTTAAAGTGGCTCGCCTGTTCGGATTGAGGATTGAAGAGGTCTTTCAGGACGACTGACTGCAACGCCATCGCGCTTGGCGGATCGTGTTTCGATCAGCCTGGCTCGTAGATCACGTAAATCTTTTTCGTCGTTTCGACGACTTCCCATTCCCCCTCGAAGCCGGAAGGAATCGTGAAGTTATCGCCCACATTCAGTTCGTGCTCGTTGCCGTTGGCATCACGGAGAATCGATCTCCCGGCGACGATTTGGCAAAACTCGTTTTCTGTGTAGCGGATCTTCCAGCAGCCCGGCTCGGCCTCCCAGAATCCGGCGAAGAACTTCTCGTCAGCGCTCGTAAAGTGGTGCCAGGTGCGTTGCAGCGGTTGTCCGCGGGTGCACTTTTCGGCGGCTGTCAGATCTTCCGAAAATTCGGGCTCGTGCTCAGAGAAAAACGTCAGGTCATCAATCGTCTTGGTCATCGCCTTCCTTACTTTAATCGTTCAGCGCGGCCAGTTGGTCGGCCTGGTACTCATTTATTAAAGGATTCACGACCTGATCGAGCCCACCTTCGAGGATTTCGTCGAGTTTATAGAGTGTCAGGTTGATGCGGTGGTCCGTAACCCGACCCTGAGGATAGTTGTACGTGCGGATACGTTCCGAGCGGTCGCCCGAGCCAACCAGCAGTTTGCGCTTCTCCGCCTGCTCGCTGGCCTGCGCCGATACCTGCTGGTCGAGCAGGCGCGCCTGCAGCAGTGACATGGCCCGCGCACGATTCTTGTGTTGCGAGCGTTCATCCTGGCACTCGACAACAATACCCGTCGGCAGGTGCGTCAGGCGTACAGCCGAGTCGGTCTTGTTGACGTGCTGGCCTCCGGCGCCGGACGCTCGATAGGTGTCGACGCGCAGGTCCGCCGGGTTGATGTCCTCTGCCTCTACTTCATCGGGCTCCGGCAGAACAGCCACTGTGCAAGCAGACGTATGGATACGTCCCTGGGATTCCGTTGCCGGCACCCGCTGCACGCGATGCGCCCCTGACTCGAATTTCAGCTTTGCGTAGATACTGCTGCCAGTGATGCGGCTGATGATTTCCTTGTAGCCTCCATGATCACCCTCGCGGGCTGACAGGATCTCTATCTTCCAGCCAGATGTTTCGGCGTACTTCGAATACATCCGGAACAGGTCGCCGGCAAAAATAGCGGCTTCGTCGCCACCGGTCCCGGCTCGTACCTCAAGGAAGACGTTGCTGTCGTCGTAAGGGTCGGGTGGAATCAGTGCCTTTTGCAGGTCGAGCAACATCTGCTCGCGGCGCTCCTGGAGTCCGGTCAGTTCTTCCTGACCCATTTCGCGCACGTCGGCATCGGCGTCGTTGGCCATTTCCTCGGCGGCAGCGATATCTTGAAGAATGCCTTCATAGCGCTGAAATGACTGCACTACGGGTTCGACGCGCGCGTATTCCTTGGACAGGTCGCGGAACTGGTTCTGGTCCCCGATGACATCAGGGTCCGCCAGCAGGCCCGCGATCTCTTCAAAGCGATCACGCACCGTCTCGAGCTTGAGGCGTATGGAGTCTTTCATCATTCGGCGATCAGTCGTCGAGGCCGAACAGCTTGCGGGCCGATGTGATCAACGCGTGATCCTCGGACTCGCCAGCTTTGCGCAGGGCCACGCTGGGCCTGTGCAGCATCTTTTTCATCAACGCAGCCGTGGCAAATTCGATGGCATCTTCGGCAGACTCACCTTTAGCCATGCGCTTGCGCGCCTTGTCGGCGACCTGCTTGCGAACCGCTTCGTGGCTCTCCCGCAGTGTGGCGATAATTGGTGCGACCTGCTTGGAACGTTCGATCGCTGCATAGCGACGTATTTCTTCGTCGAGAAGTCGATGTGCTTCTATCGCCGCCGCCTCGCGATTGCCCTGACCCTGGAGAATGACTTTGTCGAGGTCGTCGATGGTGTAGAGGAAAAAATCGTCGAGGTCACCGGCACCTGCTTCGATGTCACGCGGGACGGCAATGTCGCAGGCAAATATCGGCTTGTGCTTGCGTGCCTTGAGCGCGTTGGCAATCTGCTGCCTGGTGATGACCGGCTCAGTTGCCGCGGTCGATGTAATGAGAATGTCGGCTTCCGGCAATGTGCCCTCAATTTCCGACAAGGGCAGGGCAAAGCCGCCAAACTGGCCTGCCAGGTGCTGGGCACGTTCGACGCTGCGGTTAGCGACAAACAGGCGCCCGATGTCGTGGCTGACCAGGTGCTTGGCGACGAGCTCAATTGTGACGCCTGCGCCCACCAGCAAAGCCGTGTGTTTCTTGAAGCCGGCAAAGAACTGTTGGGCGAGATTGACGGCCGCGGAAGCAACGGACACCGGGCTTGCCCCGATTTCCGTATCTGTTCGAATCTTCTTTGCGACCGCAAAGGTGTGCTGAAACAGGCGGCCAAGATTACCTCCGAGCGTGTCGGCTTCCTGGGCGTATCGATACGCGTCCTTCAACTGGCCGAGGATCTGCGGTTCGCCGAGCACCATCGAGTCCAGTCCGCAGGCGACCCGGAAGATGTGCCGAATCGCTTCTTCATCGTCGAGTACGAAAAGAGACTCGGCGAAATTGTCGCCCAAGCGCCGATCGTCGTGCAGCCACTGCTTGAGCCGCTCCCGGCCCGCGTCCTCGCCAATAACGTAGAACTCGGTGCGATTGCAGGTTGAAAGTAGTACCGCTTCCTCGACCCCATCCAGTGCCGTCAGGTGCTCGAGCGCACGCGACACCTCGTCGCCCGCGAAAGCGACTTGCTCACGTATTTCGACAGGTGCCGTGTTATGGTTCAGCCCGAGTATTTGCAGCGGCATACGTTATGTTGTGGGCCCTGGCGGGCACTCAAAAATTACGAAGTGCGTATGATAAGCGAACTGAACGGCGAGTTCCTTGTCTCTTTCAGACCGCTTGTAAGAAACGGACGACTATTTATGCTTGAAATTCGACGATGGCTGGCAGCGGCGGCGCTGTTGACGCTAATCGCATCCGTTAGCAGTCCAGCCGTGGCGCAGGACGACGACAGCACTGATGTCGGTGCCTACATATTGCAGGCCGAGATGGCGTTGCAGCGTGAGGACTATAGAAAAGCTGCCGAGGAGTACCGTAAGGCGGCGGAACTGACCGAAAGTGCTGATGTTGCGCGCCAGGCAGCGATCATGAGCATGACCTACGGTTTTAACCGCGAGGCGCTGGTAGCGGCCAAACGCTGGCACAAGCTCGACCGCCAGAGCACGGACGCGCGGGTCATTCTCGCCCAGCTGAGCTTTCGTACCGGGGACCTCAAATCGGCGCGCCGTCACTTTACTTACCTGCTTGATCAGGGCAAGGAGCCGCCCGGCGAGAAACTGCTCGTGCTGACGCATTACCTGTCGGATAAGGGCGACCCCGAGAAGGCCGACACCTTGATGCGGTCGCTCGCCCGACCTTACCCGGATTCAGCGCTGGCCCACTATGCCGTGGCGACCATGGCATTGCGTGCTGGCGATTATGAGTACGCGCTCAAGCGCGCCTCGCGGTCGATCGAGCTCAACCCGGACGGCCTGAAGCCAAAAATGCTGTTCGCTCGCGCGCTTCTGGCGAGCGGTGAGACCGAAGAGGCCATTGAATACATGGCTCGCATCGTTGGTGACGACCCGGATCCGGATCCCGACGCACGTATGGAACTCGCGGTCCTGTATATCCTGGTGGAGCGCGAGGACGACGCGCTGAGCCAGATAAACCAGGTACAACTCGAGCAGTCCGGGCGCCTGGATGCGCTGCGGCTCGGGGCGATTATTCATTTTCACGAGGGTCACCTGGACGCAGCATGGGACGATTTTCACGACCTGCTGGCCAGCGGTCAGTTCACCATGGATGCGCTCTATTACCTGGGTCGGATTGCGGATTACCGTGACGAGGCGGATCGAGCCATAAGATTCTTCAGTGAGGTTAGCGAGGGATCGAATGCGCTGGAGGCACAGCGACGAGCCGCAGTCCTGCAGGTGAAGCACAACGACGACCTGAACGGTGCGTTGGCCTCACTCGACGAATTTGCGAGGGCTGCGCCGTCCTATGCCGTGGAAGTCCTTGTCACTAAAGCCCAGCTACTCGCGTCGGTTGACGAACACGAGGATGCCCTCAAGCTGTTTGACAAGGCTAAAGATTTTCGCCCGAACGATGAAGGAATTTCGCTGGGACGCGCGGAGCTCCTCCTGAGCATGGGGCGGCTCGATGAAGCACTCGAGGGCTACGCTGACGCGGCACGTCGCTGGCCGAAGAGTGCGCTCTCGCTGAACGCTTATGGTTACACGTTGGCCGATCGCACCGATCGCTATCGCGAAGCCGAAAAACTGATCCGCAAAGCGCTGCGATACTCGCCCGACAACCCGGCAATCATCGACAGCCTTGGCTGGGTCTTGTTCAAGCTTGGACAATACGACGAAGCGCTTGGCGAACTCGAACGTGCCTACGAGGGTATGCAGGACCACGAGGTGGCGGCACATATTGTGGAGACGCTGTTCGCTATGGGGCGCAAAGATGAAGCGCTGAAGCGTCTTGAAGAGGCTGAGGAAAAGACCCCGGAAAGCCCTTTGCTTGAAGCCGTTCGTTCTCGCCTGTTCACCGATGTTCCCTGAGATTCGCCGGGCCGGTTTGCCACTGGTCCTGCTGGTGCTGGCGGGATGTGCGACCACACCGCAAGGTATTGATCTTCCCCCGATCGACAGCTGGGATGTGCGCAACGAGATTCTTGGCTCCGTTCAGGACTGGGAGTTCAAGGGTCGGATCGCGGTCAAGGCCGGAGATGATGGCTTTAACGGCAAGTTCAACTGGGCGCAGGCAGGAGAGGCCTTCAACGCGACCGTCGGTGGACCGCTCGGCATGGGCACCGTCCGTATCGAAGGCGATGGCGGAAGCGTCATTCTGACGGATAAGGACGGTGAGTCCACGGTGCTGGAGGACGCGGAACTTGAGCTGCGCTGGCGCTATGGCTGGACCATCCCGATTGCCAGCCTGCGTTATTGGGCCCTGGGTATTCCCGATCCCGGGGAGCCGGCGATCACGAGGCTCGATGACGATGGGCGCCTGATCCACCTGGAGCAGCGCGGCTGGATCGTCGAGATCTCACGCTACCAGGAAGGCGGAGGGCAGCAAATGCCGCGCATCCTGTCTGCGACGAATCCGGATACCCGAGTGCGCATGGTCATTGACCGCTGGTTATTCTTCGATCGTTGACAGCTACCGGGCCTCACCGCACAATTGCGCCCGCAACGTGGAATTCGGTTAAATTGGGGCGTAGCCAAGTGGTAAGGCATCGGGTTTTGATCCCGTGTACCGCAGGTTCGAATCCTGCCGCCCCAGCCATCCAACAACCAGGGAGTGACTAGTGGAACTGGGAACAATGGCGGTTTTCTCGGGCAACGCCCATCCGCAACTCGCACAGGCCATCGCTCGCTACCTCCGCATCCCCTTAGCCCGCGCCCACGTTGGGCATTTCTCTGACGGTGAACACCACGTCGAAATCCTCGAGAATATTCGTGGTCGAGAGACGTTCATTATCCAGCCGACGTGTCCGCCGACCTCGGAAAACCTGATGGAACTGCTGGTCATGGTTGATGCGGCCAGGCGAGCGTCTGCAGCGCGTATTACCGCCGTGATCCCTTACTTCGGTTTTGCCCGCCAGGATCGTCGTCCGCGTGCCTCGCGCGTACCGATTACGGCGAAGCTGGTGGCAAAATTAATAGGCACAGCCGGCGTCGACCGCGTGCTGACGGTCGACCTGCATGCCGACCAGATTCAGGGCTTTTTCGATATCGCGGTGGACAATGTGTATGCGTCGCCGATCCTGCTGGCGGACGTCTGGAAGCACAAATACGACGACATGGTCGTGGTTTCGCCGGACGTCGGTGGCGTGGTTCGTGCCCGGGCGCTGGCGAAGCGTCTCGGCGATGCTGATCTCGCCATCATCGACAAACGCCGCGCGCGCGC
Organism: Gammaproteobacteria bacterium; assembly: GCA_024639825.1. Taxonomy (GTDB): domain Bacteria; phylum Pseudomonadota; class Gammaproteobacteria; order Steroidobacterales; family Woeseiaceae; genus UBA1847. Next base: position 19,332 of record JAHEGH010000038.1, read on the forward strand.
CAACCAGTCCGAGGTGATGAACATCATCGGTGAGGTTGAAGGCAAGAATTGCGTAATGATCGACGACATGGTCGATACGGCCGGTACGCTATGCCATGCGGCCGGCGCGCTGAAAAACGAGGGCGCAGTCAGCGTAGCCGCTTACATTACCCATCCGGTCCTCTCGGGGCCGGCTGTCTCGCGAATTACAGACTCCCATCTCGATGAGATGGTCGTGACTGATACGATTCCTCTCAATGAGGAAGCTCGCGCCTGCGACAAGATTCGGCAGCTGTCGGTGGCCGAAATGCTCGCTGAAACCATGCGCCGCATCAGCTTCGAAGAGTCTGTTTCATCGCTGTACGTGGACTAGCTGACCGAAGGCACCTTTGCGCAGAAGAGGGGACACCTTTCAGGTGTCCCCTCTTCTATTGGCAGGTGGTATCGGTTAAGATGCGCGCCCTTGCGTGGGTTGGTCGCGACCTGCGCGTCATTTAACGCTAGAAAAAATCTAGCAAAATCAATTGGATATGGAGAATAGTCATGAATGACGATTTCGATCT
>JAHEGH010000038.1:19973-25381 GCA_024639825.1 Gammaproteobacteria bacterium
TATCGGTTAAGATGCGCGCCCTTGCGTGGGTTGGTCGCGACCTGCGCGTCATTTAACGCTAGAAAAAATCTAGCAAAATCAATTGGATATGGAGAATAGTCATGAATGACGATTTCGATCTGATTGCGGATATCCGTGAGGACCAGGGGAAAGGTGCGAGCCGCCGCCTGCGTCATCAGGGAAAAGTACCCGCAATCATCTACGGTGCAGGGCGAGCGCCCCGTGCCTTGGTCTTTGACCACAACCGAGTCCTTCAGCAACTCGAGAACGAGTCGTTCTATTCGAGCGTGCTGAACATCAAGGTCGGCGAAAAAAGCCAGGCCGCCATTCTGAAAGACGTGCAGCGCCACCCGGCCAAGGCCCAGGTCCTGCACATGGACTTCCAGCGTATTGTCGCGGACCAGGAAATCAGGATGCAGGTTCCCATTCACTTCCTCGGCGAAGACGTTGCGCCTGGCGTGAAGCTCGGCGGCGGCAGTATTTCTCATATGATCACAGACGTCGAAGTCGTGTGTCTGCCGAAGCATCTGCCTGAGTATCTTGAGATTGATGTCTCGGAGCTCGAGCTCGATGAGATGCTCAAGATGTCCGACATCCGGTTGCCGGAAGGCGTATCGATCCCTGCGCTGGCGCAGGGCGAGGAGGCCGATCGCCCGGTCGTTTCTATCCACGTGATCAAGGAAATGGTCATCGAGGATGAGGAAGAGATTGAAGCGGGTGCGGTACCGGTCGAAGGCGAAGAGGCTCCCGAAGCCGACGACGCTGGCGACGAAACCGACAACGACTAAGGGCTTCACAATGCTTTGCGAAAAGACCGCCGCCTGGCGGTCTTTTTGTTTAACAATTCGTTTACCATTGCCACGCCATGTCCAAACCGATTCGCATCATCGCCGGCCTCGGTAATCCCGGGGAAAAATACGAGCGAACCCTGCACAACGCGGGGTTCTGGTTCGTAGACGCGCTCGCGCGCAAGTACGGCGGCAGTTTTCGGTATGAGAAGAAGTTTGATGCGGATTATTGCCGCATCAACCTGCACGGTGAGGATGTCTGGCTGGTTAAGCCGCAGAGCTATATGAACCAGAGTGGCGGACCGATTCGTGGCGTCCTCGACTATTATCGCCTGACGCTTGCGGAGCTGCTGGTCGCCCACGACGAGATCGACCTGCCGCCAGGCACCACGCGCCTCAAGCTGGGCGGTGGTCACGGCGGCCACAATGGCCTGCGGGATATCATTCGGCATTGCGGCGCGGAGTTTCTGCGCCTGCGCCTCGGTGTCGGTCATCCGGGCGAGAAGGACATGGTTACGAATTACGTACTGAAGCGCGGCTCGGGCGAAACCGAGGACGCGATTCAGCGCGACATTGACGATGCGATGGGCGTCATGCCCGAACTCGTCGACGGCGAAATAAACGCCGCGATGAAGAAACTACACACTAAAGACTAAATAATGGCTATTACCTGTGGAATCGTCGGCCTGCCCAACGTTGGGAAGTCGACATTGTTTAACGCGCTGACGGCGGCGGAAATTGCTGCCGAGAACTACCCGTTCTGCACGATCGAGCCGAATGTCGGTATCGTTCCCGTGCCGGATCTTCGTCTGCAGGCACTTGCCGACATCGTCAAGCCGCAGAAAATCTTGCCGACGACCATGGAATTCGTCGATATCGCCGGGCTCGTGGCCGGCGCGTCCAAGGGTGAGGGGCTCGGCAACCAGTTTCTGGCGAACATTCGTGAGACCAATGCAATCGCTCATGTCGTGCGTTGCTTCGAAAACGACGATGTCACCCACGTGTCTGGCCGGATTAATCCGATCGATGATATCGAGACGATCAACACGGAGCTCGCACTTGCCGATCTTGAGTCGGTTGAGAAGCAGCTCGACAAGGCGATTCGGACCGCAAAGACCGGGCAGAAAGATGCTATTGCGCATCGCGATGCACTGGCCGGCATCAAGGCGCACCTCGATCAAGGGCTGCCAATTCGCTCGTTGGAAAAGACGGACTTGCAGAAGCTGATTTTGAAGAGCGTCCACCTGATCACCGCCAAGCCGGTTATGTATGTGGCGAACGTTGATGAAAACGGCTTCGTCGATAACCCGCACCTGAAGGCAGTCGAGGAATACGCTGCGAGCGAGGGTGCCGAGGTCGTCGCGATTTGTGCTGCGATCGAGGCTGAGATTGCCGTACTCGACGAAGAAGACAAGGCGGTGTTCCTCGAAGATCTGGGTGCCAAGGAGCCGGGCCTGAACCGTGTTATTCGTCATGGTTATAATTTGCTTGGGCTGCAGACGTTCTTCACAGCGGGTGAGAAGGAAGTGCGGGCATGGACTACGAAGGTGGGCGCAACGGCACCGCAGGCTGCCGGAGAGATTCACACGGATTTCGAGAAGGGCTTCATCCGCGCCGAGACGATCGCCTATGACGACTACGTGACTCTGGGCGGAGAAAGCGGAGCCAAGGAAGCGGGGCGCCTGCGTCTCGAGGGCAAGGAATACATCGTGCAGGAAGGCGACGTCATGCATTTCCGTTTCAATGTATGATCCGAAGACGGGGGGGACAGTCACCTGCACAGAAAGGTGACTGTCACTAATCTCAGTAGGTGACTGTCACTAATCTCTAAACAACGGTAGAGGAAGACATGGCTACATACGAATGTGAAAAATGTGGAATGAGCGTCAATGCGACTTGCGGCAAATGCGATGCGCCGCTTGAGAACGGCACGCTGGAAGTTGGCGAAGGCAAGGAAGTTCAGATTTCGTCCTGCCCGAACGGCCACGGCAAGATCAAGTCGCCGCTTTGCTGCGGCCAGGATATGAGCTGCTCTATCGGCTAGAACCAAATGACGGCAGTGACCAGTTGTAGCGAATTGCCAGGCCGCGGACCGCAAGCCCGGTAAGCACGCCGGCAATCAGTGCCACGTTGTCACTCAATGCCAGTCGGTCTGCGAGAACGTAGGCCAGGCTGGCGGCGAAAGCTGCGGTCGCGTAAATCTCGCGTGACAGGATCAGTGGAATCTCATTGCAGATGACGTCCCGGATCATGCCGCCCGTCACTGCGGTCGTAACACCGAGCATCACAGCCACGAGCGGACCCGTGTTGTAGTCCAGACATATTTCCGTGCCCAGCGTGGCAAATAATGCGAGGCCCAGCGCGTCGGCCCAGATCAGTACCTCGCGGCGGATACCAGGCCGCCGGTGCGGCGCAAAAAACACAATGAGCGCTGCGATGATCGCAACAGCAACGTAGCGGTTGTCGTTCACCCAGAAGACCGGGACACGGTCGATGATGATGTCACGGATCGTGCCGCCACCCACGGCTGGCATCAGCGCCAGCACGCAGAAACCAAAGATATCCATGCGTTTGCGTGAGGCGGCGAGGGCACCGCTGACGGCAAATGCAGCGGTACCCAGCATCTCGAGAGTGTAGACGAAGCTCATGGCGGGACTGTACCGGAACAGGCCGTCGCAGCGTACAATATCTTGACAGTGGGGGGCGGCATCGGGACAATCTGCGGCCCTCGCTGGCCCTTCAGGTCACGATGAAATTACGGTGATGTAGCTCAGATGGTTAGAGCGACGGACTCATAACCCGTAGGTCGGTGGTTCAATTCCACCCATCACCACCAAACAAGTGGAAAGGGCGCCCTTGTGGCGCCCTTTTTGTTTGCATTATCCGAGGCTCCTTTGGTTGGGGCCTCCCAACGAACGCTTTACCCTGCTGACTTCAATCGGTCGATGCAACACCTAGGCTCTAACTACAGAGCGGAGGATATTGCAGACAAAACGGCCGTTCGACAGCAATGGGGTAGAATGCAGGCTACAGACCCAAAACGGCCGATCGGAATTCTTCCCGATTTATGTGATGGAGGTCGAACATGGCCAGTTTGTCGACGTACCGCACGTTGTCTCGCTGGGCGCTAGTCGCTCGCTTCGCGCTTGTGGGTTTTTTCGCCGGTTTCTTTGCCTGGGTTCTTGTACTTGGCCTGCGTTTGGTGATGGATGGAAGTCAACCGTCAATAACTTCACTTTTCTGGGCAATGCCCAGAGGCGCTCTGTTTGGCGCGATTCTCGCGTTAATTTTGCATGTTTGGTGGCAACGTAATCCGAGTCAATAAGCTACATAATTGCTCACAATCCCATTTCTACTTACTTGTACCGTACGCTAGGTTCTTCATCGATAGTCTGAGTGACCGCTCCTGGCCGTCGGCTGGTTCTGGCCGACAGGCGACGGTCACCAGGATGATGAACGAGCGACTGGAATACCTCGCATAGCAGACAGTCACGCCAAGTGCGGTAAACTGTCGGCTACTAACCCAAAGCAGGCTTGAGGCTGTCGAAAGACCAGCTTCGCCTTCCTCATAAAATAAAGAAGTCAGGGAATGACGACAAAAAGACAATTTAATCAGCCCATACATGCGTTTCGTGGGTTCGCAATCCTGAATATCGTGGTCATTCATGCGTTCGGCTTTATCTTCTACCTGGCTGGCACCATGGAGAATCCAGCTAAATCGGCCCTCACGATTTTCGAGTGGGCGAACGGTATTCTATTTCACGATGCGACCCTTTATTTCGCATTTATCTCCGGCATTCTATTCTCAATGATCTTGCACGAACGAGGGTACGCCAGATTTTTTCAGTCGAAGTTTGCGTATGTATTCACGCCATATCTTTTTTTTACCGCCCTATATAGCTGGCGACATTGGACCCCCGATGGGGGCTTAGTCGTTTTCGACGGCACTGTAGTGGAGTTTCTTCAGTTTGTCGGTAGCAACCTGCTCACGGGTAATGCGATTTTTGCTCTGTGGTACATACCTGTTCTCATGGCTCTCTACGTGGCAACACCCATACTCGCCAAACTGCTCGAGACTGATAATGCCAAGTGGATTAATGTGGCAATAATGATGTCGCCGTTGGTCATCTCACGCGTATGGCCGGATATCAGTTGGACAAATTACGCCTATTTTATCGGCGCGTACATGCTCGGAATGTACGTCGGTGCCAACTACCGACAGACCATGGAGTACGTGCAACGACAAGTCGTATTATTTGTTGTCATTGCAATTGGTTCGACGGCCACGCTCACCGTACTTTTCGCTTTGGACGATCCGGTATTGGGCGTAGTTCGAGTTACCGAATCGGCCTGGTATGTTCAGAAGATTGCCATTTCAGGACTTGTATTGCTGTGGTTTGAACGCAGCATAACCATAGTACCCCAGTGGCTTGATGTACTCGGCAAATACGCTTTTGCGATCTATTTTCTGCATGGATATCTACTGTTCGAGTTTTATCGTGTTCTGGAACAAGTTGGCGTCGTCTTGGAAACTATACCCGCTATCGTATTCTGGGCGATATTGACCTATGTGGCGGTAATTGTTGCATCGGTAGGTATTACATATGCTGGACGGAAATT
>JAHEGH010000039.1 GCA_024639825.1 Gammaproteobacteria bacterium
ACTTGTTCCGGAAGGCCATGAGCGAGATCGGTCTTGAGAGCCCGCGTGCTGACATCGCGCATTCGCTTGAGGAAGCGCTCGAAAAACAAAAGGCCATCGGTTTTCCGACGATCATCCGTCCGTCGTTCACACTGGGTGGCACGGGTGGCGGAATCGCCTACAACAGGGAAGAGTTCGAGCGCATTATCACGCACGGCCTTGAGATGTCGCCAACAACTGAAGTGCTGATCGAAGAGTCAGTTATCGGCTGGAAAGAATTCGAGATGGAGGTCGTTCGCGACCGCAACGATAACTGCATCATTGTTTGTGCGATTGAGAATTTTGACCCGATGGGCGTGCACACCGGTGACTCTATCACCGTCGCACCGGCGCAAACGCTTACCGACAAGGAATACCAGCGGCTGCGCAATGCATCCATCGATGTGCTGCGCAAGATTGGGGTCGAGACCGGCGGATCGAATGTGCAGTTCGCTATCTGCCCCAACACCGGGCGCGTGTTGATCATCGAAATGAACCCGCGCGTTTCACGCTCGTCGGCGCTGGCGTCAAAGGCGACCGGATTCCCGATAGCCAAGGTTGCCGCCAAGCTCGCTGTCGGCTACACGCTGGATGAGCTCAAGAACGACATCACGGGTGGTCTTACACCCGCGTCGTTTGAGCCAGCCATTGACTACGTCGTCACCAAGATACCGCGCTTTACGTTCGAAAAATTCCCCGGCGCGAATAACCGCCTGACAACGCAGATGAAGTCGGTCGGTGAGGTGATGGCTATCGGGCGTAACTTCCAGGAGTCGCTGCAGAAGGCGCTGCGTGGCCTGGAGACCGGTATTAACGGCCTGAACGAAGTTTGCGGGCCGATTGCTACTGACCTGGATCGCGACAATCTGCGGCAGGAGCTGCGTATCCCGGGGCCGGAGCGCATCCTGTATGTAGCTGATGCGCTGCGTCACGGTTATTCCTATGAGGATGTCGCCAACGTCACGGGGATCGACCCCTGGTTCCTCGTACAGATTGCCGATCTCGTCAATATTGAAAACGACATTCGTGAGTCGGGTTTGCCCGGTCTCAACGAACGCCTGATGCGCGCAATCAAGCGCAAGGGCTTTTCGGATGCACGAATTTCGGAGCTCATTGGCTGCGCCGAAGCGGCCGTTCGACGTCGGCGCATTGAAATGGGGGTCCGACCGGTCTACAAGCGGGTTGATACCTGCGCCGCGGAATTTTCGACCACAACGGCGTACATGTACTCGACCTACGACGAAGAGTGCGAGGCCGAGCCAACCGATAACGCGAAGATTATGATTCTTGGCGGTGGGCCCAATCGAATCGGGCAGGGTATCGAGTTCGACTACTGCTGCGTGCATGCGGCGCTGGCACTCAAGGAGTCCGGATACGAGACCATCATGGTCAACTGCAACCCCGAGACCGTGTCCACCGACTATGACACCTCGGATCGCCTGTACTTCGAATCACTGACGTTCGAAGACGTCATGGAGATTATCGAGAAGGAAAAGCCGAAAGGGGTCATTGTGCAGTATGGCGGGCAGACGCCACTGAAACTGGCCCGCGACCTCGAAGCGGCGGGGGCGCCGATCATAGGCACATCGCCGGACTCTATTGATCTTGCGGAGGACCGTGAGCGTTTCCAGAAGATCGTGCAGGGCCTTGGGCTCAAGCAGCCCCCTAACAGGACGGCGACCAACAAGCAGCAGGCGCTCGTGCTGGGTTCGGAAGTCGGCTATCCGCTCGTGGTGCGGCCGTCCTATGTTCTTGGCGGCCGCGCGATGGAAATCGTCCATAGCGATGAAGATCTGGCTGCTTATATGGACGCCGCTATTCACGTATCGAACGACAGTCCTGTCCTGCTGGATCGATTCCTCGATCTGGCAACCGAAGTCGACGTTGACTGCATTTGTGACGGCGAGCGAGTATTTATCGGCGGTGTTATGGAACACATCGAGCAGGCGGGGGTTCACTCCGGCGACTCGGGGTGCTCGTTACCGCCATTCAGCCTGACGCCCGAGATCCAGAAAATTCTGGAAGAACAGGTGGTTAAGCTCGCCAAGGGCCTTAAGGTCGTAGGCCTGATGAATACCCAGTTTGCAATCCAGGGGAACGTTGTCTACCTGCTTGAAGTGAATCCACGTGCGTCGCGCACAGCGCCGTTTGTATCGAAGGCTATCGGCGTGCCGCTGGCAAAGATTGCGGCCAAGGTCATGGTCGGGGAGTCCCTTGCGGCGCAGGGTTATGTTAATCAGCGCATCCCGGAGTACTTCTCGGTGAAGGAAGCCGTTTTCCCGTTCATCAAGTTCCCGGGGGCCGATCCGATCCTCGGTCCGGAAATGAAGTCCACGGGCGAAGTGATGGGCGTGGGACGTTCATTCGGCGAGGCCTATGCGAAAGCCCAGCTGGCGTCGGGAGTGATCCTGCCGCGCGGTGGCGCGGCGCTGTTGAGTGTCCGCGAGCGTGACAAGGGTGGCGTTGTCGAGCTGGCGAAACTCCTGACCGACATGGGATTTGACCTGGTCGCCACTCACGGCACTGCCAAGACGCTGGCGAAGGCTGGTGTATCATGCCGTCGAGCGAACAAGGTTCGCGAAGGTCGTCCGCACATCGTGGATATGATCAAGAACGGTGAGATTGACCTGATCGTCAATACCACCGAAGGGAAGCAGGCAATCAACGAGTCACATTCGATTCGTGCTGAGGCAGTTCGCAAGGCTGTAACTTATTACACGACGCTCGGTGCAGCCGTAGCGACGTGCAGAGCCATCGAGCACCTTGATGACGGCGACGTCAATCGCCTGCAGGATTTGCATAACGAGGTAGTGGCGTGAGTAAGGTTCCAATGACAGCGCGCGGCCACGAGCTGCTGACGGCAGAGCTGAAGAAGCTTAAGAGTGGAGACCGCCCGGCCGTGATCAAGGCGATTGCCGAGGCTCGCGCGCACGGCGATCTCAAGGAAAATGCCGAGTACCACGCTGCAAAAGAGCAGCAAGGCTTCATCGAAGCACGTATCAAGGATATCGAAGGCAAGCTGTCGCATGTGCAGGTCATTGACGTCACTGCTATCGACGCACGCGGCAAGATTATCTTCGGCTCAACGGTGGTGATTCTTGATGAAGCTTCGGACAAGGAAATCACTTACAAGATCGTTGGCGAAGATGAAGCGGATATCAAGCAGGGCATGATCTCGTTTACTTCGCCGATAGCACGCGCGCTGATCGGCAAGAACGAAGGCGACGAGATCGAGTTCCAGGCGCCGGACGGCCTGAAGACCTTCGAAGTGCTGGAAGTAAGGTACGAGTAGGACTTACCGGGACGGGACCCGGATACGTTTCTCGGGTTTTTTCTTCAGATTCTGTCGAAATAACAGCGCGACATTACCGACGCGCTGGATCAGGATCGCTGCACTGTCGTTGCAGAGCTTCTCTATGATGGCATCGCGCGTGTCCCGGTCACCGACACGCACGCGGACCTTGATGAGTTCATGGTGGTCGAGCGTGGATTCGTATTCGGCAAGCACTGACTCACTGAGGCCCGCATCGCCGACGATGATCAGTGGCTTGAGCTGATGGCCGAGGCCGCGCAGGTACTTTTTCTGGGGTTCGCTGAGATTCATGGGCGCGAAGTGTAGCAGGATGACTGGCATTTATGAGCAAACCGAGACGATCCAGTAGCAGCTGGCGGGAACGCCAGGAGAAAGACCCCTACGTGCAGCGAGCCCGCAAGGAAGGCTGGCGGTCACGTGCGGTTTTCAAACTGGAGCAGATCGACCAGAAAGAACGCCTGCTAAAGCCTGGCATGGTCTGTGTCGATCTGGGCTCGGCTCCGGGAAGCTGGAGCCAATACATAACCGAGAAACTCAACGGCAAGGCGCGCATTGTAGCGGTAGACCTGCTTGCCATGGATGCGCTGCCGGAAGTCGAATTCGTGCAGGGTGACTTTCTTGACGATGAGGTATTCGGGCAATTGCTCGAATTAGTGGGGGACGCGGGTGCCGACCTTGTATTGAGCGATATGGCCCCCAATATTAGCGGAACCAAGGCCGTTGACCAGCCGCGCTCCATGTATCTCGTGGAACTGGCGCTGGATATGGCACGCAAAGTCCTCAAACCTGGCGGGGGCTTTGTTTGCAAGGTTTTCCAGGGAGAGGGTTTCGACGAATTCGTTCGCGATACGCGGAACTCTTTTAAGCGTGTGAGAGTCATTAAACCCGAGGCCTCGCGTGCCGGTAGCCGTGAGGTCTATTTGGTAGCGAGAAATTTCTCTTTGTAGTAGCGTCTGAACTGTGAATGATTTAACCAAAAACGTACTCGTCTTTATCGTCATCATCGTCGTCTTACTGTCGGTGGTGCAGGGCCTATCCACCGTCAATCCGGGCCAGCCCCAGAAGACGGATTACTCCGAATTCCAGGCGCAGCTGCGCGGTGGGAAGGTATCTGAGGTCGTCTTTGACGGCCAGCAGATCCGTTATGGCAGCTCGGATACTTTGCAGTTCTACACCATTAACCCTGAGACGGATAACACCGTACTCATCGGGGAGTTAATGAAGCAGGACGTGAAGATCTCTGCAGCCGAGCCGCAGAAGCAAAGCCTGCTTGGACAGCTCCTCATCAGTTCCTTCCCGATCCTGCTGCTGATCGGCGTATGGATTTACTTCATGCGCCAGATGCAGGGCGGCGGGGGTGGTCGCGGCGCCATGTCCTTTGGCAAGAGCAAAGCGCGGCTCCTCGGCGAAGACCAGGTCGGCATTACGTTTGCTGATGTGGCGGGTGTTGAGGAAGCGAAGGCCGAAGTCTCGGAAGTCGTGGAGTTCCTCAAGGATCCGAGCAAGTTCCAGCGGCTGGGTGGCAAAATCCCCAAGGGCGTTCTCATGGTCGGGCCGCCGGGTACGGGTAAGACGCTGTTAGCCAAAGCTATCGCCGGTGAAGCCAAGGTCCCGTTCTTCTCGATTTCGGGTTCCGACTTCGTAGAGATGTTTGTCGGCGTGGGCGCATCGCGAGTGCGCGATATGTTCGAGCAGGCCAAGAAACAGGCGCCGTGCATCATCTTCATTGACGAGCTCGACGCCGTCGGTCGCCACCGCGGCGCCGGTCTCGGTGGTGGGCACGACGAGCGCGAGCAGACGCTCAACCAGATGCTGGTGGAGATGGACGGGTTCGAAGGCAGTGAGGGCATCATTGTCATCGCTGCGACCAACCGTCCTGACGTCCTCGACCCCGCGCTACTGCGCCCGGGTCGTTTTGACCGGCAGGTTGTGGTGCCGCTCCCCGATGTACGCGGCCGCGAGCAGATCCTGAAAGTGCACATGCGGAAGGTGCCGCTGTCCGACGATGTTCAGCCGGGCTTGATCGCGCGTGGCACGCCCGGGTTCTCGGGTGCCGATCTTGCGAATCTTGTGAATGAGGCGGCGTTGTTTGCGGCGCGCGGCAATAAACGCGTCGTGAGTATGGAAGAGTTCGAGCAGGCGAAGGACAAGATCATGATGGGTGCCGAAAGGCGCTCGATGGTCATGAGCGAGAAAGAAAAGCTCAATACGGCCTATCACGAGGCCGGCCACGCCATTATCGGTTACCTGGTTCCCGAGCATGATCCTGTTTACAAGGTCACGATTATCCCGCGTGGCAGGGCACTGGGTGTGACGATGTACCTGCCTGAGGAAGACCGTTACAGCATGTCGCGGCAACGCCTTGAGAGCAGCATTTCCAGCCTCTTTGGCGGTCGAATCGCGGAAGAAATGATCAACGGCATGGACGGTGTGACGACCGGCGCCTCGAATGACATCGAACGCGCGACCGAAATCGCTCGCAACATGGTCACGAAGTGGGGCCTCTCAGACCGCCTGGGTCCGCTGACGTACAGCGAAGACGACGGTGAAGTATTCCTGGGCCGCTCGGTGACACAGCACAAGCAGGTGTCAGACGACACTGCTCATGCCATCGACGAGGAAGTAAGGCGGATCATTGACTCTAACTATGAGCGGGCGAAGAACCTGCTCGAGGCGAATGCCGAAAAACTGCACTCGATGGCCAAGGCGCTGGTGAAATACGAGACGATCGGTGAGGTCCAGATCAAGGACATCATGGAAGGCCGTGAACCGCGGCCACCAGAGGACTGGGACGACACAACGGATCCCACTGGTCCTGACGATGGGTCCGCCACGGCGGAGTCGGACTTGACCGGCCAGATCGGCGGACCGGCAAGCGAGCACTAGCCAGTCCCCGCCAGCGATGTTGAATCTGGGCCCTTTACAAATCGCGGCGCCAGCCGTCATGGGCATCCTTAATGTAACGCCGGATTCTTTCTCGGACGGCGGGCATTTCGACAACCCCAATATTGCATTGCGCCAGGCGGCCACGATGGCCGAGGGTGGCGCCGCCATCATCGACATTGGCGGCGAATCCACGCGACCGGGCGCAGGGAGCGTTGATATTCAGGAGGAGCTGGACCGGGTCATTCCTGTTATCGAGGCTGTCAGGTCTGTCACCGATATCCCGATATCCATCGATACCAGCAAAGCGGATGTCATGCGTGAGGCTGTCTCAGCGGGTGCATCGCTTATTAACGATGTGTTTGCGTTGCGGGGTGAGGGCGCCCTGCAGGCGGCCGTCGAGCTGCAGGTGCCGGTTTGCCTGATGCACATGCGCGGCGAGCCGCGCACGATGCAGGAGAATCCTGAATATGACGATATCGTGGCGGATGTCGCGGAATTCCTCGAAAAGCGCGTTGCCGCCTGTGTTGCAGCGGGTCTGGGAGAGGAATTGCTGATCGTCGATCCCGGCTTTGGTTTCGGCAAGACGCACCGCCACAATGTCGAGTTGCTGGCAAATCTGCGACAATTACGCGTCCGCAACCGGCCCATACTCGTCGGCGTGTCGAGAAAGTCGACCTTGGGCGAATTGACCAACCGTGAGTTAGACGAACGCATGCCGGCCAGCGTCGCAGCTGCTGTTGTGGCGGTCATGAAGGGCGCTGATATTGTGCGTGCTCATGACGTGGCGGCAACGGTTGATGCATTAAAAGTTGCGCAAGCAGTTATTGAGGCAGGCGCATAGCGCCAGAGAACAGCTAATGAGCAAAAACTTTTTCGGTACGGATGGTATTCGGGGAACAGTTGGCCGGGATCCAATGACCGCGGATTTCGCGATGCGGCTTGCCAGTGCGGCGGCCCAGGTGCTGGTTCCCCAGGGAGGCACCGTGGTGATCGGCAAGGACACGCGTCTGTCTGGCTATATGTTCGAGTCCGCCCTCGAGGCAGGATTTGTCGCGGCTGGCGCTGACGTTCTTTTGCTCGGTCCGCTACCGACGCCCGGTATTGCCCGACTGACCCAGGAATTTGACGCCGATCTCGGCGTTGTTATCAGTGCATCGCACAACGCCTTCTTCGACAACGGCATCAAGTTTTTCGATCGTTCCGGCTCAAAGTTGACAGACGACATCGAAATGAAAATCGAGGAACACCTTAAGAACCCGGCAATTACGCTCGAGTCGCATCAGCTGGGTAAGGCTAAGCGTATCGATACGGCGCGCATTCGCTACCAGGATTTCTGTGCGGCCAGCATGCCCGACGGCATCAACCTGGAGGGTATGAAGGTTGTCTTCGATGGCGCGAACGGCGCCGGTTATAAGGTAGGACCAAGAGCGCTTGGCAATCTGGGGGCCGAGGTTATCCCGATCGGCTGCTCGCCAAATGGCAAAAACATTAACGCCGGCTGCGGCTCAATGGAGCCCGAGCTCTTGCAGCTGACAGTGCCGGCCGTGAAAGGCGATGTCGGTGTGGCGCTCGATGGCGATGGCGATCGTGTCGTTATGGTTGATGAAACAGGCAAGCTGATCGATGGCGATCAGTTGCTCTATGTCCTCGCAACGGATCGCAAGAATAATGGTAGTTTGGTTGGTCCTGTCGTCGGCACCGTAATGAGCAACCTGGGTCTTGAACACGCGCTGCTGGCAATGGACATCGATTTCAGACGAGCGGCGGTCGGTGACCGCTATGTACTCGAGATGCTGCGCGGCACAGGTGGCATCATCGGGGGAGAAACCTCCGGGCACATGCTGGTTCTTGATAGAACCACCACAGGCGACGGCCTTATCAGTGCGCTCCAGATAATGGCCATCATGAAGCGTACGGGCAAGCCGCTTTCCGAGCTGGTAGCCGGCATGCCCAAGTACCCGCAAACTATGGTCAACGTGCGCACCGAGCGGCGGATGAACCCGGATGAGTCAACGGCGATCCAGGACGCGGTTGCGGTGGCGGAGGGCGAATTGGCCGACAAGGGTCGCGTGGTCCTGCGCGCTTCGGGCACAGAACCGGTGATTCGGGTCATGGTGGAAGGCCAGGACGCGGATCAAGTGGTTTCCCTGGCAAAGCGTCTGGCCTTGATCGTGGCCGAAGCCGCGGCCTGAAACCCAATAATGCGTTGATTTGCGGGGCTTCGCCCGGTATCCTTGCGCGCCTTTTAAGCCTGCGGAAACACCGATATGCGTGACATTCTGGTTGCCGGAAACTGGAAAATGAATGGCAGCAGCGCCGCTAACGCGGAACTGGTTGCCGGGATCATCGCGGGCGTTCCCGACGGCAGTGGTTTCAGTCTGCTGGTTTGCCCGCCTTATCCGTATCTGGCGTCAGTTGTGGCGCAGGCTGAAGGATCGGCTGTCAGCGTTGGCTCACAGAACGTCTCGGAGCACGAAAAAGGGGCTTTTACCGGCGAAGTGGCACCCGGCATGCTGGCTGACCTTGGCTGTACTTATGCGATTGTTGGTCATTCCGAGCGCCGTTCGTTGTATGGCGAGACGAGCGCCCAGGTCGCTGCGAAGTTTCAGGCGGCGCAAGCGGCTGGCATTACGCCGATCCTGTGCGTCGGTGAAACGCTCGAAGAGCGTGAGGCCGGTACGACAGAAAGCGTTATCGACGAGCAGCTCGATGCGGTTCTCGATGTCGCAGGAATTGATGCGTTTGCGACAGCTGTGATTGCGTATGAACCGGTCTGGGCGATTGGTACAGGCATGACGGCAAGCCCCGAACAGGCGCAGGATGTGCACCGCCACATTCGCGGCCGGCTCGAGGCACTGAATGCAGATATCGCTGGCGGTGTACAGATACTGTACGGCGGCAGCATGAAGGGTGAAAATGCGGCTGGCCTGTTGGCCAAGCCGGACATCGACGGCGGCCTGATAGGCGGCGCGTCGCTAAAAGCAAAAGACTTTCTGGCGATCGCCGCGGCGGCAGCCCAAAATTAATTAATGAGTTGATTATTAAATGGACACGATTCAAAAAGCTGTACTGATTGCACACACGCTGATCGCCTTGTTGATCATCGTGCTCGTACTGTTGCAGCGCGGTAAGGGCGCGGACGCCGGTGCGGCGTTCGGTGCTGGCGCGTCAGGCACGGTATTCGGTGCACGCGGATCCAGCAGCTTCTTTTCCCGGGCGACGGCTGTATGTGCGACAGCATTCTTCATCAGCAGCCTGACTCTGGCATATCTCAGCAGCCAGACAGGCACGGCTCCGGCCAGCCTGCTCGAGGACGCGCCAATTGTAGAGACCTCGACGGAAGAGGTTCCTGCACTCAGTGATGAGATGCCGGTGTCGGATGATCTGCCAGCCCTTGAGGCCGCAGAAGACCTCGTTGAGGATGCCGCTGACCTGCCAGCGCTGGAGGAAGATCCAGCCAGCGATCAGGAGTAAACTAACGCTCAATCTGCTCTGGTGGTGGAATTGGTAGACACGCTGTCTTGAGGGGGCAGTGGCGCAAGCCGTGCGAGTTCGAGTCTCGCCCAGAGCACCAAATAACAAACCGGTCTGCTTCGTGCAGGCCGGTTTTCGTATGGGAAGTCCGGTCAGGCCGAATTTGGGGTATGTCCGGACATTCAGAGACTGCTACAATCGCGCGCTGATTCGGGCACGTAATCGTTTGAGTAGACATGCTACAAGAATATTTTCCCATTCTGGTTTTTCTGGGTGTTGCAACAGGAATTGGCGTACTGCTGCTGATCCTGGGCTTCCTGATCGGCAACGGCCAGAAAGACGCAGAAAAATTGTCTCCCTACGAGTGCGGTTTCGAGGCCTTCGACGATTCGCGAATGAAGTTCGATGTCCGCTATTACCTCGTCGCAATCCTGTTCATCATTTTCGATCTTGAGATCGCATTCCTGTTCCCGTGGGCCGTTTCGCTCGACGCTGTGGGTAAGTTTGGTCTGCTTTCGATGGCGTTATTCCTGACTATTCTGGTGGTCGGTTTCATTTATGAATGGAAGAAAGGGGCGCTGGAGTGGGATTAGCAGAACCTCAGGCGGCCGCAGAAGAGACAACGGGTGCTGAAGCAGCCGGCGGCAGCCTGCAAAAAAAAGGCTTTGTTGTTACGAATGTCGATTCGGTTATGAATTGGGCGCGTACCGGCTCACTCTGGCCGATGACCTTCGGCCTTGCCTGTTGCGCGGTTGAGATGATGCAGGCCGGCGCAGCGCGCTACGACCTCGACCGTTTCGGCATTATTTTCCGCCCGAGCCCGCGTCAATCCGATTGCATGATCGTGGCAGGTACGCTGACTAACAAGATGGCCGCGCCGCTGCGGAAGGTTTACGACCAAATGCCTGAGCCTCGCTGGGTTGTCTCAATGGGTTCCTGCGCGAACGGTGGTGGCTATTACCATTATTCCTATGCCGTCGTCAGGGGCTGTGATCGAGTGGTGCCGGTAGATGTCTACGTCCCAGGCTGCCCGCCCACGGCCGAAGCCCTGATCTACGGTTTGATCCAGTTACAAAACAAGATTCGACGTACGAGCACAATAGCCAGATAAGCCTATAAATAATGAGTGAACGCTACGACACATTGGCTGCTCGAATCCACGAGCGCTTCGGCGAGCAAATGCACCGGGTACCGTCGACCTGTGGAGAGCTGACTTACGAGCTCGACAAGGACGACCTGATCGAGGTTGCAACAGCGCTCCGCAATGAAGGAGCGTTCGGCTTCGAGATGCTCATGGACGTGTGCGGCGTTGACTACCTCAACTACGGCAGCGACGAGTGGACGACGAACGCGGCAACTGACACAGGTTTTAGCCGCGGTGTCGAGCGCCAGCCGGTCATTCTCGACGAGGCCGATGAGTTCGAGCCGAATCGCTTCGCGGTCGTCTATCACCTGTTGTCCTTGCAGCACAATTTTCGAATGCGTCTGCGAGTCTTCACGGGTACGAGTAATCCACCTATCATCAAATCGGTTGTCGATATCTGGAACGGCGCTAACTGGTTCGAGCGCGAGGCGTTTGACCTCTTCGGCATCCTGTTTGAAGGGCATCCCGATTTGCGTCGCATCCTGACCGACTATGGTTTCATCGGACACCCGTTCCGCAAGGACTTCCCGTTGATGGGTAACGTGGAAGTGAGTTACGACGCAGACGAAGGTCGCGTCGTTTACAAACCCGTAAGCATCGAGCCGCGCACGCTGGTGCCTCGCGTCATTCGCGATGACAACCGCTATGAGGCCGACCTCAAGGATGTCAACGATGGCTGAGATTCAGAGCTATACGATGAACTTCGGCCCGCAGCATCCTGCGGCGCATGGCGTCCTTCGTCTCGTGCTCGAGATTGAAGGCGAGACCATTCAGAAAGCGGATCCGCATGTCGGCCTGTTGCATCGCGCAACCGAGAAGCTTGCCGAATCAAAACCCTTCAACCAGAGCATCGGCTACATGGACCGTCTCGACTACGTGTCGATGATGTGTAATGAACATGCCTATGTGATGGCGATCGAAAAGCTGCTTGGTGTGCAGGTGCCGGAAAGGGCTCAGTACATCCGCGTCATGTTTGACGAGATCACACGAATCCTGAACCACCTGATGTGGCTGGGTGCGCATGGTCTCGATATCGGTGCGATGACAATGTTTCTGTATTGCTTCCGCGAGCGTGAGGACCTGATGGACAGCTATGAGGCTGTCTCGGGTACGCGTATGCATGCAACCTATTATCGTCCTGGCGGCGTGTATCGCGATCTGCCGGACGCCATGCCGAAATACCAGGAGTCGAAGTTCCGCAGCAAGAAGGAACTTGATCGCATGAACTCGATTCGCGAAGGGTCGCTGCTGGACTTTATCGATGCGTTCTGCGACCGCTTCCCGGGTTGCGTTGATGAATATGAAACCCTGCTTACGGACAATCGAATCTGGAAGCAGCGCACGGTTAATATCGGCGTCGTCTCGCCCGATCGGGCGATGCAGCTCGGCTTCTCGGGCCCGATGTTGCGAGGCTCGGGTGTCGAATGGGACCTGCGTAAAAAGCAGCCATACGATGTCTACGATCGCGTGGACTTCGATATACCCGTAGGCGTCAACGGTGACTGCTACGACCGCTATCTCGTTCGTGTCGAAGAGATGCGGCAGTCGAACCGTATTATCAAGCAGTGTATTGCCTGGCTACGGGAGAATCCGGGTCCGGTGATTGCTGATGATCACAAGGTAACGCCGCCGACACGCGTCGAGATGAAAGACGATATGGAATCGCTCATTCATCACTTCAAGTTGTTTACGGAGGGCTACTGCGTTCCTGAAGGCGAGGCGTACGCTGCCGTCGAACACCCGAAGGGCGAGTTCGGCATCTATATCCTGTCTGACGGCGCCAACAAGCCTTATCGCTTGAAGATTCGTGCTCCCGGCTTCGCGCATCTGTCGGCCATGTCGGAAATGGTGGAAGGACATATGCTTGCCGATGTTGTTGCCGTCATCGGCACACAGGACATCGTGTTCGGTGAGGTTGATCGATGAGTTATGAACTCTCCGCTCACGTCAGGGACAAGATTGACGATTGGAAGACGCGTTTTCCAGCTGATAAGCAGCGTTCCGCAGTTATTCGTGCACTGCACCTGGTGCAGCACGAGAACAAGGGGTTCCTGACCGCAGAACAGATGAACGCAGTTGCAGACTACCTGGATCTGCCGACGATCCAGGTCTATGAAGTCGCAACGTTCTACTCGATGTTCCAGACGAAGCCGGTTGGGCGTAATGAAGTGTCCATCTGCACCAACGTGGCGTGCATGCTGCGTGGCGCCGACGACCTCGTCGAGCATGTTGAGCATAAGCTCGGTATCAAGCTGGGTGAAAGCACCAATGATGGCAGGATCTTCCTCAAGCGCGAGGAAGAGTGTATTGCCGCCTGTTGCGGCGCGCCGGCCATGCAGGTCAATCACAAGTATTTCGAAAACCTGAGCAACGAAATGGTCGACGATATTTTGGACGGGCTCGACTGATGGCCATCGAACAGAATCTCGTTTGTTTCAGTACCTTTGGTTCCCCCGAATCGTGGACGATGGCCACGTACGAGAAGCACGATGGCTACAAGGCCTGGCGCAGGATTCTCGCCGGTGAATTGTCTCCTGAAGAGGTCATCGACGAAGTTAAAGCATCGGGCCTGCGTGGTCGCGGTGGCGCGGGCTTCCCGACGGGCCTCAAGTGGAGCTTCATGCCGAAAAACTATGACGGCCAGAAGTACCTCGTTGTCAATTCGGACGAATCGGAACCAGGCACCTGCCACGATCGTGAAATTCTTCGCTACAACCCGCACAGCCTCGTCGAGGGTATGGCGATTGCCGCCTACGCGATGGGTGCGACGGTTGCCTACAACTACATGCGTGGCGAGTTTATGGACGAGCCATTCCCGCGCTTCGAAGCAGCGGTCAAGGAAGCCTACGAGGCAGGCCTGCTTGGCAAGAACGTGCAGGGCAGCGGGATCGATATTGATATTCATGGATTCATCGGCGCGGGTGCCTATATCTGCGGCGAAGAAACGGCGCTGATCGAATCGCTCGAGGGCAAGCAGGGACGTCCGCGCTTCAAGCCGCCGTTCCCGGCGAACTTTGGCTTGTACGGCAAGCCGACGACGATCAACAACACGCAGAGTATTGCCAGCGTTCCCACGATTATGCATAAGGGCGCGGCCTGGTTTGCCAAGCTGGGCCCTGAAGGCTCCGGCGGTACGGCGCAGTTCTCTGTGTCAGGGCATGTCGAGAAGCCGGGTAACTACGAGTTGCCGATGGGTATTCCCTTCAAGACGCTGCTCGAGGATGTCTGCGGGGGCGTCTGGAAAGGCCGCAAACTGAAAGCGGTGATCCCAGGTGGGTCGTCGTGCAAGGTCATGCCGGCCGACGTCATCATGGGGTGCACCATGGACTACAACTCGCTGCAGCAGGCAGGGTCGTCCTTTGGCACCGGTGCGGTCATGGTCATGGACGAAACTACGTGCATGGTCAGGGTCCTGCGCCGTATCTCACGCTTCTATATGGCGGAGTCCTGCGGACAGTGCACGCCGTGCCGCGAAGGTACAGGCTGGTTGTACCGCATGCTCACACGAATCATTGACGGCAAAGGCGAGGAAGCGGATCTCGAAAAACTCGTCGACGTTGCCAACAAGATCGAGGGGCACACGATTTGCGCCCTCGGCGATGCGGCAGCATGGCCCGTGCAGAGTTTCCTGAAGCATTTCTATAACGAATTTGAATACATGGTTCGCAATAAGGGACGCAGCATTGTTGACGCTGCTTCGGACGTGGCGGCGTAGCGGCTATGAGTAACGACATTGTAAACATTGAAGTCGACGGCAAGCCGGTTGAAGCACGTCCCGGGCAGATGATTATCGAGGTGACGGATCAGATCGGTGCCTATGTGCCGCGCTTCTGTTACCACGAAAAACTCAGCGTCGCCGCGAACTGTCGGATGTGCCTGGTTGACATCGAAGGTGCGCCGAAGCCAATTCCAGCCTGCGCCCAGCCAGTCAACGAGGGCATGAAGATCTTCACCAAGTCGCCGCGTGCTATTGCAGCGCAAAAAGCGACGATGGAATTTCTGCTGATCAACCATCCATTGGACTGCCCAATCTGCGACCAGGGCGGTGAGTGCGAACTGCAGGACCTTGCGATGGGTTACGGGCGCGACGTATCGCGCTACAACGACGGCAAGCGGGTTGTTAAAGACAAAGACATCGGTCCTCTGGTCTCAACCGACATGACACGCTGCATTCACTGCACGCGATGCGTCCGTTTCGGTGAAGAGATTCAGGGCAAGCCACAACTTGGCACAACCCTGCGCGGCGAGAATGTTGTTATCTCGACCTATGTCGAACAAAACATCGACCACGAACTGTCGGCCAACATTATCGACCTGTGTCCGGTTGGTGCTCTGAACAACAAGCCTTATCGCTACAGTGCTCGTGCCTGGGAGATGATGCGGCGTGAAACCGTCGCCCCCCACGATTGTGTTGGTTCGAATATGTACGCCCACGTTCTGCGTGGTACGGTCAAACGTATCGTTCCGCGGAGTAATGAAGCCATTAACGAGTCGTGGCTGGCGGATCGCGATCGCTTCAGTTATGAGGCAATTTACTCTGCCGATCGCCTTGCGCGGCCTCGCATCAAGGAAAGTGGCGAGTGGCGCGATATCGACTGGGAAGAGGCGCTCGAAGCCGCCGCTGCTGGGCTCAAGGACGCGGACACGCTTGGCCTGCTCGCATCGCCCAGTGCGACCGTTGAGGAGGGCCATTTGCTGGCCCGCCTCGCGCAGCATCTGGGCACGTCGAATCTGGATCACCGCATCGAGCGGCGGGATTTCTCCGATGAGGACAACGATCCTGCGTTCCCCTGGCTGGGCTGCAGTATTGCTGATATCGAAAAACAGGATGTCATCGTTGTTATTGGATCGCACATCCGCCAGGAAGCGCCGATCCTCGCGCACCGGCTTCGCAAAGCAGCGCTTGCCGGTGCCAGTGTGAATTTCGTGAGCAGTGAAGAACACGAGTACTTTTTCGACGTCGATAATTATGTGTCCGGCGCCGGGTTGGTCCAGTTGCTCTCTGGCGATGCGATAAAGCCCGTCGTCGAGAAGCTCGAGAAAGCGACGAATGCGCTGGTGTTGATGGGCAATATTGCCGGAAGGCACCGTGCATTTAGTGCGGTTCGCGCGCTGGCCGCGGGAATTGCGACGAGGACGGGTGCCAAGCTCGGTACGCTTTCACCCGGTGCCAATAGCGCCGGTCTGAGTCTGGCAGGTGTGTTGCCGCAGAAAGGTGACGGCCTGCATGCAGGCGCCATGCTTGACTCCGCACTGAATGCCACGCTGCTTCTTAATGTTGAGCCAGACGCGGATTTCCATGCAGCGGATGACGCGGTCGAGAAGCTTGCACAGCAGGAATTCGTTGTTGCACTGACACCGTTCGTGTCGGACGCGCTGCTCGAGGCGGCCGACCTGTTATTGCCGATTGGTACCTTCGCGGAAACGTCGGGTACCTACGTCAACGTTGAGGGCAGGTGGCAGAGTTTCTCCGGTGTGGCTAATCCGGTTGGCGAGGCACGGCCGGCATGGAAAGTGTTGCGCGTTCTTGGCAACCTCGTTGACGCTGATGGCTTCGACTACGTGACGAGTGAGGATGTGCTCGCCGAGTGCCGGGAGAGCATTGGCGATGTGGGAGAGCCTGTAGGAGGGCCTGTAGGAGGGCCTTCAGGCCCGAACCCATTCGCGGCTGAAGCCGCTCCCACAGCTGAAGCCGCTCCCACAGCAGAATCCGCCGATCAGCCTGCCGATGATATCGACGTACCACTGTATTCGGTCGACGGTCTCGTACGTCGCGCTACGGCATTACAGCGCACGACTGAGGCTCGTCGGGCGGCGGGTGAGGACCGAGATTGATGCCCGAGTTCTTCACGAATTTCGTTGATTCGGTCGTCGCCTACTGGTTCTCATTGCCGGCGATGATTCAGTATCTCGGCACTACGCTGTTCAAGATCCTGATCCTGACCGTCGGCGTGATTCTCTGCGTGGCGTTTTCAACGTATTTCGAACGTAAGGTGATCGGCAGTATGCAGGCGCGGGTCGGACCAAATCGGGTCGGACCCCTCGGGTTGTTACAGCCATTTGCAGACGTATTCAAACTGCTCTTTAAGGAAGTGATCGTTCCTTCGCAGTCGAGCAAGTTCATATTTGTCATTGCGCCGCTGCTGTCGCTGACTCCGGCGTTGGCGGCCTGGGCAGTCATTCCGATGAACAACTGGTTTGTCATCGCGGATATCAACGCGGGCCTGCTGTACGTGCTGGCACTGACGTCGGTCGGTGTTTACGGCGTTATCCTGGCGGGCTGGGCAACCAACTCGAAGTACGCACTGCTCGGTGCGATGCGCTCCGCTGCGCAAATCGTCGCCTATGAGATTGCAATGGGTTTCGCGCTGGTCGGCGTTCTCATGGCTGCTGGCAGCCTGAATATCGGCGAGATTGTTAACGCGCAGGCCGGCGGGGTCAGTCAGTGGTTCCTGCTCCCGCTGTTCCCGCTGTTCGTCGTTTACTGGATCGCCGGTGTTGCTGAGACCAACCGCGCACCGTTTGACGTTGCGGAGGGCGAGTCAGAGATTGTTGCCGGTTTCCACGTCGAATACTCGGGCGTCGCATTCGCGCTGTTCTTCCTGGCTGAATACGCGAACATGATCCTTATTTCGACGCTGACCGCCGTGTTTTTTCTCGGCGGGTGGGCGTCACCTTTCGAAGGCTGGACCTTCCTCAATGACATTTCCTGGCTTGCCTGGCTTACCGCCGGCGGCTTGCACTGGCTGTTCATAAAGATGTGCGTGTTCATGTACACGTTCTTCTGGCTGCGGGCGACATTCCCTCGCTACCGCTACGACCAGATCATGCGGCTGGGTTGGAAAGTATTTATTCCCGTGACGATCGTCTGGATTGCTGTCGAAGGTGTGATGGTCTGGTTCCAGGTAGGTCCATGGGCAGGTATGGGCGGATAGGACGATGAATCAGGTAATCAGCTACATCAAGACATTCGCTCTGTGGGAGTTGCTCAAGGGCCTGTCGGTCACGCAGCGCAACTGGTTTAGAAAGAGCGTTACGCTGGAATACCCCGAAGAGAAGACGCCGCAGTCGCCGCGCTTCCGCGGGCTGCATGCGTTACGTCGTTACCCGAACGGCGAGGAGCGTTGTATCGCATGTAAGCTTTGCGAGGCCGTTTGCCCCGCATTGGCGATTACGATCGAGTCCGGCGTCAGTGACGACGGTACGCGCCGTACGTCGCGTTACGACATCGATCTTTTTAAATGTATTTATTGTGGCTTCTGTGAGGAAGCCTGTCCGGTGGATGCCATTGTCGAGACGCGTATTCATGAGTACCACATGGAAGCGCCAGGCGAGAACATCATGACCAAAGACAAGTTGCTGGCAGTTGGCGAGAAGTACGATGCGATGATCTCGGCTGACAAAGCGGCAGATGCGAAGTATCGGTAGGGCGCAGAGATGATGTTGCATTCCATACTTTTTTACGTTTTCGCGGCGATCATGTTCGGCGCAGCGCTGGGCGTGATCCTGTCACGCAACCCGGTGCACGCGGTTATGTTTCTCGTCTTCACGTTTTTCAACGCGGCGATCCTGTGGTTGCTGGCTGAGGCTGAGTTCCTGGCTATCGTGCTGGTGCTTGTTTATGTCGGTGCGGTCATGGTGCTGTTCCTGTTCGTCGTCATGATGCTCGAAGTCGATATTGAAGCGGCGAAGCGTGGACTGACGCGCTACGCACCACTTGGGATCGCGCTCGCCCTCGTTATGGCGATCGAATTAATCAATGTGATCTGGTTGCGTGGTCAGGGAGAGGAATCCACCGCGGGCTTCGCGGTAACGCCCGAGGGCTACAGCAATACCGAGGCGCTCGGCGCGGTGCTGTACACCGAGCATGTGTATTCCTTTGAGATTGCTGCGGTGATCCTGTTGCTGGCCATTATCGCGGCCATTACCTTGACCATGCGTAAACGCCCCGGGTTGAAAGTGCAGAACATTGCCAAACAGGTAGCGGTGCGCGCCAAGGATCGCATCCGTGTGGTCAAGATGGATGCGGAGAAGAAGCAATGATCGGGCTGAACCACTACCTGACGGTTTCCGCGATGCTGTTCGTGCTGAGCATCGTCGGCATCATCATCAACCGCAAAAACCTGATCCTGCTCCTCATGTGCATCGAGCTCATGTTGCTGGCCGTCAATACCAACTTTATCGCGTTTTCCCGTTTTCTCGGTGACGAAACCGGGCAGGTGTTTGTGTTTTTCATTCTGACTGTTGCAGCTGCCGAAGCGGCGATTGGTCTGGCCATTCTCGTTGTGCTGTTCCGCAATCGGCGATCGATCGCCGTGCAGGAACTCAACACGCTGAAGGGTTGATATGTACCACTACTACCTGACAATCGTACTGGCACCGCTTGCAGCGGCGATCATTGCTGGCCTGGCCGGCAAGAAGATCGGTCGTGCCGGCGCCCATTGGGTCACGATTATTGGCGTAGGCATCTCCTGTGCGTTGTCGTTGCTTGTCCTCAAGAATATGTTCTGGGGCGGTGCAGAGGCCGAGAATATCAGTGTCTACACATGGGCGGTTACAGACGGCCTGCGGATGGAAGTGGGCTTTCTTGTCGATCGCCTGACAGCACTCATGATGTGTGTCGTAACGTTCGTATCCCTGATGGTCCACATCTATACGATTGGTTACATGCATGAAGACCCGGGATACCAGCGTTTCTTCAGCTATATCTCGTTATTCACGTTCTCGATGCTGATGCTCGTCATGTCCAACAACTTCCTGCAGCTGTTCTTTGGCTGGGAAGCGGTTGGTCTCGTGTCGTACCTGCTGATCGGTTTCTGGTTCAAGAAAGAGACGGCGATCTTCGCGAACCTGAAAGCTTTTCTCGTTAACCGCGTTGGCGACTTCGGATTTATCCTCGGCATCGCGGGTGTCGTTATGTTTACGGGTTCGCTCGACTACGCAACGGTATTCGCCAGTGCCGACGCCGTAGCGGGGCAGACGCTTGAAGTTTTGCCGGGCACTCCCTGGAACGCGATGACGGTCATTTGTATTTTGTTGTTCATCGGCGCCATGGGTAAGTCGGCACAAGCGCCGTTGCATGTCTGGCTGCCGGATTCGATGGAAGGCCCGACGCCGATCTCCGCGCTTATCCACGCGGCCACGATGGTCACGGCCGGCATCTTCATGGTTGCGCGCATGTCGCCGCTGTTTGAGCTGTCAACCGCCGCGCTCGGCTTCGTCATCATTATTGGTTCGGTGACGGCGTTCTTCATGGGGCTGCTGGGTATCGTGCAGAACGACATCAAGCGCGTGGTGGCCTATTCAACGCTGTCGCAGCTTGGTTACATGACGGTCGCACTGGGTGCATCGGCTTACAGCGCCGCGATTTTCCACCTGATGACGCATGCGTTTTTCAAGGCGCTGCTGTTCCTTGCGGCGGGCTCGGTCATCATCGCGATGCATCACGAGCAGGATATTCGCAAGATGGGCGGCATCCGTAAGTACATGCCGATCACCTACTGGACGTCGCTGGTTGGCTCGCTGGCCTTAATCGGCTTCCCGGGCTCATCAGGATTTTTCTCCAAGGATCTCCTGATCGAAGCGGTGAAGGAATCGCACTGGCATCACGGCGCTACAGCGGGTGACCAGCTGACCTACTGGATTGCGTACCTGAGCGTCTTGCTTGGCGTGTTTGTCACGGCCCTGTATTCGTTCCGCATGTTCTTCCTCGTATTCCATGGCAAGGAACGCATGGATGCGGAAACGAAGTCACATCTGCATGAGACGCCGGCAGTGGTGACGGTACCGCTGATCCTGCTGGCCATTCCGTCAGCCGTGATCGGCTGGTTCACAGTCGGCCCGGTGCTTTTCGGCGACTACTTCGGTGACGCTATTCAGGTTCAGTCGGCGCATGACGTCCTCGCGCACATGGGCGAGGCATGGCATGGCAGCCTGGGTCTGCTGATGCATGCGTGGCAGACGCCGGTATTCTGGCTTGCAGCTTCGGGCGTGTGGGTCGCCTGGTTCCTGTATCTGAAACGGCCGGACATACCAGCGACGATCAAGGGCAAGGTGTTGCCACTCTACAACCTGCTCGATCGCAAGTACTACTTCGACGACCTCTACATCAAGGGCTTCGCCGCAGGCGGTCGCAATCTCGGAAAGTTCCTCTGGCAGAAGGGTGATGAGCTCATTATCGACGGGATCCTGGTGAATGGCACCGCCAAGGCTGTCGGCCGACTGGCCGGCGTGATGCGCCAGATCCAGACCGGGTATCTCTATACCTATGCTTTCGCAATGATTATTGGCCTGACGATGTTGCTCGGCTGGCTCATCTGGCTGAGGTAAGACGGTGCTCGCGAACTACTTACTGAGTTTTCTGATCTGGTTCCCGATTGTCGGTGGCCTCGGGTTGCTCGTTATTGGCGATGGCAGCGACACCCAATCGCCCCAGGCGAAGTTAATGCGCATCGCAGCACTCGCATTCACGACGATCACGTTTATGGCCAGCGTCGCCCTTTACCTCGCATTCGATAATGCTGAGCCGGGGATGCAGTTTGTCGAGCGGGCCCCATGGGTAGAGGCGTTCAACGTCTGGTACTACGTGGGTGTTGACGGTATTTCTGCGCCGTTGATCCTGCTGACGACGTTTATCACGCCACTCGTGGTCATCGCAGGGTGGGATTCGATCAAGAGTCGGCCGGCCCAGTATTTCGCAGCATTCCTGATTCTTGAGGGCCTGATGATTGGCGTGTTCAGTGCGCTCGATGGCCTGCTGTTCTACGTGTTCTGGGAGGCCATGCTCATCCCGATGTTCCTGATCATCGGCATTTGGGGTGGTGAGCGCCGTATTTACGCAACGCTCAAGTTCTTCCTGTACACGTTCCTCGGTTCGGTACTGATGCTGGTCGCATTCATCTACCTGTATCTGCAGACCGGTGGTTTTGATCTCTTTGGCTTTATGAATGTATCCATCGGAATGACGGCGCAGAAGCTGATCTTCCTCGCATTCCTGATCGCCTTCGCGGTCAAGGTGCCAATGTGGCCGGTGCACACCTGGTTACCCGATGCCCACGTGGAGGCACCGACCGGTGGTTCCGTCATCCTGGCCGCGATCATGTTGAAGATGGGCGGCTACGGTTTCGTGCGCCTGTCGCTGCCAATCGTGCCGGACGGCAGTGCGTATTTTTCGGGCCTCATGATCGCGCTGTCGCTGATTGCGGTTGTGTACATCGGCTTCGTCGCACTCATGCAAAAAGACATGAAGAAGCTCATTGCGTATTCGTCGATCGCGCACATGGGTTTCGTGACACTGGGCATGTTCCTGTTGTGGTCGATCGCCGCGGACACCGGGGCGGGTCTCGGCATGACCGGCGCCATGGTACAAATGATCTCGCATGGTCTGATTTCGGGCGCGATGTTCCTGTGCGTTGGCGTGATGTACGACCGTATGCACAGCCGCCAGATTGCCGACTATGGTGGTGTGGCTAATACGATGCCCGTCTTTGCGGCCTTCATGGTGCTGTTCTCCATGGCAAACGCGGGCCTGCCGGGGACGTCGGGCTTCGTGGGAGAGTTCATGGTCATCATTGCCAGCTTCAAGGCAAACTTCTGGTTCGCGTTCCTTGCGGCGACGACGCTGATTCTCGGCGCTGCCTACACATTGTGGATGGTGAAGCGGGTGCTCTACGGCGAGGTGGCCAACGACAACGTCGCTAAACTCACGGATCTGAACGCACGCGAGTTCATCGTGCTGGCGATTCTGGCTGCCAGTGTGCTGCTGGTGGGACTGTGGCCTGCGCCGCTGGTTGACATGATGAACACGACGATCGAACAGCTCATGCAGCAGATCGCCCAGTCGAAGCTCTGACAGGTCTTGATATGAATTTGATGGATTACATGGCAGCCGCACCGGAGATGACCCTCCTGGGTCTAATCTGCGTGGTGATGATTGCGGACCTGTTTGTAGAGAACGAGAACCGCGTCATCACGTTCTGGCTGAGTATGGCGTCACTACTTGTCACTGGCGTCGCGCTGTATGCGACCGCGCCTGAGGCAAGAACGGTGGTCTTCTACGGTGCTTATGTCAGTGATCCGCTGTCACAGGTCCTGAAGCTTGGTGCTGTCGCATTGGTGGGTGTGTCGTTCCTGTATGCACGCGACTACCTGCGAGCCAATGACCTGCACAAGGGTGAGTACTACCTGCTGGGCCTGTTCGGTCTGTTGGGTATGATGATCATGATGTCGGCCAACAGCCTGCTGCCGATGTATCTCGGCCTCGAGACGTTGGCACTGTCGATGTACGCGCTGGTCGCTATCGACCGCCACAACGTGACGTCGGCCGAATCGGCAATGAAATACTTCGTGCTGGGCGCTATCGCGTCGGGTGCGTTGCTCTATGGCATCAGCTGGGTCTATGGCGTTACAGGCTCGCTGCAGTTTCACGAAATTGCTGCGGCGATTAGTGCCGATCCAAGTTTGAATAACCTGCCGCTGTGGTTTGGCCTCGCATTCCTGATCGTTGGTATCGCGTTCAAATTTGGGGCTGTGCCGTTCCACATGTGGCTACCGGACGTATACCAGGGTGCCCGCACCCCGGTGACGGTGTACCTGGCGACCGCACCCAAGCTGGCGGCACTCGCATTGCTGTTCCGCGTGTTGGTGGATGGTCTTGGCGGTTTGCACGAAACATGGAGCACGATGATCATGTTTATCGCCGTGCTGTCCATTCTCGCGGGTAATTTCATTGCCATAGCGCAGACCAATATCAAACGCATGCTGGGTTACTCGACGATTTCGCACGTCGGGTTCATCTTGCTGGCAGTCTACACAGGCACACAGGAGGGTTATGCGGCGGCGCTCTTTTACACGCTGACCTACGTGGTGGCAGCTGCAGGCGCATTCGGCATCGTCATCCTGCTTAGCAGGCGAGGGTATGATGCCGAGCTCCTGAGTGACTTCAAGGGCCTGAACGCGCGCAGCCCCTGGTTTGCGTTGATGATGCTGTTCCTGATGTTCTCGATGGCCGGCGTGCCGCCGTTCGTCGGTTTCCTGTCGAAACTGTATGTCATCAGTGCGGTTCTGGAGATTGGGGGCACCGGACTGGCCGTGATGATGGTGCTGGCGTCTGTGATCGGCGCTTACTACTACCTGAGAGTCATCTGGTACATGTATTTCGAGCAGAATGAAGACCAGGCCGTACTTCAGGCAAGCACAGAAACGCGCCTTGTCCTGAGCCTTAATTCGATTGCCGTACTGGCACTGGGTATCGTGCCGGGCTGGCTGCTGACACTCTGCATCCAGGTTATCGCATAACGCTGACTAGTAGCAGCCGAATTCCTCCACCGCATCGACCATGGCGAGGACGTTCTCGGGTGGCACATCGTTCATGACGGTATGCACCGCGCCGAGCATGTAACCACCGCCGGGACCGAGAATATCGATGACTCTTCGGACTTCTTCGCGGACGTCTGCGGGCGTCCCGAACGGGAGGACTCGATGGCTGTCGATACCACCGCAAAAAACGATATTCTTGCCGTGACGTTTCTTGAGGGCAGGGAGGTCGGACATGGTGCCGGCCGACGTCTGGATGGGGTTGAGGATATCGACACCAATCTCGACGAAGTCATCGATGAGCGGCGCCACGTCGCCATCGGAATGAAATAACACCTTGGCCTTTGTTTTGGACTTGATGAGACTAATGAAGTCGGCGTGAATGGGTTTAAGCAGTTCACGATACATCTTGGGCGAAATCATCAGGCTTTCCTGGGTACCAAGATCGTCGCCGATCTTGATGATATCGACATTGTCGCCAAGCTCGTCCAGAAAGTGGCCCATCAGCTGTTTGCAGTACAGCGCAATCCGCTCCATCAGTGCACGGGCGAAATCGCCATCCATCGCCATATTGAGCAGGAAAGTCTCCATGCCCTGCATGGCGTAGGCCCGTTCGAAAGGAAACAGTAGCCACGGGGTGGCCAGGATGGCGTACTCGTTTTCCTCGGCCAGCAGTCTGGCCGTCTCACGGACATGAGCAACGCGACTTGGATCGCTCATGTCGGGCCAGTCGGGGTAGGTCTCGAGTTCTTCCCGCGTTCGGGCATCCTTCAGCGGGTGGACGCCGGGAAACCACTCCCCGGGCGTGATCTCGAACTGCCCGCTGCCCCAGGAGTCGATGTAGTTGCTGTGAGGAGCACGCTCAGCGTTTCGTTTGCGGATTGCTTCCGGCTCCAGGTCCAGCACGCCTCGGACGTCACTATTCAGGCGACGCATGGTCGTCTCGTCGATCAGGGCGGTGCCCAGCTCTGGCCATTCATAAAGGTACTCGTCGGGTGCTTCTATGCCGCAGATCTTCTTGATCCCGCGGTAGGGCTGCATTTTGATTCCGGTCGCGTTACTGACCCCAATAACCACCGGGACCCTGTCAGGTTCT
>JAHEGH010000110.1 GCA_024639825.1 Gammaproteobacteria bacterium
AGCCAATTGCCGGCTGCGGCATCGATGTCATTGCGAATGAGCACGCTCCTGCCGTCCGGGTCGGTATCATCGCCCTTGCCGCCGATTGCGAAGTCGAGATCACCATCACTGTCGATGTCCGCGAATGCGATAGCACGAGCGTCAACTACGTCGAAGACCGGCAAAGACTGCCCGAACCCGAAAGTGCCATTGCCATCGTTCAGGTAGCTTCGATAGTCCCCCGAAAAGACCAGATCCAGGTCGCCATCATTATCCAGGTCGGCAAAGCTGCCCATCCAGCCGTTATCGAAGGTCTGGTGGAGAATATAGCTACCATTGCCCTCCCGCGTGTACAGATAGCTCTGCAGATTCTGGGCCGTCAGGAGCAGGTCCAGGTCACCGTCATTATCGATGTCCGCCGGCGTGATACCCGTTCCGGCAGGGTGATTGAAGCCGAGAGTAGACGGCACAATCTGCGTGAACGTGCCAGTGCCGTCATTCTGCAGAATAACGAATTCACCCGTCGTATTAGCCGCGAGAATGTCGATATCACCATCATTGTCATAATCGGCATCAGTCACACCGTTCTTGGCATCTGCCGTGGTCAGAGCAACGTCCGCGTGTGAAGTGAACGCGAATGCTACACCTCCTACACCTCCGTCAATGAGTGGGTTCAGGTACGCTTCGTTGGCGCCGGGAGTATTGCCGCCCGATACGCCGTACAGGTCGAGATCGCCGTCGTTATCCATGTCGAAGGCGGTTACTCCCCGTGTCTCGGTCGCAGTCGCCAGGATGTCGGCCGAAGTTACCTCGGTAAAAGAGCCCGACGCGTTGCCATCATTTTCATAGACATTGTTGTTAGTCGGGAAACCGGGGCCCGGATTCGCGGCATCCCACGTAGTACCGTTGAAAAGGTCGTAGTCGCCGTCGTTGTCGAGGTCCGCCCATACGGCACCGTAGCTTCCGTCCGCATCGTCTATACCTCGCTCCACAGCCAGTTCGGCAAAGGTGTCTCCATTGCTGTTTTCGAAGTAGTACTCACGTTTGACCGAACCCTCCAGGATGTTGGTCAGGTAGTAATCCGGTAGCGAGTCGTTGTTGACTTCAGCAAACATGATTCCACGCGCGCCGGTGCGAGGGCCTCCTGTTCCCGCAGTCTCGGTTATGTTGGTAAACCTGAGCCCCGGCCCAGGCAGCGGTGGCGTAATCGCTCCGTGAATTGCCTGCACCTCTGCAGCGCTCAAGGCTCGATCATAGATCTGAACTTCGTCGAGCACACCGTTAAAGTTACGCCCTTCCTCTTCGCGCATGCCCAGGAACACCGCCCTGCCTGAAGCTTGGATTGGAGCAGTCCTGGCTTCCGGACCCGAGTCATCAAGAACGCCATTGACATAAATCCGCTTATCGACTCCGTCATAAATCATCGCGACGTGTACCCATTCGTTGAGCACGAGGAGATGATCCGAATACTGACATGAGGTCTCGGGGGCCAGCCTGAAACACAGGCGGTAGTCTTCGAGCTTCAAGGCATAGACTTCATTTCCACCGGCGTCAGTCCGTTTCGAAATTGCTCTCGAGCCGTCAGGTGTTCCCGGATTCATGTCAACGCTGCCGTCGCGAGGATAAATCCAGGCCATCAGCGTGATTTCTGTGCCCGTGATCTCCAGGTCAGGAGTGTTGTCGATGATGACATGGGCACTGGTACCATTGAAGTCCAGACCGTTACCGCTGACACCGGTGGTCCAGGTTGCGTCAACAAGGGTGCCGTCACTGTCACCTACGGTATCCGCAGTCGTTAGCCCGGCTCCTTCTTCCATCGTCCAGTAGGCGTGAACTCCGACGGTTACAGTCACCGTGTCTGGCGCACTGTCGACCGTGCCGTCGTTGACCACGAGTTCGGCCACATAGTTGCCCTTGAGGTCGGCAACGAAAGTCGGTCCGACCACCGCGGGATCACTGAGTACCGCCGTGCTGCCATCAGGAACCGAGGTCAGTGTCCACGCATACGTCAGATCATCACCGCCCGGATCAGATGAACCGGAACCGTCCAGGGTTACCGTAGCGCCCTCAGCTATGCCCGACTGATCCGGGCCAGCATCTGCGATCGGAGCCACATTATCGACCGTAATCGTGACCGTGTCCGGCGCACTGTCGACGGTGCCATCGTTGACCACCAGTTCAGCCACGTAACTGCCGGCAACGTCGGCAACAAATGTTGGAGCAACCGCCGCGGCATCGCTGAGCGCCGCCGCACTGCCTGCCGGAATCGTTGTCAGTGTCCACGCATACGTCAGCGCATCACCGTCCGGATCCGACGAACCGGAACCGTCCAGGGTCACCGTAGCCCCCGGGGAGATGCCCGACTGGTCCGGACCCGCATCGGCGATCGGGGCCTGGTTACCAGGCGCCGCCTCGACTGTGATTGTCACGCTGGCCGGTGCACTATCTACGGTGCCGTCGTTGACCACCAGTTCAGCCACGTAACTGCCGGCAACGTCGGCAACAAATGTTGGAGCAACCGCCGCGGCATCGCTGAGCGCCGCCGCGCTGCCGGCCGGAACCGTTGTCAGTGTCCACGCATACGTCAGCGGATCACCATCCGCATCGGACGAGCCGGAACCGTCCAGGGTTACGGTAGCGCCTGGAGATATGCCCGACTGGTCCGGACCCGCATTGGCGATCGGGGCTCTGTTCGGTGGCGTAGGACTGGTGCTGTCGCCGCCGCTGCTACTGCCACAAGCCGCGATGGCCAGAGACATTATCGATATAAGTATTGTACGCGTAATCACCGTCTTGAACTCCCATATGGTCTGACCCGGCTATCCACTGAATTATGCGCTAATACAAATTCTGAGTCAGTCGACTGGATAGCCACCGGTATCGCGGACTGTGTCACACTTTTTGCCGGAATTAACGAGAACTGTGTCACACTTTTTTCGGCAAACGGCAGTGTGTAGACATAACCACAGCACTTGGAATCGAAAATAACAGCTTACGCGAAGTCCTGATCGCCTATATCGAACCGGCCAGAATGGACTTCCCCGGTACCGATGACACTTCTGGACTGTGACCGGAGGAAGGCCGAAATACCACATTCCAACCTCCACGGATCAAGCGTGAAATCGAGTCTATTTTGCAACGACGAGGGCCAATTTCCTGTCAAATTTCTCAT
Source organism: Gammaproteobacteria bacterium (assembly GCA_024639825.1). GTDB lineage: Bacteria > Pseudomonadota > Gammaproteobacteria > Steroidobacterales > Woeseiaceae > UBA1847. Next base: position 3,152 of record JAHEGH010000110.1, read on the forward strand.
CTAGTTTTGGACCAAGTATTTCGCTGGCCCCATACTTCGACAGGTGATCATCATCCACATACAAGGGCTTGCTTCCATCGAGAACCTGACACATCGGCGTACAAAGCATTTCTGCAATTGGCACATATGACACCAGGCTATTTGACTGAGATACAGTTCTAAGGATTTTATCAGCACTGGCGTGCTGGGCAGAAATGTCATCGATCGTCGGTGGGCGAGGCAGTTCACCGCCGCGTTGCGTTACCAAAGCCACGGTATTTGGCACTTCCCAACCGATCTCCGGCACTCCGCCCAGGATGATGACATGGATACCCATATCTGTAATCCGTCGCACAAGCGCATTCAAGCCCTGTTCGACGATTTGGGCATTCTCCAGATCGTCCCCACCCGAATTCAGGGCCAGTCTTACATCACCTCCGTCCTCGCCGGGCGCACGTTGTCCGCGCGCATTCAGGGGCCATCGGGCGACAAGAAACACAGTTTGCAGAGCGTCTCTATTTGTTGCTATGAACTCTAGGGTTGAATCAATAAAGCGGACACACTCTTCAGACGATCCGGATCCGATACGATGGACACCAAGTAATGGTGGACAAGCTCTTTGTGAAGCCAGATAACCAGACTTTCCACGCACTTCGAGGACGTGACTCACAGCGGACATTAGCGCCGCCGCATGTGAATCGCCCAACAGCATTGCCGAAGCATCAGCATCCTTGGCACCGATAACGCAAAAATCACCGGCACTTCTCGGCCCCATACATCCTCGGCGATCTTCTTCCATATCCTGAGCCCCGGCCAGCGCGTCGAGTACCGGAGGCGAGAAGCGATGTGGCATACCACCGGCAGCTAAGACGGGGACTCCAAGGCAGACCAGCACCACAGCGCCAACTCCAGAGAATAGAAAAACACCCTCTCTCGAAAATGTCGTCTTCGACCTGAACGGGCGCTCAACAAACTGCCATGAAATGGCCGCCAGGATGACTGAGGTAATTATGCAGGCAAGAGACCACGCACCCGGAAGATGGGTAGTTCCTAACCATTGCCTCGAAAACGCGAGTATTGGCCAGTGCCATAGATACAGTGAATATGAAATCAGCCCAAAAAAGACGAGCCCTTTTTTAGACAAGATTCGAAATACCAGTGTCGGGGGTCCGCCGCCTCGACCTGACTGAATAATTAATGCCGTGCCAATACAAGGTGCCATCGCGGCGAGCCCGGGGAAAGGAGTTGTGCTGTCGAATGCGACGACTGACCCGAAGATGAGCGCTAAACCGGCTATCGATGCAGTTTCTCTGAGGAGGCTACTAGACCAACTTTGAAAAATGCTCAGCGCGAGGAAGACGCCAACAAGCAACTCCCACGCCCGCACAGGAGCCAAGTAAAATGCAGCTCCCGGAGCGGTAACGGTCCACGCTACGCTCATGGTCACGGAAATCACAAATATCGCAACCAAGGAGGCAAGCAGCCTTGAGCGCGGCAGTTTCGCCATCAGTATCAACAATAGAGGAAAGAAGATATAGAACTGCTCTTCAACCGCCAGAGACCACGTATGGAGAAGCGGCCGATATTCGGCTGCCGTTGCAAAGTAATCTGTTGTCTGCCAGAAGTAGAAATTTGAGCTGAAGAAGACTGTTGCGAGTGCCGATTCACCAATTTCGACATAGTTGTCGGGCCAGGCAATAACCCAGCCAGCGGCTAACGTCGCTCCGATTACAACGAAAAGCGCCGGTAATATTCGTCTTGCACGCCGTTCGTAGAAATTCACAAGCGAAAATCTATCGCTCTGAATCTCCCTGGCAATAATTCCCGCTATAAGAAATCCTGAAATTACGAAGAAAACATCTACGCCGACGTATCCGCCGGAGAAGAACTGTACTCCGGCGTGGTAAAGGACCACGGGAATGACTGCAACCGCCCGAAGGCCGTCAATATCGGGCCGATAATGAAGCTGTCGCTTAGATCTTCCCAATCCGGTAGTGATCCATGGCTTGCACCCCGTTCTTACATTCCCGCACAGGAACTTGCGGAGAGATGCGTTTATTTAGGCAGTTTCAGCTCGAATCCACCTCGAAGCTAAGGCGAAGAAGACACAACTGCTCGACGTTATTATGTTAAATCGAATCTTATCAAGTAGATTCTCTATCACTCTCCTTTCAGATGTTAGCGGATTTTGCTACAGCGTCATAGCTGATCAGAAAGTGATCACGAATGTTCGATTGGGGTTTTGGATTCGACCGGTCTGAGAATACCTGGGTAACGGCCGCTAATGCAGGTGGGTACTGACGTTTGTAATCGACGGGCCGCTATTGTTAAAAATAAAATTAATAACAATAAGTTAAGCTATATAAATGGCGTCCCCAAGGGGATTCGAACCCCTGTTACCGCCGTGAAAGGGCGGTGTCCTAGGCCTCTAGACGATGGGGACGCAGGACGATCTGTCGAAAAACTTGGTGGAGCTAGGCGGGATCGAACCGCCGACCTCTTGCATGCCATGCAAGCGCTCTCCCAGCTGAGCTATAGCCCCTTCGAGGCGGGCACTTTACGGACGCCGGCACATGCTGTCAAGAAACCGGGGCCATTCCACAGATTTGACGGGAAATCAATAACTTGGCTAGGCCTATTGCTGCGACTCACGCAAGAGGTCTTCATAAATACGGATGTGCTCATCCAGGCAATTCGATTCGTTCCAGGTCTCGGCGATGTATTGCGCCGCAAGCTCACCCTTGGTCCGCCAGCGATCGTCTTTGAGCAAGTACGCCAGCCCTTCCTCGAAATCATCATTCGCCACGTAGTAGCCGAATCTCGACGCGAAGTCCTCCGGATTCAGCGCCGACAGAAGCGCGACACCGTAAGCGCCGGCCTCCATGAATGTATAGGGCAGGCCTTCCCGGGCAGATGTATTGACCAGGACCCAGGCCTTCTCGTAGTAATCCGCAACGGTCCGCTCGCCGAAGCGCGGCACGAACCCCGGCATTTCCAGGTTGGGAAGGTGACCGTATGTGTGCCGAAGGTGCTCGTCATAGCTCTTGTCATGCGCCTCGCCAACGGCGACGAAATTGCACTCGGGAAATTTCTCGGCCAGCTCGAAAAAGCGCTCCATGCGCTTCCTGTGGTCGAATCGGCCAACGAACAGGGCCATTGGTGTTTCCGATTTGACGGGCGTCTGCGGCGGCAGGTCCACCGGGTAAGGCACGAACTGAGGGGACACTTCTGCGCCGTAAAGACGCTTGATTCTGGGCGTCAAGGCACTGGGCGCCGGCATGAGCACGATGTCCGCCTGCCGGACCGACCGCTTAACCCAGGGGCTCGCTTCGTAGTACCACGTGGCCGGGAACATCACGCGGCGCTTCAGGTTGGTATGCCTCAGCTCGACCATGTGCTCGCGCCAGTCTCGGGGATCACGGCATGTCACAACGTGGACACGGTCAGGCATACTGCGCTGCGCAAGATAACTTGCGATGGTTGGCTCCTGAGACTGATAGATGTCCGCGTCGATCTGCCGAAAGATCTTGCCCGATGTAAGGGTTTCGAAACTCCCCGCGCCATAAACGGTGATGCCGTCAAGCATCTCGACCTTCTTCTGGCCGTTTTCCGGCCGCCGGACTACGACCGCCGATACATCGATGCCTCGTTTCGCTAGCCCGGCCCCGAGCGCACGGGTCGCCGTTCCGAATCCGCCAATCTTGCCCCAGGCCGCGATCTGGTTGGATATCAGGCAGACCTTCAAGTCTTGCTCCGCCCGGTATCGGCCACTGGTCGGGACTGGTCCGCCAACAATGTCTCGAACACATCGAGGTGTTTCCTGGCAACGGTCTGCCAGCTGAAATGCTGTTCAACCCTTTGGCGCGCAGCCGCACCCAGCTCCGCTCGCAGGGAATCATTTCCGGTCAACTCGATCAACGCATTTCGGATACCGCCCTCATCACCGGCTTGTACGCACAATGCGGCGTCACCAACGACCTCGATACAACCGGTCTGGTTGGTCGTTATGACCGCCATGCCGGCCGCCATCGCCTCGAGGAGCACGAGTGGAAAGTTCTCGGCATGCGATGGAAATACGAA
>JAHEGH010000111.1 GCA_024639825.1 Gammaproteobacteria bacterium
GTGCATTGCTACAAGACGCTCATTCGAGGCCTGCTTGACGTAACTGACAATGTTGTGGACGACGTCGTCGTTACACCCGATCGCATCATCCGTCGTGACGGTGATGACCCCTACCTGGTTGTTGCGGCCGACAAGGGCACGGCAACGTTTTCCGATATTGCGAACGGCCTGTCCGCCGAGTATGGGTTCTGGCTCGATGATGCGTTCGCCTCGGGTGGCTCTGCGGGCTATGACCACAAGGTCATGGGCATCACGGCGAAAGGTGCCTGGGAAGCGGTCAAACGACACTTCCACGAGCAGGGCCTGAACACACAAACCGACCCATTTACGGTTTCCGGAATTGGTGACATGAGCGGCGATGTATTCGGCAACGGCATGTTGTTGTCGAAGAAGATCCAGCTGCTCGCGGCGTTCAACCATCGCCGCATCTTTCTCGACCCTTCGCCGGACATGGCGGTGAGTTACAAAGAACGCAAACGCCTGTTTCGCAAAGCGGGTTCTACCTGGGACGACTACAACGAGAAGCTGATCTCCAAAGGTGGCGGAGTCTTTTCGCGCCAGGCCAAGACGATTCGGCTAAGCCCGGAAGCCAGGGCAATGCTCGACATCGAGGAAACTTCGATACAACCCGACGATCTCATCCAGGCCATCCTGAAGATGAGGGTCGACCTGCTGTGGAACGGCGGTATTGGGACATACGTTAAAGCCAGCAGTGAGGGCCACTCGGACGTCGGCGATCGCAGCAATGATGCCCTCCGAGTGAATGCCGATGAACTGCGTTGCAAGGTCATCGGCGAAGGCGGCAACCTTGGATTGACCCAGCGAGCTCGCGTCGAATTTAGCCTCAATGGCGGTCGCATTAACACCGACTTTATCGACAACTCCGGTGGCGTTGACAGCTCCGACCGCGAGGTCAATATCAAGATTCTGCTGAGCCTGGTTACGAAGCAGAAAAACATGCCGCGTCAGAAACGCAACGAGTTGCTCGCGTCCATGACCCAAGATGTCGCCAACCTGGTACTGCGTAACAACTATCTGCAGACGCAGGCCATCAGCATGAGTGAGATGTTGTCGGCCGATCGTCTTGAGGAACTCGCACGCCTTATCGCGGACCTGGAGCGCGGGGGTGGACTCGATCGCGATCTGGAGTTTCTCCCGGACGAGGTCGAAATCGAGGACCGGCGCACCCGCAAACAAGGCCTTACCCGACCCGAACTCGCGGTCGTCCTGAGCTACGCCAAGATTGACCTGTACAATGGCCTGATCGATTCGGACGATTCGCTGACGGACTTCCTGCAAATCGATCCGGAGCGTTATTTCCCGGATGTGCTGCGCCGTCGCTACTCAGACCTGATCCCGGTCCACAGGCTGAGCCGGCAAATCCTCGCCACGCTCATCGCGAACGACATCGTTAATCGCATGGGTCCGGCATTCGTCAAACGTGCCCAGGCGGACACGGGTGCGAGCATTCTGACGGTGGCGCGCGCTTATGAAGTCGCACGCATCATCTGCAACGCACGGCCTTTGCTCAAGGAAATCGAAGCGCTCGATCACATTATCTCGGCCAAAGCTCAGATGCTGATGATGTTCGAGGTCAGCCGCACGCTGCGACATGCCTGTTACTGGCTTATCGAGCAGTACGGCGACAACATCGACGTCGTCAAGAGCGTCGATCGTCTGAGGCCCGGCATGACAAAGATCTACTCACGCTCGAGCAGCTACGTCTCGAAGGCCAGCCAGGCCCGTATCGGCGCGGCGAAGCAGGCATGGCTCGATATGGGCGTTCCCGAAAAGCTCGCCAGCAAGATTTCGTTATTGCTCCTGACACGCGCAGCCGTCGACATTGTCGACCTGGCCAATGACTGCAACCGCGGCGTCATCGAGTCGGCTCGCCTGTACTCGGCATTTAATGATGGGCTCGGGCTGCAGTGGCTGCACAACTCGGCTGAGGACCTCAAGGTATCTGGTCGATGGCAGGCCAAGGCCCGCAGCAATCTGCGCGAGGACTTCTTCCGGTTGCGTCGCCAGATCGGTGACAACCTGCTGACGAAACGCGGTACCAGGGACTCGCGCGAGATTGCGCGCCGCTGGCTCGCGAAGCATGAGCATGAGGTGCAGCAGTTCACGTCCATGATCGAAGAAATGAAGTTGCGGGAAAATATCGATTTCGCCACGCTATCGGTTGCGGCGCAGGAACTACGCAACCTGATTAATGATTAACGGAGATAACATGGCTGGGAAGCTTGTACTTTGCCGTCACGGACAAAGCGACTGGAACCTGAAGAACCTGTTCACAGGCTGGAAGGACGTAGACCTGACCGAGCAGGGAAACGACGAGGCCATTGCGGCCGGCAAATTGCTCAGCGAACTCGGTTATGAATTCGATATCGCTTATACCTCGGTATTGAAACGCGCCATCCGCACGCTGTGGCATGTCCTCGATCAGATGGATCTGATGTGGATTCCTGTCGAGCGTGACTGGCGGCTCAACGAGCGCCACTACGGCGCATTACAGGGGCTCAACAAGGCAGAGACTGCGGCAAAGTACGGAGACGAACAGGTGCACATCTGGCGCCGCAGCTACGATATTCCACCGCCGCCACTCGAGGAGGACGACGATCGGCACCCGAAATTTGACCCACGCTACGCCGGAATCGACGGCCTGCCGGGTGCCGAGTCGCTCAAGTTGACGCTCGAGCGCGTACTTCCCTGTTGGCGAGATGTCATCGCGCCTGACCTGAAGGCCGGCAAGAACGTCCTGATAGCCGCCCACGGCAACAGCCTGCGCGCCCTGGTAAAGATGCTCGATGAAGTATCCGACGAGGAGATCACGGGCTTCAATATTCCGACGGGAGTCCCGTTGGCGTACGAACTCGACGACGATCTCAAGCCTCTATCGCGCGAATTCCTCGGCGATCCCGAGGCCGTTGCGAAAGCCGCTGCGGCGGTTGCCGCACAAGGCAAGGCAAAATGATCTACACCCTCGGCGACCGCGTCCCGGTATTCGAGGGCGCCGGGCACTTCGTCGCCGACAATGCATCGATAATCGGCAGCGTTCGACTCGGAGACCGGGCCAGCGTCTGGTTCAATTGCGTACTTCGTGGTGACAATGACTGGCTCGTCGTCGGCGAGCGCAGCAACATCCAGGACGGTGCGGTACTCCATACGGACCCGGGCATCGAACTCAATATCGGCAAGGGCGTGACAGTCGGGCACAAGGTCATGTTGCATGGCTGCACGATCGGCGATAACTCGCTTATCGGTATCGGCAGCACGATCCTGAATGGCGCGAAGATCGGCAACAACTGCCTCGTGGGTGCGCATGCGCTCATTACCGAGAACAAGGAGTTTCCGGACGGTTCGCTCATTCTCGGGGCGCCAGCGAAAACGGTGCGCACCTTGAGCAAAGAGGAGATCGAACATATCCGCTGGTCTGCCGACATCTACGTCAGAAATGCCGCCAGATTTAATTCAGACCTGGGTCCTGGGGTCTGAGCGATTCCTGGCCCGGCTGGGGTCGACCACCCGAATCAAACCTTCCTGAGTCGTCGAGGCAACCAGCTCGCCAGACTGGGTAAAGAATTGCCCACGTGCAAAGCCGCGTGCACCGGACGCGTTGGGACTGTCCATCGCATACAGCAGCCACTCGTCCATGCGGAATTCCCGGTGAAACCACAACGCATGATCAAGACTGGCAAGGATGACCCTGCCCCGCGTAAACGGTAACGCGTGTGGCAACGTGGCGGTCGTCAGCAACTCGAAATCCGACACGTAGGCCAGAAGATTTTGGTGCAACGCCACCCCGTCCGGCATCGCATCGACTGCGCGAATCCAGACATGCTTGTAGGGCGGTCGCTGCGCCGGGTCGTCCAGGTCAGACTGTTCGACGGGGCGGAATTCGAATGGCCGCTGGTCGGTCATGAAGCGCCGCAGCTTGACCGGAATCGTATCGAGCACATCGCCCGCCAGATGCGTGAGGTCTTTCAGGCCGTCCGGATCGGGTACCTCGGGCATCGCGGCCTGGTGCGACAGACCGTCCTGTGGAACCTGAAACGACGCAGCCAGGTTGAGTATCGGTCGACCGTGCTGAATGGCGACGACGCGTCGATTGGAAAAGCTGCCGCCGTCGCGGGAACGGTCCACGTCGTAAATGATCGGCGCATTAATATCGCCACGACGCAGAAAATAAGCATGCAATGAATGCGCGACCCTGCCCTCGACCGTGTGTTGTGCCGCCGACAGGGCCTGGCCCAGCACCTGGCCACCAAACACCTGCGGGCTGCCAATGTCACGGCTCGCCCCGCGAAAGATATTCTCCTCGATGCGCTCGAGTCTAAGCAGCGTAATCAGGTCGTCGAGAACAGGGTGCATCAGTTGGCCAGGCGACCGCCATCGACGGCGATACCCGCGCCGCTGACGAACACGGCATCGTCGCTCGCCAGGAACAGCGCCACCTTGGCGATATCGACAGGTTCGCCGAGCCGCCGCGCTGCGGAGCTCTGGATACAGTGATCACGAAGTCCCTTGTTCTTGCGAAACACTTCGCGACTCTCGGGCGTCATGACGGCGCCGGGCTGTATGTAATTGGCGGTAATGCCGAATTCACCGGTTTCAGCCGCCAGAGCACGGGTCAGGTTGGCGAGATCGCGTTCTGCACGAGCGCTCGCATCCGCGCCGTTGGCTGCGAAGAAACTGCGCAGGAAACCAAGATTGATGATTCGGCCTGCGGGGCTCTTCTTGAGATATGGCAGTGCTGCCCGGCAGGCAGCCATAACCAGCGTCGCCCTTTGTTTAAGCACCGCTTCGAGCTTTTCATCGGCTTTGGAAAGAGGCTCCGGCTGGCGTAGCAGGAAATCCGTGACCAGGATGTCGAGCCCGCCGAGCTTTTCGGCAGTCTCAGCGACGAGTATCGCCAGCTGTTCCGGGTCGTTCAGCTTGGCTACCTTCCCGGTGATTCCCCTTACAGATTTGTAGTGCTGTACCACACCGCTGTTGCTCGTGTCGGCCGCAATGACCGACGCGCCGTGCTTGACCAGCGTTCGGGCGATCGCTTCACCAATGCCATCGGCCGCGTTGAGTACGAGCGCATTCAGCCCATACAGGCGCTTGGGGTCAGCCATGGAAATTCCTTAAAACCCGGTGTCTATTCAGGGAGCGCATAGTCCGCGAATTGCTTACGCAATTCAATCTTCTTGATTTTACCGGTGGCTGTATGGGGCAACTCGGTGACGACCGCAACGTCATTGGGAATCCACCAGTCCGCTACCTTGCCTTTGAAGAAGCCAAGCAGTTCCTGCTTGTCGATCTCCTTTCCTTCCGCGGCGACGACGATCAGCAACGGCCGTTCTGTCCACTTGGGATGCGCCACACCGATTACAGCAGCCTCGGCCACGGCCGGATGCCCCATAGCCGCATTCTCCAGGTCGATCGAACTGATCCACTCACCACCCGACTTAATAACGTCCTTGGTTCTGTCGGTAATCGCCATGTAGCCCTGCGGGTCGATCGTTGCAACGTCACCCGTATTGAACCAGCCATCGTCCGAATGCGAGCCGGCGCTGCCTTCCAGTTTGAAGTAGTCGCTGCAGATCCAGGGACCTCGTACCTGCAACGCACCATAGGCGACCCCGTCCCACGGCAGTTCGCGGCCTTCGTCGTCGACAATTCGCAGCTCACAGCCGAATATGCCGCGACCGGCCTTGGTGGCAAGATCGAAGCGCTCCTCATCGGAAAATCCTTCCTGCCCTGCCTTTGGTGTATTCGCCGTACCGAGCGGGCTCATTTCGGTCATTCCCCAGCCCTGGATCGCCTGCACATCATGTACCTTGCTGAACTGCTCGATCATCGAACGCGGCACGGCCGCGCCGCCGATGACGGTTCTTTGCAGTGCATTCAGGGTCTTGCCGGTCTGTTCGCAATACTGCAATAAGGCCAGCCAGACAGTCGGTACACCCGCCGCCACCGTCACTTTCTCTGCTTCCATAAGCTCGTACAGCGCCTCGCCATCACCCATTTTCGGCCCGGGGAATACCAGTTTGGAGCCCACCATCAATGTCGAATAGGGAACACCCCAGGCGTTGACGTGAAAAAGTGGCACGACAGGCAGCACAACATCGTTGCTCGACAGATTCAGAACATCTGGCGCTACACTGGCGTAAGCATGCAGTACGGTCGAGCGGTGGTCGTAAAGAACTCCCTTCGGGTCGCCGGTTGTACCTGAGGTGTAGCACAGCGCCGACGCCGTACGTTCGTCGAGTTGCGGCCATTGGTACTCCGATGACTCGGCGGCCAGCAGGGTTTCGTAGCAAACGGCGTTGGGAAGCGACGTTTCCGGCATGTGCGCTTCGTCCGTCATCACGATAAAACCCTCGACCTTCGGAATCTGCGGCAACAGCTTCTCGAGCAGCGGCACGAACATGAGATCGGTGAATATCCAGCGATCTTCCGCATGGTTGATAATGAATACGAGTTGCTCTGGAAAGAGCCGCGGGTTGATCGTGTGGCAGACGTAGCCGGAGCCGCTGACGCCGTAATAGATCTCCAGGTGGCGATAGTCATTCCACGCTATCGTCGCTACCCGGTCGCCCGTTGCCAGTCCCAGTTTACCCAGCGCATTGGCCAGTTTTCGCGATCTCTCGACCGCTTCCCGCATGGTGTAGCGATGGCGTGGGTTGTCCACGGTCACCGATACAATCTCTCTATCGCCGTGGAATTTTTCCGCGTGTTCCGCGATCGACGAAATGAGCAAGGGGGTGTCCATCATCAGGCCGTGCATAAGCGTGTCCTTTTCTGCGTCCCGGGTAGGGATAACCATGTATTTTTCATAAGCTTATAGAACATTTGCACACATGAAAACCGTGCTATGCTTGTCCGCGATATTCAAGCAAGATCCCATTGAAGGGGGGGAATCATGAAGCCCATTGGTACCAGCATACTCAATCTCGGTCGCGCTGTGGCGCTACCTCTGGTCGGCCTGGCACTGGTCACGACCGCAGTCGCGCAGGACGCGCAAGAAAATACCTCGTTTCTCGAGGAAATCGTTGTTACGTCGAAATTAAAGAAAGGCGGGCAAAACATCATGGAGGTTCCGGTCGCTATCACGGCGGTAACCGGGGCCCAGATCGAAGCGTCCGGCATCAAGGACATGTTCGACCTGCAGCAAAATGTTCCCGGTTTAATCGTCGGCCGCAG
>JAHEGH010000040.1 GCA_024639825.1 Gammaproteobacteria bacterium
CGGCGATGAATTCCTGCACCATGAAGTTGGCCTTGAGTCCTCGGAAAGCCTCAACGACGCTCTCGGCAGCTTTCCTTGTTTCCGCCAAAACAACGCCAACACCCTGTGTACCTTCCAGAAGCTTGATCACGACCGGGGCGCCGCCGGCGATCTTGATCAGATCCTGGGTGTCGTTCGGGGAATTTGCGAATCCTGTCACCGGGAGACCGATACCCCTGCGTGCGAGTAGCTGTGACGCGCGCAGCTTGTCTCGAGAGCGTGTAATGGCAACGGACTCGTTAAGCGAATAGACCCCCATCATTTCAAACTGGCGTACGACCGCGGCACCGTAAAATGAAACCGACGCGCCAATGCGCGGGATGATTGCATCGACGCCGGTAATGGCCTCGCCCTTGAGATGAATGCTGGGATTATGGCTCGTAATATTCATGTAGCACTGCTTGTGATTGACCACCAACATGTCATGACCACGTTCTTTGCCCGCCTCAATCAGGCGTCTTGTGGAATAGAGGGACTTATTGGTTGAGAGTACTGCGATCTTCATAGTTAATCCTCGTGGTCAGTAGTGAACGATTCCACCACATCCTCAGCTTTGGGGACGTCGCGAAACGACCCCAGGTGAAAAAGTGCATCGCCTTCGTGGGCGAGCGGCAGGTTGCTACGCCCGATGACGATGCCGTCGAATGGTGCCAGTACGGTGTCTTCGCGATGACCGAGAGGATCACCGATTGTTGCAAGCCGGTCGCCCTCGGCGACGCGACCGCCCAGCGCCACCCGATTAGCGACGATGCCGCTGCTGCTGGCGCGGACCCAACGCGTCGCACGCGCGACGACAGGAACGACAGGCCGCCTGGATTCGCGGTGCGGCAGCATGCCGATATGGCGCATGACATTGAAGATGCCGCGAAGGCCGGCGCGTATCGACGTTTCATCAAAGCGCAGTGCCTCGCCGGCCTCATAAATAAGTACCGGGAACCCGGACTCGGCAGCACTTGCGCGCAGGCTGCCGTCGCGGATATCGGCGTCAATAAGCACCGGCGCGCCAAACGCATGGGCGATCTCCAGCGTTCGCTCGTCGTCGAGGTTGGCGCGTATCTGGGGCAGATTGGCACGATTGATCGCACCCGTATGCAGGTCAATTCCGTAGTCGGCTTTGGATACGATTTCCTCTATGAAACGATTCGCCAGTCGTGCGGCAATAGAGCCTCGGGGGCTGCCGGGGAACGAACGATTCAGATCCCGGCGGTCCGGGAGGTAACGCGACTGATCGAGGAAGCCGTGCACGTTTACAATTGGAACTGCGATCAGCGTTCCCCGCACGGTCCCGATGACCTTGCGCCGCAGCAGCCGGCGGATGATCTCCACGCCGTTCAGCTCATCGCCGTGAATCGCTGCGGACACGAAGAGTGTTGGCCCGGCCTTGCGGCCGCAAATGACGTGCACGGGCATCCCGATCGACGTCGCCGTATAGAGGCTGGCGACAGGCAGTGTGATATCGACACGCTGGCCCGGCTGGACCGTCGTGCCGCCGATAACAATCTCCTTGCCGCGCGTCATGTCTCTTTGGCCGCCTTGCCGACAAGATAGGATCGTGCCGGGTCGACAACAGCTCGCCGCCGTAGCGCTGTTCGCCCGAGCAGCATCCTGAAAAGCATCGTATCGCGCGCTGTCAATGTTGCCTCGATCGGCCAGCGGTGCTCACCGACTTCAAGCATTGTTTCGATGACGATGCGCTCCTCCTTATGCCCGCCAGAGTCAGTTACTATGCGCCGGTCGAAAACCTTGGCTCGACAAACGGCAACATGTTCGTTGTTCTTCTGTACTGGATGCACTTTGAACTCGACGAACTCGATGCCGTCCTCTTCAAATGTACGCAGTTCGAACGCGTGGATCGCCGAGGTGCGCGCCCCGGTATCAACCTTCGCTTTGATAGGCCCAAGACCCAGCTCAGGCAGCGCGACCCACTCGCGCCAACCCAGCTTCAGCATTTCCCTCAGTGATGCCATGTCGTTTTTTTACCTGTATCAAGTAGTAAGTGCGTACGCCCGACACGGCTATTTGTCGGGATATTTAATCGTAGCACTGTTGGAAAAGCTGCCAATGAGGAAGTTGCGGAGTACACTAAGGGATCCGTTCCCGTTAGGCACCTAAGCATACCATCTCGGGACGATCGGCTAAGCAATGAATCTCAATCAATGTTTCAACACCCAGCAGTTTCGTCGGCTCGCAAAGAAGCGCCTGCCTGGCCCGATATTTCACTACATCGACGGCGCCGCCGATGACGAGGTGACTCGGCGGCGGAATACCAGTGCGTTTGACGACTGTGACCTCGTGCCAAACGTGCTGGCCGGCGTCGAACAAATCGATATGTCGACGACGGTGATGGGCAAGAAAATCGATCTGCCCCTGTTTCTCTCGCCGACTGCGTTGCAGCGCCTGTTCCATCACGAGGGTGAGTACGCGGTAGCTGGTGCTGCCGAGCAGTTTGGAACCTGGTTTGGCATCTCCTCGCTGGCGACAGTGGGAATCGAAGACATCGGTGCCCGAATCAGTTCGCCAAAAATGTTCCAGCTCTATTATCACAAGGACAAAGGGCTCACGAACAGCATGATCGACCGCTGCAAGGCGGCCGACTTCGACGCAATTGCCCTGACAGTCGACACGATCGTCGGCGGAAATCGTGAAAGAGACCTGGTAACCGGGTTCACGTCCCCGCCGCGACTAACGGCGCGTAGTCTGTTCAGTTTCGCAGCCCACCCGCGCTGGACCATGAACTACATGTTCAGAGACAGGTTCGAGCTGTCGAATCTGAAGGACTACGTTAACGAGGGGACGAACGTAAGCCTGTCCATATCCGACTATTTCTCGACGATGCTGGACCAGTCGATGGACTGGGCTGCGGCGGAGGAAATCCGCAAGAACTGGGGCAAGGAATTTTGCCTCAAGGGCATCATGTCGGTAGCGGACGCGCGACGCGCTGTGGATATCGGTGCTACGGCAATCATGGTGTCAAATCATGGCGGCCGCCAGCTGGATGGCTCGCGAACCCCGTTTGATCAGCTCGCGGAAATCGTGGACGCTGTGGGTGACAAGATCGATGTCATCTGCGACGGCGGAATACAGCGAGGCACGCACGTGCTCAAAGCGCTTTCCGTGGGTGCCAAAGCCTGTTCCGGTGGTCGCCTGTATCTGTATGCGCTTGCGGCAGCTGGGCAGGCCGGCGTCGAGAAGACCCTGTCCAACTTCAGGGCTGAGATCGAGCGCGGCATGAAGCTTATGGGAGCCCGGTCAGTCGCGGACCTGGGTCGCGACAATCTTCGGTATCGACTGCCACGAACCGGCGCTGCATGAGACTGCCGCAAGACTTCATCGAAACGTTTTCCGAATTCGTCAGGAGGAAGCGTCCCGTCGCTCTCGTCACGGTGCTCTCCACGAGTGGGTCGACCTATAGCAAGGCAGGCAGCCAGATGCTGGTCGGCGAGGATGGCAGTGTGCATGGGCTGTTGTCTGGCGGTTGCCTGGAAAACGACCTGGCTGAACGTGCCGCCGCCGCTATCCGGTCCGGCCAGACCGACTGGATTGAATACGATCTGCGTGATGATGACGATGTGTTCGGGCTGGGTGTCGGTTGTGAGGGCGCGATGCGCCTGCAGATCCAGCCGTTGCGGCCCGAATCCGGATATGAGCCTTTAGCGGGCTGGCTGGCCCAGCTTGAGCGTGCCGCGAGCGTTGATGCCCCTTTCGCGACAGGCCACGAAGAGGGGACAGTCACCTTTGCGCTCCGGCGACCGTACGCGGTGCTGCTGCTGGGGGCGGGCCAGGATGCTGATCCACTGGTGCAGTTCTGTCGTTCACTCGGTTGGCGGGTGACGCTGTCCGATCACCGGCCAGCGTATGTGGCTCGCATGGAAGCTAAGCACGCCTGCGACATCCTGTGCATTCCCGTCGCGGAGGTCGGCGAACAGCTTGACTTCGACAAGTTCGATGCGGCGATTGTAATGAGTCATCACCTTGCCAGTGACCGGCAGTACCTCCTTACTCTCGCGAAATCATCGTTAAAGTTCATCGGCCTTCTGGGGCCAGCGCACCGCCGTGATCGATTGCTGGATGAGATGGGCGATGCTCGCGGCAAGCTCGACGGGCGGCTGCACAGCCCGGTCGGTAAGCGTATCGGTGGCCGCGGACCGGCGGCGATTGCTCTCGAGGTTGCGGCTGAACTGCAAGAGTACTTTTGCGAACTCAGCGCCGACTGAGCAGCGCCTTCAGATCATCCGGCGTATCGATATCGATTGCCGCTGGAGCGAATTCCACTGTTCGTACCGCATCCTCGTGCGCCTGCAGTACGTGCCTGGCACCAGCATCACCCTCAAGTTCGCATAATTCAGCGAAATAGCGGTGTCCAAAAAGAACGGGTGGGCCATCGACACCCGAGTATCGGGTGGCGATGATGGCATCGGGATCGTTGCCCCATTTCTCAATAATTTGCCCAATATGTGCGGCGGTAACGAGGGGCTGATCTGCGAGCATGATAATGACTGCAGAAGCCCCTTCCCCGAGGTGACTGACACTTTTGGCAATGCTGGAGCCTATTCCGCTCCGATACTCTCCGTTCAGGACTATTTCGTTTGCCAGCCCGGCTGCGGCGTTAACGATGTCCTCTGACGCATGACCTGTCACCAGGCACACTCGCCCGGGGCAGGCCTCCTGCCCGGCTGCAAGCGCATGCTGCAATAAGGGTCGACCGTTGAGCGTTTCAAGGAGTTTCGTTTCGCCGTAACGTTTTGACTGGCCGGCAGCGAGGACGATGATGTGCGTTTTTTCGATCAAACAAGCCTCCTGATCGGCACATTAACCGATTGTCCAAAACTACTGAAACCCGCATCTTGTTAAGGCATCATCACTGACAAAGGGGGCAAACGCCAATGACGCGACGCGTTAGTGATTTATTTCAGGAACTTCGCAGTCGAAGCGTCATTCGCGCGCTCGTTGCCTACTCGGTTGCATCCTGGATGCTCCTGCAAGTCGCGGATGTCACCTTCGATCGCCTGCCTCTTCCTGACAATGCGATGACGGTTCTCATTGCGCTCGTCGTGATCGGTTTTCCCGTCGCGGCCATTCTGGCCTGGGGCTATGAGTTTACGATCAAGGGCATCGTACGGCACGACGAAGCCAGCGGCGGAGCACCTCGTATGCCGTTCGTCCTTTATATCGGTATCGTTGCTGCGGTGGCGGTTGCCACGGGTAGTTTGCTGTACTACGTGTCACAGAATTACTGGGAACCGTCACGCCGCTCGATAGCGGTATTGCCATTTACGAATACCAGCGATGATGAGGATGCCGAGTATTTCAGCGATGGTCTGACCGAGGAAATTCAAAGCCTGATCGTACGATTGAACGAGTTTCGTGTCGTGGCATTGAGTACAACGAGCCAGCTCAAAGGGACCGTCACCGACGTCGCGTCTATTGCGAACAGGCTCGGTGCTGAAGTTGTATTGACAGGCAGCGTTCGGCGTTACCAAAACAAGATAGCTGTAACAGCGCGGCTTATAGACGGTAGCGATGGCGGCGAGCTGTGGTCTGAAAACTACGACCGGCAGTTGTCTGACATTTACACGATTCAGGAGGACATCGCCCGGCGCGTCGCGCGTGCATTGCATGTTGTCCTGCCCGTATCCTCGGAACGGCGCCTGAAAAATCTGGGTACGCGCAACATCGACGCCTACGATTCCTATCTACGGGCACTGGACTATCTGCGCAAGCCGCCGGACGAGGCGACCCTGTTGCTCGCCGAGGAGTTTCTGCGTCAGGCGCTGGCTATTGACCCCAGGTTTGCCAAGGCGCATGCGGCGATGTGCAAGAAGCACCTTGCCGGGTATCGCCTGTCGCACGACCCCGTTCGCTTCGGCGCGGCGGAGCAGGCTTGTCAGCAAGCACTGAAGCTTGACAAGAATTCGGCGGAGATACACTTCGCGCTGGGTGGCTTGTATCAGGCGTCGGGAAAGAATGAGAGCGCGATTAGCGAATATGAGGCGGCTCTGGAGACCAACAGCAATATCGCCGACATTTACATTGGCATGGCTGAGGCTTACAGCGCCCAGCAGCGTGTGGAGGAAGCGGAAGCCAGTCTGCGTCTCGCGATTGAGGCCGATGTGAGCTACTGGGCAAGTTTCAATGCGATGGGCAATTTTCTCTTCAATCACAGCCGCTTTCTTGAGGCTGCCGAGTTCTACCAGATGTTCATCAGCCGAGCCGACGATGATGCGCGTGCGCTGAATAACCTGGGCGCCGCGTATTACATGGCCGGAGAATTCAGGCGCGCTGCAGAAGCATGGGATGAGTCGCTGGCCATCAAGCCGACACGCGGTGCGTATGCCAATACGGGTTCGATGTATTTCTACCTTGGCGAGTTCGACAAGGCAGCCGATCGTTACGCTTACGCGGCGAACCTCGCCCCTAACGACTACCAGCTGTGGGGCAACCTCGGCGATGCCTATTCCTATTCCAGTGACAAGCAGCATGCCGCCCAGGCCGCATACCTGCGCGCAATTCGCCTGGGCAAGCAGAAACTGGCGATCAATGACGGTGATGCCACAGCTATTTCGGACGTTGCCTACTACAATTCACGGGTAGGCAACCACAAAGAGGCCGCAGCAATGAATGAAAAAGCTGCAAGCCTGGCGCCTGACGATATGTATGTGCATTACAATGCTGCCCTGATACATATGCAGCTGGGCGATCGCGACAAGGCACTTTCGTCACTTGAGCGTGCCGTGGGGCTGGAGTACCAGCCGGAACTATTGCCGCTTGACCCCGCGTTCGTTGAACTCCGGGGTGAAGAGCGATTCAAACGCCTTGTAAGCAAGAATTAGAATAACAATGGAGATACGTATGAAAATCATGAAGGGAATTACGGTTACAGGACTGGCGGTCATCGCGATGACGCTCGGTAGTACGAACGTATTCAGTCAGGACGCATGCGACCATGGAGGCAATCATACGATTCAGGTTCGTGCCGGTGACGATGGCGCACCTGTATTAACGTATAAAGGTGGTTCCGCCGAAAACGTCTATGTCTGCATGGGCGACCAGGTGCAGTGGGTCTTGACAGGATCCGATCGAGACTTCCTCGTGGAGTTCTTTGCCGGTGCGCCGTTTGAAGGCGCCGCGACTCGAGGTTCGTCGTCGGGGGTCGTTGCCGTGACGATCGGCGGTGGCGCCGAGCGTGGCAAGGGCTACGACTACAATGTTGCGTTCGCCGACGGTGGCGAGCTCGATCCGCGAATAATCGTTGAGTGAACCGCACCGAGAACTCCATGAATCAGATTTCGAAGCCAATCCATATCATCAACGTGCCGCTTGATCTTGGTGCGTCTCGACGCGGAACCGACGCGGGGCCGTCCGCATTTCGTGTCGCGGGTCTTGGCAGACAGATAAGGGAGATGGGCTACACGATCTCCGAAGAGACCGACGTCCCGGTACCGGCCATGGAGACGCGCAAGACCAGCGACACCAGGACGCGCTTCAAGACAGAAATCCTCGAAGTCTGCGAGGAACTCGCTGGCCATACCGTAGCGGCGTTGGAGGCGGGCGAGTGGCCCCTGGTTATCGGGGGTGATCATTCAATCGCGATGGGTACCGTATCGGGGATCTCGTCTTATCTGGCCAAATCAAATCAGAAGCTCGGCCTTATCTGGTTCGATGCACACGGTGACATGAACCTCCCTGACTCGACGCCGAGCGGCAATATTCACGGCATGCCGCTCTCCCATCTGCTGGGGTATGGGGACAAGGATCTTTCCAGCATTCACGGTGCCAGTCCTGCTGTTTACCCGGAGAATGTTGCTCTAATTGGCATCCGGGATATCGACCAGAAGGAACGCGACTTCATTAATGCCTCGGGCGTAGTGGCATTTACGATGCGCGATATCGACCAGTTGGGAATGAGTGAAGTAGCGAGGCAGGCGCTGGAGATCGTTAACGACGGTACAGCGGGCTTCCATGTCAGCTTCGATCTCGACGGTTGTGACCCGGACGTTATTCCTGGCACCGGAACAACGGTGCCGGGGGGCGTCAGTTTTCGCGAGGCGCATCTGCTCCTGGAGGAATGTGCGGCAGACGGCCGGATCCTGTCACTCGAGGTTGTTGAGCTGAACCCGTTCCTCGATCACGCCAACATTTCGGCGGAGCGGGCGGTCACGCTGATCCAAAGCGCCCTCGGGCGCAGCATTCTCTGAGCGCCGACCCTGAACGACAGTACCAGTACCGTTAGAGAGACAGGCCGCTCCACTCACAGAGCGGTTCGGATCCTGTAAAACCGTCCCCGAGAAGGACTATACTGGCGCTTCAAGAAAAATAACCCACCAAAAAAACTCCAGGGGTTCGAGCATGCGATTCCAACGTCGTCGACGGTCCGTTGACCGTCTTTCCGTGTTTTCTCTTATCACTCTTCTGGTTGCCGCAGCGCCGGCAAGCTTCGCCCAGGATGTCGTCATCACCGGCGTCATTGACGGGCCATTGTCTGGCGGAGTGCCGAAAGCCGTTGAGCTTTGTGTGCTCAACGACGTTGCTGACCTCAGTGCATACGGCATTGGCTCCGCGAATAACGGCGGCGGTACGGATGGGGAAGAGTTTACGTTCCCTGCCGGCGCGGCGACTGCCGGTTCCTTCCTGTATGTCGCCTCGGAAGCGTTGGGGTTCGAAACATTTTTTGGCTTCCCACCGTCCTACACGAGCGGTGCGCTGGCCATAAACGGTGACGACGCCGTGGAATTATTCTTGTCGGGCGCTGTTGTCGACGTATTCGGCGACATCAATACGGATGGCACCGGACAGCCCTGGGACCACCTTGATGGCTGGGCTTATCGTAACGACAGCACCGGGCCCGATGGCAGTACCTTTGTGCTCGGCAACTGGAGCTTCAGTGGTACGAACGCGCTGGACGGTGAGACGACGAACAGCACAGCGGCGACGCCATTCCCGATAGGCGCTTTTTCTGCATGCAGCGGCTCGGAGCCACCGGTTCCCGCCACAGACCTTTTACTCTCCGAAATTGTCGTTACGCCTACGGGTGGCGAATTCATCGAGATTTATAATCCGACACCGTTGACGGTCGACTTATCGGATGTCTATCTCACCGACGCGACCTTCGCGGGCGGTGGCACGTTCTATTACAACATCGTTACCGGCAGCAATGCGGGCGGCGGTGGCTTCGGCGATTTCCATGCACGCTTCCCTGACGGCGCGAGCATCACAGCCGGTGAATTCCAGACGATCGCGCTGGCCGGCTCAGGCGGTTTCTTCGCAGAGCACAGCATCGATCCTACTTACGAGTTATTCGAAGATGACGCTGCCGCCGACGCGATACCCGACATGCGTGAGGCGCTTCCCGGCTCGATCAACAACCAGGGCGGCCTTACCAATAGCGGCGAGGTTGTCATTCTCTATGAGTGGGACGGTGAGTCCGACCTCGTACAGGACATCGACTATGTCGTCTGGGGCGACAAAGCCGAGGCGGTAGACAAGAACGGCGTCGGAATTGACGGGCCTGACGCGGACGGCGATATGTCGTTCTATCCAGCCGAGACACCGATCATATTGCAGGATGTCGTGGCGACCGGTTCACACGCGGCGGGCCAATCCTTCCAGCGCATCGATTTCACCGAAGGCTCGGAAGCGCAGTCCGGTGGCAGTGGTGTCGCCGGTGATGACGAAACCTCGGAAGACCTCTCCGCGACCTGGGCTCAGGCTGATTCGACCCCGGGTGCAGAGCCGCCTCCACCCCCTCCGAGCGACTGGGTCATCAATGAGATCCTTGCCGATCCGGCAAGCGGATCGGCCGGCGATGCGAATGGTGATGGCACGCGTGACTCGTCACGGGATGAGTTCGTAGAGATTCTCAACAACTCCGGTGCACCCGCCGACATATCCGGGTGGACGTTGTCCGATGGCTTCGGTGTTCGTCATACCTTCCCGGCGGGCAGTATCGTCGATGACGGTTGTGCCATCGTTGTGTTTGGCGGCGGCTCACCGACGGGCGCCTTCGGGCTCAGCGC
Source organism: Gammaproteobacteria bacterium (assembly GCA_024639825.1). GTDB lineage: Bacteria > Pseudomonadota > Gammaproteobacteria > Steroidobacterales > Woeseiaceae > UBA1847. Next base: position 10,053 of record JAHEGH010000040.1, read on the forward strand.
AGTGCAAACGGCGAGCAGCGGATCGCTGGGATTCAACAACACCGGTGACACCGTGACGCTTAACAATGGCTCCGTTGACGTTACCTCGGCGGGCTATGGGAGCGAGGGCGGAGACAATCAGTCACTCACACGCGATCCGGACGGCGATGGTGCATCGGCGCTGGTCAAGCACACTCTGGCGACTGCATCGGGCGGCGCTTTGTTCTCGCCCGGCACGCAGGCTGACGGTACGCAATTCGCCGGTTGTCCTTCCGCCTGGGTGATCAATGAGATCCACGCCGACCCCGATGGCTCGCTCGCAGGCGATGCCAATGGCGATGGTACGCGTAACTCGTCGCAGGATGAGTTCGTGGAGATCGTCAATCGTACCGGCAGCGATGTGGACGTTTCAGGCTGGACGCTGGCCGATGCGGTTGCTGTGCGCCACACCTTCCCCTCGGGCTCCGTGATATTTGACGGTTGCTCTGCTGTCGTCTTCGGCGGGGGTACGCCGACAGGGGCTTTCGGTAACAGCCTGGTGCAGACGGCCACGGGCGGCTTCATAGGCATGAACAATAGCGGCGATACCGTCACGCTGAACAATGGCACTGCTGACGTTGCGACAGTGAGCTACGGTAGTGAAGGCGGTGACAACCAGTCGATCACACTCGACCCGGACGTAACCGGCACGCCGCCTTTGGTGAAGCACAGCACAGTCGCGGCTTCGGCCGGCGCCTTGTATTCACCAGGCACACGGGTGGATGGTTCGCAGTTCGCCGGCTGTCCGGTCTCTGCCGCAGTCACCGACATTCAGGGCAGTGGCGAATCGAGCCCGCTGGAGGGTCAGCGCGTTCTTACGAGCGGCGTTGTCACCGCGATAGCGACCGATGGGTTCTTCATGCAGGTACCGGATGACGGCGATCCCAATACGTCGAACGGCATCTTCGTGTTTACCGGTGGCGCTCCGGGCGTTGCGGTTGGTGACGAGGTCGAAGTAAACGGCAGCGTTGCGGAGTTCTTCGGGTTCACGGAAATCACGGGCTCACCGATAATTGCGGTTACTGGTGTCGGTACCGTGCCGGACCCGGTGGTCTTCGATGCAAACAGGCCGTCCGCGGATCCGTCTGCACCGAGTTGTGAAATCGAGTACGAGTGCTACGAGGGCATGCTCATAACGGTCCCGGCGGGCATCGTTGCGGCATCTAACCAGGCATTCGGGGACGCAGACCCGGTGGCAGAGGTTCACGTAACGGCAGGCCCGATGCGGCCCTTCCGTGAGCCGGGTGTCGAAACCCCCGGACTGCCGGCCCTGCCAGCGATTCCGGTGTGGGACGGAAACCCCGAAGTGTTCGAACTCGACCCGGACAAGCTGGGATTGCCCAACCTCATCATTCCGGCACGATCCACATTCAGCGCGACGGGCGTGATGGGCTTCGAGTTCGGTGGTTACGAGTTATGGCCAACCGAGCTTGATGTCAACTTCGCGCCAATGCCGATCGCTGTGCGAGCGAAGGCGCCGGATGAAGGTACGGTTGGGTCACTCAACCTGTTCCGCCTGTACGATGACGAGGACGACCCTGCACGTGACGACACGGTCGTGTCGGAAGAGGAGTATCTCCTGAGACAGGCCAAGATTGCCGCGTACATCATTGATGTGATGGGCGCGCCGGACATCATCGCAATTCAGGAAGTCGAGAGTCTCACGGTCATGCAGGACCTCGCCGCAACGATTGCGTCGTTCGGGCCTGGCGTGAACTACTCGGCGCACCTCATCGAAGGTAACGATATTGGTTCGATCGATGTTGGCTTCCTGGTACGCGACAATGTCCAGGTGCTGGCCGTGACGCAGCTTGGTAAAGATGAGCTGCTTAGCGTCGACGGATCGCTGCTGCACGACCGGCCACCGCTGGTTCTGGATGCGACCGTGAACAACCTGTTCCCGATTTCGGTCATGGTCTTGCACATGCGTTCGCTGGGCGGCATCGAAACCGAGCGAACCCAGCTCAAGCGTTACGAGCAGGCCTTGTCCGTGGCGCAGAAAGTGCAGGATATCCAAACCGCTAATCCTGACGTAAACCTCGTTGTCATCGGTGATTTCAATGCCTTCGAGTTCACTGACGGGTATATTGATCTCGCCGGCGTATTGAAAGGCGACTTCATCCCCGAACAGAGTGCCGTGTGTTCGCTCGTCGAGTGCCTCGATGTTGTGTCTCCCAACCTGATCGACGAAGTTCTGAACATCGAGCCGAGCGAACGCTACTCCTTCAATTTTGGAGGCAGTGCACAGGTTCTCGATCACGCAATGACGAGCCAGGGATTCGGGCCATTGGTCACCGGCCTCGAGTTTGGGCGCGGTAATGCGGATGCAGCACGTATCCTGGTCAGCGACGACGGTACCGAGGCGGAACTGGCACTACGATCGTCGGATCACGACGGCCTGGTGTTGTACTTCTTCAGGGATGAGGACAGGGACGGCGTCGGTGACGACGTTGATGTGTGCCCCGCCACAACGCTGCCCGAAGCGGCCGGATCCGCAGGTCTCGGAGTCAACCGTTTCGCCGATACCGACGGCGATGGCGTGTTCAACACGGTGTTGCCGAAGGGTAACGGACCGCAGCGGTCGTTCGATATCTTTGACACCGCCGGTTGCTCTTGTGAGCAGATCATCGAGGAGGCGGGGCTCGGTAAGGGCCACACCAAGTTCGGATGCAGTATCGGCGCAATGGACAACTGGGTGCGACGGGTAAGCCCATAACGAGAGTGCAGGAAATATGAAAGACGTAGTAATCGTAGATAATGTCCGCACGGGCCTTGCCAAGTCCTATCGGGGCAGCTTCAACCTGACGCGCTCCGATGACATGGTCGCCCATGTCATCGATGCGCTGCTGGAGCGTAACCCGAACGTCTCGCCCGACGAGGTTGAGGACGTCATTGTGGGCATAGCTATGCACGATGGCGAGCAGGGCGGCAACATGGCGCGTCTCTCGACGGTCCTGTCAAAGTTGCCCATCACGGTTGCCGCGTCGACGATCAATCGCTTCTGTTCGTCCGGCGTTCAGTCGATCGCGTTCGCCGCCAACCAGATAGCCTCCGGGCAAACCCAGGTGGCCATGGCGGGCGGCGTCGAATCGATTTCGATGAACCAGCGTCAAAAGGCCGCAGAATACGTGCAAAACCCGCGCCTGCTCGAAGAGAAGCCGGAGATATTCATGGCCATGGGCAATACGGCGGAAGTCGTCGCAAGACGTTACAACGTCACGCGTGACGTTCAGGACGAGTACGCGGCACAGAGCCAGGCGCGCTATGCGCAGGCGGTCGAAGACGGCCGCATCGCCGACGAGATCGTCCCGATGAACGCGACCATGCTCAAGGTCGACAAGGAGTCGGGTGAGCAAAGCCAGGTCGACGTGGTTGTTGATCGCGATGAGTGCAACCGACCTGGTACGACAGTTGAAGGTCTGGCCGGACTCAAGCCTGCGTTTGAGGAAGACGGTACTGTTACTGCAGGCAATGCCTCGCAGCTTAGCGATGGCGCCTCCATGACGCTGCTGATGAGTGCCGAGCGTGCCGCGGCCCTCGGGCTTGAGCCGTTGGGGATATTCCGTGGCTTCACGGCAGCCGGCTGTGAACCGGATGAAATGGGGGTCGGCCCGGTCTTCTCCGTGCCGCGCCTGTTGAACAACGCCGGCCTGTCGATGGACGACATCGACCTGTGGGAGTTGAACGAGGCATTCGCTTCGCAGTGCGTCTACTGTCGTGACGCGCTGGAAATCGATAATGAGATCTACAACGTCAACGGCGGCAGTATTGCCATCGGTCACCCGTTCGGCATGACCGGTTCACGCATGACAGGCAGCCTGCTGCGTGAGCTCAGACGCCGCGGCAAGAAATACGGCGTGGTGACCATGTGCATCGGCGGAGGTCAGGGGGCTTCAGCACTATTCGAAGCTGTTTGAGCTAGAGCGCGCTGCCTTTGGTCGTGCCCGTCAGTTTCTGTTCATTCATGTCGTAAACGGCACAAATGACTTCGCGGTCGTTTTCCCGCCAGCTCTGTCGCGAGGGAAACATCGTTGTGATGTCCAGCGACGAGGATTCGTAGTCATTTCCGACATACGTTGCGAAACGTTCCATGCACGACTCGAAAGCCAGTTCCGACATGCCTTCGCCTTCCGGATAGCTTGTAACGCTTACGTCAAACACGGCGTAGGCCTCGTTGTCGTGTGGGACGGAGCAGGGTACGCCCGGTACCGAACTGACTTCTTCATCGAAGGTGACGTCATTGAAGCAGTCGCCAACCCGAACGTTGAAGGCACCGATGCTGCCTTCTTCCACGATGGCGCCACTGCTGTCGCGATCGGCGCTGGTTGATGCGCCGTAAATCGCGAATCCGACGACTGCCACAAGATAAACAACCCAACTTTTCATAATGCCTCCCTGGCAAATATGCGCTCCTGCAGCAATAAAGAATGAGCTATTCGTGCCTGAAAGCGAACGACCTGTGTCTCGGTTTCCGACAAAACTGCTAAGCTTGGAGCGGGGATAATGACTGGATAAGGAGAACAATGATGCCGCTACCGATTACCCTTATGTATTCGGGTATCTTCGCGATTTTTGCGCTGTTGCTCAGTTTCTTGGCGGGCAGTGCGCGCGGGAAATCGGGGGTATCAATCCTGTATGGCGACCCGGCCGATATGAAGCTCGCCGAGAAGATTCGTCGCCACCAGAACTTCCTCGAGTATGTGCCACTGTTCCTTATTGTTTTCGCGGCACTTGAAGTTAACGGTGTGTCGTCGATGTTCCTGTACATCGTCGGCGACCTGATGATCGTGGCGCGCATATTCCACGCGTTCGGTCTTCACCATGACAATATGGGTCATATTGGCCGACTGATAGGCGCAGGCGGCACTGCACTGCTGACGCTGGTGTGTGCCTGCTACGCGATCTGGTTGTCGGTGAATGAGCTGCTGTTTTAGTTGACGGTAATCCCGCCGGATCCGGTATCAATTTTTAGCAGGTCGCCACCGCCACGCACGTCGCCGCGCAGGTGACGTTTGGAAATCTTGCCCTGTACCGTCACAGGATGGTCAACGACGATGCTGCCTGAATTGGACTCGGCATCCAGCTGAAACGCCGCGTCATCGGGCAGATCAACGCGGATGGAGCCGGATCCCGTGTCGATGTCCCAGGTCCCGTTCTGACGGCCATTCACGCGAACTCGACCGCTGCCTGCGCGCGCGCGGAGCGCGCCATCGATGTTGTGCAGTTCGATGCCGCCGGATCCTGTGGAAGCCTTGACATCGCCAGGTGCAGACTGCGCAAGGTAAATGCCGCCGGAGCCGGTATCGCCATCAAATGCGCCGGCAATACCTTCGGCGCGGATTGAGCCGCTGCCCGTGCTGGCGACCGCGGCGCCAGCGATGTTATTCAACTTGACGCGGCCGGAGCCGGAGCTGGCTTTGACAATTTCGGCAACGCCGTCGATGGACATCGAGCCCGAACCTGTTCCTGCTTTGACGCGCGTATCGGCGGGTACGATGATTTCAAAACTGATAGAGACGTTGCCCTTGAACGCACGTCCTTTCAACTGTCCGACTCGCAGCTGGCCGTCGACCAGCTCGATCGGCGGGTTTGCCTCGATCTCGTCAACCAGTTCCTTGGCGCTTGCGCCGCTCCTGCGAAACAGGCGAGTCCCGACTTTGATATGGCCAACAATTTCGACCCGGCCCGCGGGCCCGCTCTCGACGGTAATGCTGCCGCTGCCCGTGCTCACATCAAGGAAAATCGGACCATCAACCGAAAGTGACTGTTCGAACGAGCCTTTTGCGGCGTTCGCCTCGGAGAACCACAGGCTGGCGACCAGTGCGACCGCCAGTGCCAGCCACGTCGAGTTCGATTTGAAAGTCATTGCATATTCCTTCGGGGACAGCTTCCCCATGTATCTGTTCTACAGCTTAGATACCTGGCAGCGTCGTTTGGTTGCGAGGAGCGCGGATTATTTCAGCCAGACAACATACAGTCCCTGCATCGTGGCGCAGCGCTCATCGTTGTGGAACAGGTCGACATGGATGTCGAGCCGTATCCGCTCCGGGTCGCCGGCCTTGAGTCGTTCCAGGCAAGCCGCGAAATCGTCTGGCTTCATATAGGCCCTGACGGTGAGGTGACCTCGCGCGGGACGCTCGAATGTCATTTCGTTCTTAAAGACCACAATCTCGGTGTTGTGGATAGCGTTGTCCATGAAGGCCAGCGTTGAGACGGCCCAGCCACCGAACAGGCAAATGCTTGCGATGCTGCCGCCGAAGGCCGTGCCCTTGTTATTGATGTTGGGCGCCAGTGGGGCTTCCATCGTGAGCGCAAGATTTTCGAAGCTGACGAACGAAAGATCCATCGCCGTCAGCAGCGGTATTTCTCGTCGGCACTCGGCTTCGAAGCGTTTCAGGTCTATCATGATGTATTCGATCGGTGCGTGGAGCAGTTGATGGATTTCGAATTCTCACCCAAGGTACAGGAGCTTCGCAAACGCCTGCTGGCGTTTATGGATGAATTCATCTATCCGAATGAGGCGCTTTTTCGCGAGCAGGTCGATGCGGGCGATCGCTGGGCTGAACCGGCCATCCTCGGGGAACTCAAACCACGCGCCCAGGAGGCCGGCCTCTGGAACCTGTTTCTGCCGCAGTCCTACGGCGATCTCAGTCCCGGCCTGACGGTTCTCGAGTACGCACCGCTGGCTGAGATTATGGGTCGCGTCCTCTGGGCGTCCGAGGCTTTCAACTGCAGCGCGCCCGACACCGGCAACATGGAAGTGCTGGCGCGCTATGGCAGCGCGGCGCAGCAGGAACAATGGCTGCAACCGCTGATGCGCGGCGAGATTCGTTCTGCGTTCTGCATGACCGAGCCGGATGTGGCGTCATCAGATGCAACGAACATCGAAACGTCGATGGTTCTGGAGGGTGACGAATATGTCATCAATGGCCGGAAGTGGTGGTCGAGTGGTGCGTGCGGGGATCGCTGCAAGATCTATATCGTTATGGGCAAGACCGATCCGGACAACGCAAGCCGCTATCACCAGCAGTCGATGATTCTCGTACCCGCAGACGCAGAGGGTGTGACCGTCGAGCGACCGTTGCGTGTGTTCGGTTACGACGATGCGCCCGAAGGACATGCCGAAGTCGTGTTCGATAATGTAAGAGTCCCGGCAAGCAATATGTTGCTTGGCGAAGGCCGGGGATTCGAGATCGCTCAGGGTCGTCTGGGTCCTGGTCGAATCCATCATTGCATGCGCCTGATTGGTCTGGCACAGCGAGCGCTCGAGGCCATGTGTGCGCGTGCCGAGAGCCGCATTGCATTCGGCCGTCCGCTGTCGAAACAGCAGTCGGTCCGCGAGGATATCGCGCGTTCGGCTTGCGAGGTCGAGCAGGCGAGACTGCTCACATTAAAAGCTGCCCAGCGTATGGATAAAGGCGGCACCAAAGCCGCGAAGGACCTGATCGCCATGATCAAGATTGTGGCGCCAGCCATGGCATGCTCGGTGCTTGACCGAGCCATCCAGGTTCACGGCGGGGCGGGTGTGTGTCAGGACTTCTTTCTTGCCCACGCCTACGCTGCGGCACGAACGATCCGTCTTGCCGACGGCCCCGACCAGGTGCACATGATGCAGCTGGGCCGCAATCTTGCGGCTACTTACGCGCAGTTACCGGACTAGGCGTCGGCGCCGAGCAGTTGGCGTATCGGCGTTAGCTCGTTGGCGAAGTGCTTCCAGTGATTGACCGAGCGCTGGTGAGGCGCCTCGCGAACCTGGTGAGCGCTCGCCGTGGTGACCACTGTGTCGCGTGAGAAATACGTCAGGCAGTCATCGTTCCATGACAGCCCAATGAACTGCAGGACAGGCCGCAGGGTTTCTTCAGGTTCACGGACCAGCGCCTCGTAATCGACCTCAATGAAACGATCACCAAAGCGTTCGCGCCAGACGGCCATGAGGTGCTGGTAGCGACGATAGTGGCGGGCCAGCTCGCCCAGGTCATAGGAATACAGGTAAGCGTCTGCGAATAATTGTTTGAAAATCGCGAGGCAGGTATCCAGCGGATTGCGGCGCATGTGAATAATGCGCGCATTCGGCAGCGCCGCGAGAATCAAAGGCAGGTACAGGTAGTTCGACGGTAGCTTGTCGATGATATGCGGAGCGTCAAGTCGCAGTCCGGACGTGATGTCGACGTACGCCTCCCCGACGGCGGTGGGGTCCGCGGCCGCGCCTTGCCTCATCAGGTCGGAAGAGAATTGTCGTGGCTCGCTGCTCCCCGTGACCTGGCGGAGCGCGATTCCGAAGTGCCGCAACTCTCCCGCTGAGGTAACCGCAGGATGTGCGTCCAGCATGCGATCGAGTAGCGTCGTGCCGGTGCGCGGCTCGCCGACGATAAATACCGGGCCGGCGTCGGCGCAGTCGCTTTGCTGATTACCCAGCCATGCCGCCGTAAAGGTGTTTTCGAGCGTGTCATACAGCTCAATTTCCGCGGCCTCATCGTAGGCCACCAGTTCACGTCTCGCGGCTGCGCCGGCAAGCCAGGCCGCAAATGCCCCCTGCCATTCCTCGAGGTCCTCGAGTTCCTTGCCGATGGCGTACTGCAGGTAGGCGACGGATTGAGGTTCTCGCTCGTGTTTGAGGATTTCGCCCATGGCATCGACATGCTGTCCGGATGTCGCTGTTCCCGCTCGTGACAACAGCCAATGTGCCTGGGCGTTCGTGGGATCGCGTTCGACGGCGGATTCCAGAATCTCCCGCGCCGAATCGCGATCACCCAGGAACGTTTGCGCATTGGCGAGATTGATCTGAAACGGGGTGTGCTCCGGGTTAACGTCACAGGCCCTGCGATGCCATTCGAGCGATGCCTGCAGATTGCCGACCAGACGAAAGACGGTGCCGATATGATCGAGTGTCGCTGCGTTACCTTGTTGCGTGATCGCTGCATTCTGCAGACAGGCTTCGGCACGCCGCAGCGCGCCGCCGGTTGCGTAGAGTTCGGCCAGCCGAGTCCAGGCGGCCGCGTTTCCCTGGTTCAGCCGGACCGTGGTCTCAAGGGCGCGCTGCGCCGAGGCGCGGTCGTTGCTCGCCAGGGCAATCAGGGCCGCAAGATAATGGGCTCGACCCATCTTCGGATAGGCAGCCAGCATGTCTTTACAAATGCTGGCGGCGCGCGGCAGGTCGCCAGCTCGAAAAGCGTCGAAGCCGGCCTGCAGTTTGCGCTGGGCATCGGCGGGTGGACGAGTGTGTGGCTGGTCGGTCATTTGCTCGGGGTAAAAAAAAGGGTGCCGGAAAACCGACACCCCTTTTTACACGCTTGCTGCGTTCTAGTCGAAGTAGTAACCGAATCGCAGGCCGGCTGTACGCGGTCGGTTCGGTCCGACCAGCCAGTCCGGCGTAATGCCGCTGTTAACCTGTGCGCCGGCGTAGTTCAGTTCATCGGTGAGGTTCTCGACGTAGCCGGTCAGGCTCCAGTTGTTGTTGGACTCATAACCCACGCGAGCCGATATCTCGTGCTGGGCGTCAAGCTTGGCCCATGCGAGATTTTCGTAGCCGCCACCGCGCTCACCTTCCCAAAATGCTTCGAGATTGCCGACCCACCTGCCGTTTGCGGCCGGGAAGTTGGCCTTGAGCAGGGCGGAACCCATGAACTCCGGCGCCCAGTGGAGTGGATTGCCTTCACAACCGTCCGGGTTGCCGTCCGGAATGCCGGTGCCATCATCCGCGCCGCCACAAATCAGCTGGATGCCGTAAGCCTCGGTATCGAGCCAGCCTGCGCCGAAGACAAGATCCCAATTCTCATTGATGGCCCACTGGATCGAGCCTTCAACGCCAACGCCGTCAACCTGACCGAGATTATCCACCTTGGCACCCTGGTCGTAGTAATTAACCTGCAGGTTCTCGTAATCGAACATGAACGCCGTCAAGTCCAGCGCGACGCTGCCCGAAGCCAGCAGACCTTTGTAGCCGACTTCATAGGACCTGACGTCCTCGGGTTTGAATTGTGACGGCACGACGCCATCCGCCGGTGTCAGCGGATCCTGGTCGCCTTCGCCGAACCACTGGAATACAGGGTCTCCCGTCACGGCGTCCTTGATAGCAAACGTACCGTAACCGCCGGACTTGTAACCTTCCGTATAACTTGCGAATACGGTGTGGTTATCGCCTGGTGTGTAGCGCACGATCAGGCGAGGTGTCGTGTCACTCCAGTCATTCGTATCCGTCAGGCCTGTGGTCATGTAGCCGGGCAGGAAGTAACCCAGCAGCGTGCTGTCCGGCTTCGGCACTCGCGTTGAAAAACGCTTCTTGTCGTACTGGTAACGGACGCCAAGCGATACATCCCATTGGTCGGTGATCTGGTAGGACAGGTCGACATAGGCGGCATAGCCTGAGAACTTGCCATCGATGAAGGTCTTCTCAGTCATCATGCCATCGACAGTTGGCGAGAACGGACCCACAACGATGCCATAGGCCGGGTAGTAGTAATCCCAGTACGCCTGCAAGTAGTCGAAGTAGTCGGAGCAGTTGTAGGCGCCATAGTAGGAGCCGTAATAGGCGCAGATTCCCTCTTCCTCGAGCGAGCTCGTGGCGACATAGTCGAGATTCTCTTCGTACATCGAGATGCCGGCATACCAGGACAGGGGGCCATCCGACGTCGAGGTCAGGCGTAACTCGGTCTGCAGATAGTCGCCAGTCTGGTCCTGCTGATAGAGACCCAGGGTCCGCGGCGTGGCGTCGTAGTCCTCCGAGTACATGTAGTCATGATCCTTGTAGCCCGTAGACCAGGAGAGCGCCATGTCTTCGAAGTCATACTCAATATGCAGACCAAGATTCAGGATCTTTGCGTCATCAGCCGAACCGCCGAACAAGTCGGAGTTGATGCCACGCCGGTCAGTCGGCATGTCAAACGGGCCGAGGATATCTTCAAGGTCGGCAAGGCGCGGCGAGCGTTCATCGACACGGTAAGCTGAACCATCACGATCCGAGTCCTCGTAATCCGCTGTCGCAAAGACCTCAACGTTTTCGCCAACATACAGGCCTGACAAACGGATTGCGGTCTTGTCGTGGCCGAGGTAGTTCTTGCCGTCAAACGCATTGGGCACATGCCCGTCCTGCTTCGAGTGATAGCCAGCCACGCGCAGTGCAAAATTCTCGCTGACGCCGACATTGGTGGCGCCTTCGAACGTAAAGCGGCCATCTTCGCCGGCTTCCAATTCGACGTAGCCGTCACGAGCATCACCGATAGTCGGGCGCTTGGTATGGACGTTGAACGCACCACCGATGGCGTTGCGTCCAAACAGGAAGCCCTGCGGGCCACGCAGAATTTCTGCGCGTTCGATATCGAAGAGGCTGCTGATAACTGCGCCGTTGCGGCCTTCGTAGAGGTTGTTCTTGAAGAATGCGGCTGACGGATCACCGCCGACACCGAAGTCCTGGGTCCGAATACCGCGGATTGATATGCCGTCGATGAAACTATCGGTGCTGTTGCCGGTGACGCCCGGTGTAAAGGATACGAGATCCTTGACGTCGTCGAGATTAACGTCCTTGATAAAATCGCCGGTTAGCGCGGTGATGGCGAGTGGCACGTCCTGGATGCTTTCAGCGCGCTTGGTCGCTGTAACGGTGATTTCTTCGATTTCCTGTGCGGCGCCGGTGCTGGCGACCGAGGTCAGAACTGCTGCCGATATTGATCTCGCAAGCAACGTCTTGCGGAATGTGACTGGCCGAGTTTGGATTTCGGACACGGTTACTCCCCCTGAGTGTAAGTATTCCCGATTGAGACAGATCCCGCGGTTGGTGGCAATCCCCAATTTTCGACATATGAGACCAAACGCGTGCATGGTGTAAGCTCTGCCTCGCCAGAAGGTCAATGCTGGTGCCGGTCTGATCTAGCAACTCGCGGATTTTTAATGAAAAAAAGCCAGCCGATACCGTTGTGGATGCGGGACAGCCTGAGAGAAGGTTTTTCGCACCTGCAGGCCGGACAGCCGGAAAAAGCGGCGGCGTGTTGCCAGCGAGTCCTGGTTTCGCGGCAAGACCTGCCGGAGGCACATTTCCTGGTCGGGCTGGTGGCGCTTGAGCTTGAGAATCGCAAGGTGGCTATCGAGGCCTTTGGTTCTGTGACCAGGCTCGATGCAGCCCATGGCCCGGCCTGGGCCAATCTTGCGAGGCTCTTCATGATGGCGGGCCAGCCGGCGCGCGCGGACAAGGCGCTCGAGAACGCGGTCAAGCATGCCGACAACAATCCCGTGGTCCATGACCTTATCGGGCTGGTCTCGTCGATGCTCGGCAATGACCAGGAGTCGCTGCACTGGTATGGCAAGGCTGTTGCCGGTGCACCGGACAACGTCGGCTTCCTGGTCAACTACGCAAACTCGCAGATGCATGTTGGCGAACTTAAGGAATCCGCAGCGACCTTGCGCAAGGCATTGGCTTTGTCCCCGGGGAACGCCAATGCTCACTGGATTCTTGCCGGGCTGAGCAAGGCGAAAGATCGCAAGCACGTCGAGGAAATGCAGCAGTTCATCGCAACCGGTCGCTATCCTGCCAAAGCGTTGGCATTCCTTTGCTACGGGCTCGGCAAGGAACTCGAGGATCTCGAGGACTGGGACGCCGCATTCGAGGCCTTCGCAAAGGGGGCCGACGCGAGGCGCAGCACCATCGACTACAACGAGGCTGCCGACGAAGAAATGTACGAAGCCCTGCGACGGACGTATACGCAAGAGTGGCTTGAGGAGCCAGCATCCAGCTGCCCTTCAGCGGCACCGATATTTATCGTCGGCCAGCCGCGTACAGGTACCACGCTCGTGGAGCGAGTCATCACCGCGCATTCGATGGTGCATTCCGCTGGCGAATTGAAACAGCTCGGCAATGCTGTCAGGCGGCTGACGAAGTACACCGGGGCGAGCCGTTTTTCGGCCGAACTCGTCGAGGGTGCGGTACGCATTGATTTTGAGAAGCTTGGCAACATGTACATCGAGACCTCGCGTACGCTGGCCGGTGACACGCCGCATTTTGTCGACAAGTTGCCGCTTAACTACATCTACCTGCCGCTAATTCTCAAGGCGTTGCCGAATGCGAAGATCATTCACTTGCGCCGTAATCCGATGGATGCGTGCTTCTCGAGTTACAAGCAACTGTTCGCCGACGCATACCCGCACTCTTACAACCAGGAGGAAATGGCTCGCCACCATGCGCGCTATTACCGCCTCATGGAAACCTGGCGCGAGCGGTTTGGTGATCGTTTCCTCGACGTCGCCTATGAGGATGTTGCGCGTGATCTCGAACCGAATGCGCGGGCACTTATCAAGTTCCTCGGTCTTCCCTGGGAAGATGCCTGCCTCGAATTTCACAAACAAAAGACGGCCGTCACCACCGCCAGTGCCGTACAGGTACGCCAGCCCGCTCACACAAAGTCGATCGGCCGCTGGCGACGCTATGAACAACAACTTGCGCCCACACGCAGGACGCTCGAGTCGCTTGGCATTCCATTGGAGACAGCCTGATGACAAACAATAAGAAAGCGCTGCGACTGGGCGACATGACGCTCCTGACCGTGTCAGCGATCCTGCTGCTGGATACGGTAGCCGCCTCCGCATCGATTGGTGTGTCCAGCCTGTTTTGGTGGGCATTTCTCGGCGTAACGTTTTTTATTCCCTACGGTTTGATGAACGCCGAGATGGGTACGACGTATCCGGAAGAAGGTGGCATTTATGCCTGGGTGCGGGATGCGTTTGGTGGGCGCTGGGCTTCGCGCATCACCTGGTCATACTGGGTCAACAACCTGCTGTGGGTGCCTTCGGTCTTCATTCTCTTTGCCAGCATCTTCAACCAGCTGTTTGGACTGGCGCTGGGGCTCGGCGCCCAGATGGCCATGGGCATCGCCCTGCTGTGGGGCGCGGTCGCCGTCAATGTGCTATCGCTCAATATTGGCAAGTGGGTGCCGAACATCGGTGCGACGATCAAGATCCTGGTCTTCATCGTGTTAATTAGCGGCGCCTTCTACTATGTCTCGAAGAACGGCACCGCCAACGAGATCACTCTCGAGGCACTCGTGCCATCCTGGGGTAACGGGCTCGTATACCTGTCTACGATCATTTACGGAATGCTCGGCTTCGAGCTCATGTGCGCGACGCCCGGTGCGATCCACGATCCAAAACGCAACATCCCCCGGGCCGTGCTGCTCTCTGGTGCCATCATCATCACGATGTACGCGTTTGGTACGTACGCGGTGCTGGCCGCAATACCGGTCGCGGACATCAATCTGGTCGAGGGCCTGGTCGATACGCTCTACCTGTTCTTTGGTGGTTCCGCGTTCGGTAAATCGTTCGCCTTCGCAATGGGTGTCGGTATCCTGTTTACGTTCTTCTCCAACGCAGTAACGTGGGCTATCGGCTGCAACAAGGCAGCATCGGAAGCGGCTGCCGAAGGCGAGTTGCCCGATTTCCTCGCGATTGAGCACAAGACACACGGCACGCCACTCGGTGCTGCTCTTGCAATGGGCGGATTCGGCTCGCTGGTGATCCTTCTCTATGGTGCACTTGCGGGCTCCAACGAGGAGCTGTTCTGGAACCTGTTCGCCTGCAGCGCTGTGATGTTCCTGTTGCCCTATGCGGGAATGGTGCTGGCGTTTGCCCGGATGCGCATGGTCGATTCCGCTCGAGATCGACCGTACCGGATGCCGGTTGGCAACGGCACGGCCGTTGTTCTCGCCGTTTACTGTGCTATCTGCATCGGCATATCTGCCGTGTTCCTTATGTACACGCCGGGTGAGGGCTTTAACTGGCCTGTGACCATCGGCGTCATCATCGTAATGTTACTGGGCGAGGTTACAATTCGGGCATCAGAGCGTCATATCGACGCAGGTACTTAAGGA
>JAHEGH010000112.1 GCA_024639825.1 Gammaproteobacteria bacterium
TCCCTGGCCGCGTCGATCACCGCCTGTGCGACTTCCGTTGGCCGGGTCATCGCCTGTGGTGTGAGTATGACGACGGCACCATCGATGTTCGGGTCCGCAAGACAGATATCGAGGGTCTGTTTGTAGCGCTCTGGTGGCGCGTCACCAATGATGTCGACTGGATTACTGTGCGACCAGACCGAGGGCAAAACCTCGTTCAGGCGAGCCATGGTGTCATCACCAAGCGAACTCAGTTCGATTCCCTGATCGACGGCGCGGTCAGCGGCCATGACGCCCGGGCCGCCGCCGTTGGTGATGATGACCAGGCGCTCTGCTCGCTGCCGGTGCTGAATCGAAGACAGCGCCCGGGCGGCGGAGAATAGCTGGCCTACGGTTTCGACGCGCAGCACACCGGAGCGGGAAAGCGCCGCCGAGAAGGTGTCGTCGCTACCGACGAGTGCGCCTGTGTGAGAAGCCGATGCTTCGGCACCCGCGGCATGTCGGCCAACCTTGAGCGCGATCACAGGTTTGACGCGCGCCGCCGCGCGCAGGCTGCTCATGAAGCGGCGTGAGTCGTACACGCCTTCTATGTAGAGCAGGATCGCCTTGGTTTTCGGATCTGTCGCGAGGTAGTCGAGATAGTCACCGAAGTCGAGATCTGCGGCGATACCGGTCGACACTACCGCCGAGAATCCGATTTCGTTAACGGCGGCCCAGTCCAGGATCGCGGTGCAGATAGCCCCGGATTGCGAGACCAGCGCAAGGTTGCCTGGCTGGGCATCGTTGTTACCGAAGGTAATATTGAGACCGATGTCCGGGCGGATGATGCCGAGACAGTTGGGTCCCATGATGCGGATACCGTAACGGCCGGCCATTTGGGTGACGCGATCCTCGAGCTGCCGGCCCGCGGCCCCCGTCTCGCGAAAGCCCGCCGACAGAATGAGCATCATTTCAATGCCGCGTTCGCCACAGGCCTGGACGATGCCCGGAACGCTGGCCGCCGGGGTGGCAACGACAGCGAGCTCGATCAGTCCATCTATCTCGTCCAGCGATTTGTATGCCGGCTGTCCCTGGACGACATCGCGCGCCGGATTTATTGCATAAATCTGGCCCTTGAAGTCCGAGTCCAGCAGATTCTTGAAGACAATGCCGCCGACCGAGTCTTCTCGATCGCTGGCACCAAAGAGGGCGATGCTCCCTGGAGTAAACAGGGAGGTAAGATAGTGGGAGTTCACGACAGGTCCTGCGGCAGATTCTTTATAATGGCAATGACCTTTCTACAGTGAATCGCTCACTAAACCAATAAGGAGAACCACGGTGCGTACCGCGTACATCACGCATCCAGACTGCCGGACCCATGATACGGGGACCGGGCACCCGGAGAATGCCACGCGCCTGTTCGCGATTGAGGATCGTTTAGTCGCCTCGGGGCTTGACGGCGTCCTCCGCAATATCGACGCTCCGCTGGTGACCGAGGAGCAACTGCTGCGTGTCCATCCCAAGGTATACCTGGAGCGTATCCGCGCAGCGATACCCGAATCCGGGCATGTGCGCCTCGACCCCGATACGGTTGTCAGCCCGGGATCACTCAATGCTGCCTACCGCGCCGCAGGTGCGGTTGTCGCCGGCGTCGATCTCGTCATGAAGGGTGATGTCGATTCAGCATTCTGCGGCGTCAGGCCACCCGGCCACCATGCCGAAAGTGCCCAGTCGATGGGATTCTGCCTGTTCAATAATATTGCGGTCGGCGCGGCTCACGCGCTGGAAGAGCATGGGCTCAAGAAAGTCGCTATCGTCGACTTCGATGTGCATCACGGCAACGGGACCGAAGAGATTTTTGATGCCGAAAACAGGGTTCTGTTCTGTTCTTCGTTCCAGCATCCGTTTTATCCGTTTACGGAACTTCGTGAGAACACGCCGAACCGGATCAGCGTGCCGCTGGATGCAAGCGCAGGGAGTGAGGAATTCAGGACCGCCGTCACCGATCATTGGCTGCCCGCACTCGAGGCATTTGAGCCGGAGATCGTGTTTGTCTCAGCCGGTTTTGACGCCCATCGCGATGACGACATGTCGCAGGTTTCCCTGACCGATGCAGATTTCCGGTGGGTGTCTGAACGCATCGTCGAGATCGCCAACAAGTTCGCATCGGACAGGATCGTTTCGACGCTTGAAGGAGGTTATGAACTCAATAGCCTTGCCCGCTGTGTTGAAGCCCACATCCGCATACTCATGGGCATTCATCCGTGAACAACGAGCCGTGGCTGGAGCGCTGGCAGATAGGACGAACCGGGTGGCACGAGCCATCCGGGAATCGAAACCTGCGCGCGCACTGGCAATGGTCAGGAAAGAGAGTGCTCGTACCCCTGTGCGGGAAGACGCCCGATCTGCTTTGGCTCGAGGAAAGGGGTAACGACGTTGTCGGCGTCGAGCTATCGGAGATCGCCGTCGTTGCGTTCTTCGAAGAGAACGACATCGAATACGAAAAGATCGATGGACAACTGCGTCACTATCGAGCGATAGATCGGTCCCTGAGCCTGTACTGCGGTGATTACTTTGAGTTTCGGGGCGAGTCGTTCGACGCACACTACGATCGTGGCGCTCTCGTGGCGATGCCGCCGGACCTGCGGCCGCACTATGCGAAGCATACGACGTCACTGCTCACAAGGGACGCCGCGCAGCTTGTTATTACTGTTGAGTACGATCAGGGTGTTTGTGCCGGACCGCCCTATTCAATTGATGCCGATGAGGCGACGATGCACTGGCCGCGCTTGCGACGCCACGCGTGGGTCGACGACACAGAAAACGCCCCTCCCAAGTTCCTGGAGGCGGGGCTTGAGAAATTGCACGAGGTCGTGTGGCTCGCCGATGAGGACTGAAAAAAAGTAGGGAAAACTCGTCTACCGTCGGGCTTCGCCCAAAGCATCTGCGCGGGCAAGTCCCCACTTCACCTCGTTACCCGCAACGGGCCGAGTCGGGATGTTCTGCGACAGTACTAGCGAACAAATCGCGAAGCCTGTACCGACCAGGAACACCGCGGAGTGGGACACGACCCAAACCAGACCGAGTGCCGCCGGAACTATCACCGCAGCAATGTGGTTGATCGTAAACGAAACGCCTGCAGTGCTTGCAATGTCCTCCGGGCTTGCGATTTTCTGGAAGTAGGTCTTGATTGCAATCGCGAGCGCAAAAAACATGTGATCGACAATATAGAGCCCCGCGGCGACGTAGGCATTGTCGACGTACGCGTAAGCAGTAAAGACGATGACCAGCCCGACATACTCGATCGTCAGCGCCTTGCGTTCACCGATTCGCCCAATTAGCCCGCCGATGCGTTCGGCAAACAGCCAGTTGAATGCGTAATTGGCGAGGAACAGCGTCGCGACCTGGGCAGCCGAGTAGCCGAATTTCTCAACCATCAGGAACGCAGCGAAAACCATGAAGATCTGTCGCCTTGCGCCGGAGAAAAACTGCAGTGCATAGAAGAGCCAATAGCGCTTCTTCAAAATCAGTGACTGTGTTTGCTTATGCTCGCCGCGAAATTGCGGAAACCCCGTCCACATGAACAGGGCCAGGGCACAGCAGGAGCCTCCGGCGAGCAAAAATATCCAGACATAGTCGATTTGCAGCGGCTGCAGCAGCACCCACAGTACGGCGTAGACGACCAGCGACGTAATGGAACCGACGGAAATTAACTTGCCAAAGGCGCGCGGTGCGTCTGCCTTGTCGTACCACTGCAGGGCCAGCGATTGTTTTACTACTTCGAAATAATGAAAGCCCATCGACATCAGGACGGTAGTCAGGTAAAGCCCAAGCGCAGTTGGAAAAAAGCCGGCCAGCGCGACGCCGATACCGAGGAGGGCAAGCGCCAATACCGCAAAGGTCTGTTCCTTGAGAACCAACAGAACGAAAACCGTTGTGAAGGCGAGAAACCCGGGGACTTCGCGCAGGCTCTGCAGAATGCCAATCTCGACGCCGGTAAATCCGGCCCGCTCAACAACGAAGTTATTAAGGAGTGCGGCCCAGGCGCTGAATGCGATCGGCATAGCGATCGACATCAGGACCAGTAGATTGTGCGGGGTTTGCC
The DNA here is from genome assembly GCA_024639825.1 of Gammaproteobacteria bacterium. Lineage (GTDB taxonomy): Bacteria > Pseudomonadota > Gammaproteobacteria > Steroidobacterales > Woeseiaceae > UBA1847. The sequence goes on from JAHEGH010000112.1 coordinate 4,064, forward strand.
AGGAGCGCTGCATTGATTCGTTAATCCTCGATCAGGAGCTTCGCTGCGATGATAGCAGCGTTACCGCCGACGAGCGCTGTAGCTACAGCACCTACAGCACGGACTCCAGCGGCAGAATGCTGTTGAACCACAGGCGAATACGTTTCATGCGGCCAACGGTAGCATCGGGATTGAAATCGGAGGTGGTCTGCCAACTGTTCGATGGATCGATGTCCAGCTCGATACTCTCCGTCAATTGCTTCGCGAGCTCGGCATTGTCGGCGAGCATGCCCACTTCCGTATTCAGGTTGGCCGAGCGCGGATCAAGGTTGAAGGTACCGATAAATACAGTCCTGTCATCGATGACCATGCTCTTCGCATGAATCGCAAACACCGGGTTGTTCACGGCGATTCGTGGATAGCGTTCGATAAGCTTGTCGCGGATAGCAGGGTAGGGTTGGAACTCGTATAGCTCGACACCCGCATCGAGGAGCGCCTTGCGTTGGCCGTAATACCCGCTAAAGGCCTGGAGGTTATCGGTTGATGCCAGTGAGTTTGTCGAGATGCGAATGCGCACACCACGGGCGACAAGCTCTTCGAACAGCTCAATGCCGCCTTCAGGCATGATCAGGTAGGGTGACTGGATCAGGATCGACGACCTGGCGTTCTTTACCGCAGCTATGAGCCGCTCTGTGGATTCACCGCCGCCACCCAGGCCTTCTTCGCCCGAATTCTTTCCGGGGATATCGCTGATAAACGACACGTCTCCCCAGGACATGGCATCGACAATGGCGGGGAATTTTCCAGGCGCCCCGACGATGGCTTGCCGAATCTGGGGTTCGAAGTTCCTGGGGTCTTCCGCATAAGCATGCAGGGCGCGGGAGCTTTCCTGTACTTCCGCGGCTGTCAGCTCGCGACTGACATCGTCGAGCAGGACCTCAACAGGATGTGCGAACTCGCTGTTCCAGAATTCTTCGAAATTCTCGCTCATTTCCTTAACGGCCGGACCGAGCAACAACACGTCGCGATCCCGGAAGTTGTACTCCTGATCGAAGTCGAAATACTCGTCGGCCATGTTGCGCCCGCCGGTGATGCCCGCAACGCCGTCAAAGATCGCGGTCTTGTCGTGCATGCGCTGATTCACGGAACGGAACTGCGTGAAGGCGTTGCCCATACGCTGCCAGAAATTCACACCGACCCTGAGATTGGGGTTGTAGATACGGATATGAGAATTCGGATGTGCTGACAACAGAAGCAAGGTCTTGTCCTGTGCGTCTATCAGCGTGTCGTCTACAAGGACCCGAACGCGTACACCGCGTTCTGCTGCACTCAGCAATTGTTCCGCAGCAAGAGTGCCAATGTTGTCGCTGCTCCAGATGAAGTACTGGACATCAATGGTTCGAACAGCGTTTTGCGTCAGCCAGGCCCGACCGAGAAGCGCCTCCTCTCCCTTCTCGAGAATATAGGCGCCGGTTTTGCTGGCAGCTTTCTCTGCACACTCGGGGCAATTCTCGGTAAGCCACGCTGGTGGCGCTTGCTCCGCCGCCCACAGACTTAACGGCAACAGAAGCAGACAGAGCACTGCCAGGTAATTCCGGAATACGCGCATGGGCCCATCCTATAATGATATGGTGCCAAAAGTACGTACTTTCCACGAAGGGATGCCAATGAAACTTTGGTCAGTAGCGAGCGCAATGGCCGCAAAAACACCGGTCGAAAGAAATCGCTACGTCGATTTCTTGCGCGCTATCTCAATTCTGTTTGTTGTCATCGGGCACTGGCTAATAGCCACCGCATGGTACGTCGACGGCCAACTCACGCCAGGCCATCTTCTTAAGTCGCATCCACAGACACAGTGGCTAACCTGGTGGTTCCAGGTGATGCCGGTCTTCTTCATTGTCGGCGGATACTCGAATGCCGTTTCACTCGAAAGTGCGAAGCGCAAAGGGCAGGGCTATGCCGACTGGCTGATTGCACGACTGCACCGGCTGGTCACGCCATTGCTCGCCTTGATCATCACCTGGGGCGTGGTCGCTGGTGTGATGAAAGTGATGGACGTTCGGTCAGAAGTCATCGTCTTTACGTCGCAGGCCGCACTGATTCCTACCTGGTTTCTTTCCATCTACATAACGCTTGCACTGCTCGCGCCCATCGCCTACAAATTTTGGCGACGGTACGGGTTCCTGTCCTTCTGGGCGCTGGCCGCCGTTGCGGTAATCGTCGACGTACTGTTTTTCGCGGCCGATATTCGCTGGCCAGGTTGGACCAACTATGTCTGGGTGTGGCTCGCTGTACACCAGCTCGGGTTCGCATGGCGCGATGGCCGCATGGGCAGCGTCTCGAAACTCCTGGTCTATTCGGCGCTTGGCTTTGCGACGCTGTACGCACTGGTCCACTGGGGTCCGTATCCGCTTGCGATGGTCGGCTCGCCCGATGAAGGGCTGAGTAATACATTGCCACCGAAGATCACGTTGCTGGCTCTCGGCGTCTTCCAGTTTGGCTTATTGCTGGCACTCGAAGGGCCGATGCGAAGAGCCCTGTCGGGCCTGCGGTTATGGACAGCGACCGTGCTCGTCAACAGCATGATCATGACGATCTATCTGTGGCACATCACAATCATGGTTCTGTTCGGATCGGTGCTCTACCTGTCCGGCGGCTTCGGTTTTCACATTGAGCCGGGCACAACGGACTGGTGGCTGACTCGCCCGATCTGGATCGGCGTTCTTATCATTCTGCTGATACCTGCGGCACTCCTGATGTCGCCACTGGAGCGTCGTTCGAGAGGTCCGGAGACACCCACTCCGTCAGCGGCCAGGTTGGTCATCGGTGCCATCATGACCTGCCTCGGGATTGCGTTACTTGCAATGTGGGGATTTGGTGGCGCACCCATCGCTGGATTCGGTGTGGGCGCGTTCGCCCTGGTCATCGCGGGCGCGGGCACAAGCGGATTGCTGTCGCGCTGATTTCCCGATAAGTGGTCACGTTGTGCCGACGAACGG
>JAHEGH010000041.1:0-9218 GCA_024639825.1 Gammaproteobacteria bacterium
CTCGATAATTACTACCTGACCGGCAACCTGAAGTTCCCGCTCAGCCCACTCCGTTTCACAATTGGTGCGTTCTCCAACGGCAACGAAATGCAGCTGCTGAGCACGCAAACGCTCGGTGGAATCTGGGGCAATGCCGTCGGTCTGGAAAGCGTCACATCGTTTGACAGCATGGCTCCCTATGCCGGTTTCGGCTTCGACTTCGAGTTGTTCGGCAAAGCCGGCCTTAACCTCGATTTCGGCGTGCTGTGGCAGGGCGACCCGTCGGTTAGTCTGTTGCCGACAAACTGGGACAGCCTGAGCGGCGCTGAGCAGGCACTGCTACAGCCCATTCTCGATGCGGAACTCGCTCAACTTGAAGACGAGATGAGCGACCTCAAGGCCTGGCCGGTGATCTCATTGGCATTCGTCTACAACTTCTGATTTCGCAATTCGAATAATTGCGTCAAGACTCTGGTCCACGTCGGCTTTCGTCGTGGACCAGTTGCAGACGCTGATGCGCATGGCGGTCTGGCCCTGCCAGACCGTCACGCCGCACCAGCAGGTACCGTCAGCCTGAATCGCATCAATCGTCCGGCGCGTCCGCGCATCGTCACCAAATGAAACGAGCACCTGGTTAAGTACGACGTCGTTCAATACCCGGAACCCCGCCTGTTCAAGACCCGCGGCAAAACGCCTCGCGTTGCTGCAACAGCGATCAATCATCTCGGCGACACCTGATTTGCCCAGGTACTTCAGGGCAGCCCACACATCGACACCACGGGCGCGACGCGACAGCTCCGGCGTGTAGTCGGACGGGTTTCTGAATTCCGACTCGGTCATCAGGTAATCCGCCGTTATGGACATCGCGGACTTCAGTGCGGCTCCATCCCGAACAAATGCAAGACCACTGTCATAGGGCACGTTGAGCCATTTGTGTGCGTCGGTCGCCCACGAATCGGCAGCCTGCAAGCCATTGCACAAATGTGCGCGATCCTGGGATGCTGCGGCCCATAAACCGAATGCGCCATCGACATGTACCCACGCGCCGTGCGGTTTGACCGCATCGCAGATATCCCCGACAGGATCAAATGCACCCGTATTGAGGTTACCAGCCTGCGTGCAGACAATCGTCGGTCCCTCGATCGCCGGCAGTTTTGCCGGATCGATACGCCCCTGGCCGTCGACATCGAGGCGCCGCACCCTTTCTCGTCCGAATCCAAGCAGCCCGATTCCCTTGATCACCGTCGGGTGGACTTCATTTCCGACGAGAATCGTGACCGGCGGTGCACCGATCAGACCGTCGGCCTCGACATTCCAGCCCACGTCCCGATACACCCTGTTGCGCGCTGCGGCCAGCGACGCAAAGTTCGCGATGGTCGCACCTGTGACGAACGCGGCGGACGTGTCCTCCGGTAATCCGAACAATTCGATCATCCAGTTCATTGCCACGCGCTCAAGTGTTGCTGTGGCCGGAGTAATCTCATGCATACCGACGTTCTGGTCCCAGGCTGTTGCGAGCCAGTTGCTGGCGACAGTGACGGGCAACGAACCGCCAATCACGAATCCGAAGTAACGCGGACCCGTCATGGTTACGGTGGCTGGTGTCCCTATTGCATCGAGCTGCTCGAGTACCGCGATGTCGGCGACACCATTTTCCGGCATGGGCTCGAGAAAGCCGGCAACGTTCGCAACGGCATCCGCCGATGCCGCAACTGACCGCGCCGGACTTGATTCGCGATAGTCGATACCCCGCTGTGCTGCGGATTCCAGAAGTTGTCGCAGCGGTGTGTTCTTAGTCATACGCCTCGCCTTCAACTTTGGCGATGCGTCGGTGCAGCAAGGGGTCCTTGCGCACGACGACCAGCGCCACTGTTATTGCAATTAAAACGGGAATGGGAACGAGCATCAACGTCGTCCAACCAAAGTAGAACATCACCGTGCCGGCCAGCAGCGAGGCCGCAGCCGACACGCCGAAAACCAGGAACTCATTGACGGCCTGCGCCCGATAGCGCTCTGCCATGGAATACGTATACGTCAGCAATGTGGTCCCGCCGACGTACAGGAAGTTCCAGCCAATCCCGAGCAGAACGAGCGCCCACCAGTAGTGCATGAACGTATGCCCTTGCAGGCCGATGAGTGAGGTCGCAAGGAGACCCAAAGCGCCAACGATCATGAGCCGCGTTACACCAACCCGATCGATCAGAAAGCCCGCCGCCAGCGATGGCAAATACATCGCCAACACGTGCGCACGAATGACGCTGCTCGTTTCCTCAATGGAGTATCCATCGGTCAGGTGCATGCTCAGCGGCGTTGCCGTCATGATGAGCGTCATGATGCCGTACGCCACAACACCGCCGGAGACGGCCGCGAGAAACACAGGCTGCCTGACAATATCTCCCAGCGGTCTGTCTGAATGTGGCGCGTCATGTTCGTGGTGCGCGGCCGGTTCCTGCAGCATTGACAGCATCAGTACCTGGAGGATGAACAACATGCCCAGTGCGACCATGATTCCCGCATATGGGATACCCGCGACCCAGACCGCACCGCGTGTCACCAGTTCTTTACCAAGAAAGGCACCGCCAATCGAGCCAAGCAGAACGAACGAAATGGCGCGTGCGACGAACTCCGGCGTCACACTCTCAGCCGCCGCATATCGATATTGCTGCGTGAACGCGGTGTTGACGCCGAGCATCATGGTCGATACGCAAAACAATACAAAACTGGATTGCTTCAGGGCAATAACACCGACGAACATTCCTATGGACGCGATCGATGATGCCAGCATGAAACCGCGGCGACGACCGACACGCCGCATGAGCAAAGTGGCCGGTATTGCAGTAGAGGCAACCGCCACGACCATGAGCGATAGCGGCAAGGTTACGAGCGCCTTGTTGCTGGTCATGGATGTACCGATGATGCCACCAAGTGTGACCAGCGAAATCGTGGAGGTAGCAGAGATCAGCTGACAACCCACCAGGACAATGAGATTACGTACTTGCATTCAACCTGCCGATCCGCATTATGAAGGGCGCATTCTCACACATTCATCGCCCATTCGCCGGAGATACCTTGGACGAACTCGAGGTCACAGCAACGCTGCGTGTCCCCATGTCGGAAATCGACATGACGGCGGTGCGTGCGCAGGGTGCGGGCGGGCAAAACGTCAACAAGGTGGCGACCGCGATTCACCTGCGCTTCGATATCGCGAACAGCCCTTCTCTGCCTGAAGAACTGCGGCGCAAGCTGCTCGAGAGCGGCGACCAGCGAATTTCTTCGAGTGGTGTTCTCAATATCAAGTCGCAGGAAAGTCGCAGCCAGGATCGTAATCGTCAGGCGGCATTGCAGCGACTCATCGAACTGCTCACCACAGCAAGCAAGAAACAAAAGAAACGCATTCCGACCAAACTCGGGCGCAAGACCAAAGCGAAGCGCCTCGACGCGAAGAGTCGACGTGGCCAGATAAAGAAGTCACGGCAGAAAGTGCGCGACGATTAAATCGTCGGGCATTGGACGCGATCGCCGTCCCAGGTGCACCCCAGTTCATTCCAGTAGGCGACGATACCCAGCCCTTCAAGCAATCGCATGAAGCCGGGGTGTTGGCGCAATGCGGCAATCTCCGGGATGAAGATCAACTCAGTCGAGAACGCCTCCCCTTTTGCTTCAAGCAGCTCCGCGATCTCCATCGCACCATCGAGGTCACCCAGTAACGTGCGTACGATTAGCATGATCTCGGGAATGATCACCTGGTCAGTCCACGCAGTATCAATCGAGGCCAGAGCGGCATCCCGCTTGTCGGGATCAGCCAAATCCGCCAACGCCTGGTACACCAGCTCAACCCAGAATGTCGGTCTTTCACTGATCCCCATAGCAGCGACCGTCAATTGTTTTGACTCGTCCGCCCGGCCAGTCCGCCAGAGCAGCAGGGCATGACTCATGACGTGAATGGGCCCGGTGGCGCCCAGGTCGTTCGCGCGTCTGAAATACTCTTCCGCCGCTGCATCATCGCCAAACCAGGTCTGCGCCATCGCGATGCGGCTGTTGACCATGGCATTGTCCGGGTCGATCTTTTCGGCGGCGAGTACAATATCCCGGGCCTCCGCAAGACGACCCGTACTCGCGAGCATCCTCGAATACCAGCTGAAGGCATTTGAATCGACAACCTGGGAATTGATTGCGCGCAGGTAGGCCGCCTCGGATTTCCTCCATTCATGCTGTTGGTGGAAGACCCTTCCATGAATTGCCCACGCGGCATCCGCAATACTGGCATCCTCTGCGACACCCTTCTCGATGGTTGCCAGTGCCAGTTCGTTCATTTCCTCGAACGGCGCCCCATAATAGTCGTGGGCTAATGCGTAGGCCGACGCAAGCGCCAGATACGCGGGACCATAGCGTTCGTCGAGACGAATGGCTTCCTTGAACAGCTCAATCGCCTTCGCAAGATTATCTCTGTCGAAGCGAAGTTCGAGCATATACATGCCGCGCATGTAGCTGTTGTAGGCTGCTGAATCAGGCTGCCGCCGGGTAATGAGCTGCGGCGATGCGCCCCCGTCGAGATCGTCCCGTACCTTTCTTGCTAATTGCTCCTGCATTGTAAATAAGGTATCGACCGATCCAACAACGTCACCGCCGCCAACTGTCCCGCCGTTATCGCCCCGTGTAATGTGGTAGGAAATTTTGAGCGTATTCCCCTGTAGCTGGACGTAGCCGGTAAGCAGGTATTCAACCTTGAAGCGCCTTGCGACTTCGGGCATCTCTTCGTCGTAAGGCAAGATGATGTTCTTGATCGTAAAGTTGGGTATCTCGGATAGACGCGGCGCCAGCGAATTCTTGATGCCTTCAACCGCGTATTGCAGACCGGGATCGCCGGTCAGGTTCTCGATCTCCAGGATTGCGATTGAGCGTGGCTCGGGCTCGGCACTAATCTGAGTCCATGTGTAGGCGCCAATCGCGATAAAGCCGGCGGCAACAATTGCGGCGACGGTCTTCCAAAGGCGCGTATCCGGTGGAGCCGCCACGTCGGGCACCTCGGTTGTCTCAGCGCCGGTATGCAACTCGACCCGCTGCAGCAGGCGATAACCGCGGCGGTGCAATGTATCAATATAGCGGTAGGGCCGAGTGTCCTCGAAATGGCCGCGCAACAGGGAAATGGCACGCAGCAGCGGCTCGTCACCGAAGGCCCTTCCACCCCAGACCTCCTCATTAAACTCGTCCTTTGTGACCACATCGCCGTCACGTTTGGCGAGTGCCAGCAAGACCTTGAGAATCAGGGGCTCCGGATGCACATCCAGACCGTCACGGCGCAGCAGACCCTTGGCAGGCAATACCTCCCAATCCCCCAGGTTGAACCCCGCGTCGAGCTGTTCTGTCGTCAGCATATGCCCCGCTCTTGTGCCGCACAGGGACTGTAGCGGGATTCGATCACTTGCACAGTAACTGTTACATTGTTACCATGTTACCTATGTACCGTCTTGGAGCACAGCCATGGGCCCTACCGTCATTAAACGCACCCAAACCGGCGTCCGCATTGAGTCAACCCTGCTCAAAGTGCTGAAAGGCCTTGCTGAGTACACCGACCTGAGCCTTGGTGATCTGCTCGAAGGGATTGTCCTGCACGCCTTCGAGGGCAAGGCACCGTTTTCCAATGAGACCCGCTCTGTCATCGCGCAACTAAAGGTGGTTTACGGTTGCGAGCTAACCGCAGCAGACAGCCATCGTCTTGTGGAGGGCGACTGATGACGGCCCAAAGCCCTATCGAATACACTATTGAGAAATTCGAGGCGGGTGACATCGACCCTGCCCGCTTCGATCATGAAGCGCACATTCTCGTAGGCTGGCTGTATATGACGACTTACGACCGAGCGGTTGCAATGGCGCGGTTTGATGCGGCGCTGCGCCGTCTCACCGAGAAAATCGGTGCGGCCGACAAATACAACGCGATGATTACCTGGCTGTTCCTGCTGCTCATCGACGAACGAGCTAAGGAAGGTGAAAACTGGTCCACCTTCCGAGCCCGCAACAATGACCTGTTCGAGGGTTGCCCGCGAACGGTGGCTGCCTAGAACAGCCCCTCGATCTGCCCTTCGTCGTTAACGCGTATCGCATTGGCGGCCGGAACGCGCGGCAGGCCAGGCATGGTCATTATTGCGCCAGTCACAACGACCACAAATTCGGCACCTGCCGCAAGGCGAATCTCACGAATCTGCACATGGTGTCCCGACGGCGCCCCCAGGAGATTTGGATCCGTTGAGAAACTGTATTGCGTTTTCGCCATGCAGATCGGGTATTGGCCGTAGCCTTCCTGTTCGAATTTTGCAAACTCCTCACGGACTTTCTTGTCGGCAATGATGTCCTCCGCTCCATAGATCTCGCGAGCAATGGTCGCGGTTTTCTCCCAGAGTGACAGGTCATCACCGTAGAGCGTACGGAACTGTGCCGCGCCACTGTCGCAGAGTGCGACGACGTGCTCTGCGAGTTCCGTTGTGCCCTTGCCACCATCGGCCCAGTGAGTGCAGTTGATGGCGCGTACGCCGAAGCCTTCACAGAACGCGCGGACGACTTCGACTTCGGCATCAGTATCGGCTGTGTAGCGGTTGATAGCGACTGTGACCGGAACGCCAAATTTCGCAAGATTGCGCATATGCCTCTCGAGATTCTTGCAGCCGACCTTGAGAGCCGCGACGTTTTCCTCGCCAAGATCCGTCTTGGCAACGCCGCCCTGCATCTTGAGCGCTTTAATCGTTGCGACCAGCACCACCGCGTCGGGCGAAAGGCCCGCTTTACGGCACTTGATATTCAGGAACTTCTCGGCACCCAGATCCGCACCGAAACCGGCCTCGGTGACCACGTAATCGGCAAGCTTGAGACCTGCCTTGGTCGCCATCACCGAATTACAGCCATGCGCGATATTGGCGAAGGGGCCGCCGTGCATGAGCGAGGGATTGTTTTCCATCGTTTGCACGAGGTTGGGCTGCAACGCATCCCGCAATAATGCGGTCATCGCGCCCTGGGCATTCAGTTGCCGCACAGTGACGGGTTCGTTCTGGCGCGTGTATCCCAGCACAATATTGCCGAGGCGCTTCTCGAGATCCTTGAGATCCGTCGCCAGGCAGAAAATCGCCATAATCTCGGACGCAACCGTGATATCGAACCCGGCCTCACGCACCACACCGTTATGGAAGCCGCCGAGACCCGATGTGACGCTACGCAGCGCGCGGTCGTTCATATCCACAACCCGGCGCCAGGCCACGCGGCGCGGATCGATGTCCAGCTCGTTGTCCCAGTGCATGTGATTGTCGATCAACGCTGCGAGCAGGTTATTCGCCGCACCGATGGCATGAAAGTCACCCGTGAAATGGAGATTGATATCGGTCATAGGAACGACCTGCGCATAGCCGCCACCCGCTGCGCCACCCTTCATACCGAAACATGGACCGAGGCTCGGTTCGCGCAGACACATCACCGTCTTCTTGCCAATAAGATTCATGGCGTCGCCGAGGCCGACCGTCGTCGTGGTCTTGCCCTCACCAGCCGGCGTCGGCGAGACCGCCGTGACGAGGATCAGCTTGCCGTCTTTCTCCTTGTCGATTTTCTTAAGGAACTCAGCACTGATCTTGGCCTTGTCATGGCCATAGGGAATGAGCGCGTCATTGGGGATGCCCAGCTTTTTAGCGATTTCCTGGATGGGTTTGAGCGTTGCCGCCTGGGCAATTTCGATATCACTTTTTACAGCCACTGTAGGTCCCTTTATTTTTATCCGGAGTAGCGCGAAATTTTATCGCAATCAGCCTGTCAGGGCGCGCCCTCAATCTTGTGGATAGTGCCTACGCCGTAATCCAGGATGTACAGCTCACCGTCGATACCCTCCGCAAAACTGACAATAGAGAAACTCGTCGCCAGCAATTCCTCCGGCGTAACACCGGCCGCAGCGTCCTCTTTGAACGCGAACACACGGCCCGTAATAAAGTCCCCGAAGACATACCAGCCAACCAGATCGGGTACGTCGCTGCCCCGATAAACAAAGCCCCCGGTAACCGATCTGCCCAGCGCATGGGCATACTCGGAATGGGGCTCACGGAAGGCATTGGCGCAACCCGACGCGGGATCAAAGCAATGAGCGCCTTCGCGGTCGTTCCACCCATAATTTTCCCCGACTTCCACGAGGTCGATCTCCTCCCAGGCATTCTGACCTACGTCTCCAGCCCACAGTCGGCCCGTCACGCGATCGAAAGAAAAGCGCCAGGGATTGCGGAAGCCCCAGGCAAATATCTCGGGGCAGGCCGCTGCGCCAACGCCCTGGGTACACACAGCATTCGACGAAAACGGATTTCCTGGGGGAATGTCATAGGGTGCACTGCCGTCTACATCGATGCGAACGATTGCGCTGTGGATATTCAGGGTGTTCTGACCGTTCTCATTCGGATCACCGCTCCCGCCACCGTCACCGAATCCGACATACAGGAGGCCATCCGGACCAAACGCGATGTCCCCGCCATTGTGATTCGTTGCAGGTTGCGGGTTGACGATCAGGACATCTTCGACGAGCGGACTCAGCGTCTGGCCGCTGTCGCTGCTGTAGAAGCGCGATACGAAAGAGCGGAATGGCGCGGCGCGCGTATACGAGACGAAGACCTCGGGCGTGCTTGGGAAATTCGGGTGAAAGGCGAATCCCAGCAACCCACCCTCGCCGGATGATGCCACGACGGCGCTGATGTCGAAAAAGATACTGGAAGAGGAGGAACTCGCATTATTCGCGAACACCCGAATCACGCCCGATTTTTCCGCCACAAACCAGCGAGAGCTATCCCCGGGCGCCTGCTTCATCGCAATCGGATTGGTGAATCCGGGCAGCGCGGTGAAACCCTCTGCTGTCGTGATCTGAGGCGTGGTCGGCGTCGTTGGTGGTGGGGATGGCCCAATCGTGCTGCCACTGCCGCTTCCGCCGCTTCCGCCACAGCCCGCAACAGCCAGACCGGCAACGAGCAACCAAAGCAACCTGGCTGAATACCTCACCTCACCCATAGTGATGACTCCCAAGCAATCGAGGGCACAGCTTAGCAAGAGTGCCGACTGGGTCACGAACAAGTCGATGCAATCGACCTATACTCAGAACGTGTCGAAATTTTATGCGAATTTCGACACGTTGACAGAAAAGGTCGATAAGATCGACATATACTCCGAATGTGTCGAAATTTCTCGATTATTTCGACATATTCCCGAAAAAGGTCGATAAGATCGACATA
>JAHEGH010000041.1:9318-24393 GCA_024639825.1 Gammaproteobacteria bacterium
GAAAAAGGTCGATAAGATCGACATATCCGCCAAACATGTCGATATTTTTGCTTTTTTTCGACATATCTGGCTGATATGTCGATCAGGCGTACCGATCCGACAAGCCAACAGGGAGCTTCCAAGTGACTGTTTTTGAACCATCTTTACCCTATAACGATCTCCCCGGCCTGCCGCCGCCCATCGATCAGATCGAGTCGACCCCGTTGCTAAAACGCTGCATCGAAGCTCGTGTAGCCCTGGCAGAACTCAAACAGGCGGCCGAGTTGATCCCAAACTCCGCCGTTCTGGTCAATGCCCTGCCGCTGCTCGAAGCTCAGGCCAGCTCCGAGATCGAAAACATCGTGACCACGACCGACAAGCTGTTCGAATTCGCCGATATCGCCGAAGATCGGGCAGATGCCGCGACCAAGGAGGCCCTGCGTTACCGGACGGCCCTTTACGAAGGCACGAAAATGGTCCAGCGGGGCATGTTGACAACCGATATGGCCATACAAATATGCAGTACTGTCAAGGGGATAGAGCTGGATATTCGAGCAAAATCTGGGACAACGCTCAAAAGCCGCATGACCGGGGAAGTGATCTACACGCCGCCGGTCGGTCAGCAGCTGATTATCGAGAAACTCGATAACTGGGCCAGCTTCATGGAGGACTCGAAGGACATTGATCCTCTCATTCGCATGGCAGTACAGCATTACCAGTTCGAGGCCATTCACCCGTTTACAGATGGCAACGGCCGAACCGGCCGAATTCTCAATATTCTGTTCCTCGTGAAGCACGGCCTGCTGGACTCGCCGATTCTTTACCTGAGCCGCTACATCATTCAGAACAAGGCGGCCTACTACCGCCTCCTGAAACAGGTGACTCACGAGCAGGACTGGGCGCCCTGGATCATGTTTATCCTCGATGGCGTCGAGGAAACCTGCCGGTGGACGACCGACAAGATCAAATCCATACGCGAACTGATGGAACACACCGGGCAGTTCGTCCAGCACAAGCTGCCGAAGACCTACACGTGGGAACTCGTCGAACTGTTGTTCAAACAGCCCTACTGCCGCATCGGCAACATCGTCGACGCAGGAATCGCGAAGCGCCAGACTGCGTCTGTGTACCTGAAACAGCTGTGCGACATCGGCGTGCTGAAAGAGGTGAAATCGGGCCGGGAAAATATCTTCGTGCATCCGAAGTACATCGAACTGCTAACCGGCGAAGAAAACGTCTGGGTCTACTATGCCGGCGTCGAGACCGACAGCATGGATGAAAACTCCGAACTTGTCTGAAAGCTGACAGGCTGCCCAATTTACTTGGCAATGGTTGTCGTGCCCGCATAGAATCGACCGACCTCAGGGGGTGTGACAATTTGAACGTCAACAGCAGTCGGCTGTTCCAGTTATTCAAATATACGGTTTACGCGCTACTCGCGTTTAACGTTTATCTGTTTTTCAATGAAGAGTTGGCAGCCGCGGCACTGCAGTTTCCTAACGGCATCGACCTTCTCGACATTATCGAAGCTTATTCAGCGACGATCGATACTCTTGCGTGGGTCGTTCTCTTGCTCCTGTTCGAACTCGAGACCTACGTTCTGGACGATGAGAAATTCACCAGGCCCGTCACCTGGACGCTGCACAGCCTTCGGGTGATCTGCTACACGTTCATTATTTATGCCTTTTATGGCTACCTGGAGAATCTCGCCTTTGTCAGAGACGTCTTGCCCCTGGCGGGGGTCACGGACCTGTGTAACCTGGTGCCCGGCGAGTGGTCGTGGGCGTCGACGTTGGACGAATACTGGCCGATAGCCGCGGACAATTGCGGTAGCTGGTCCAATGCAGGCGCATTTGTTCAGTTTAGGGATATGCAGGCAATCGTAGACACCGCCGGTCATACCGAGATTGTCAGGCTTGCCTGGGTGGACGTCGTCAATGCCGCTGTCTGGCTGCTGGTGGTCGTCGTGCTGGAAATCGACGTACGGCTCCAGGAGCGCAATCGCTACGAAGGTCTTGCCCTCAGGGCCAGCAATGGCATTAAGTTCGTGCTCTACTCCGCGTTACTGGTCGCCGCGGTCTACTGGGGGTTCAAAGGCGACTTTGTCGATTTCTGGGACGCATTCCTGTGGCTCGTGGCTTTCGTTTTCATCGAACTCAACGTGTTCGAGTGGCGCGAAGAAGACAAGGCCTTATTCGCTCATGATCAGGAAATAGTCAGGTAAGGATCACGGCTTGGTCATGATCGTGGCCGGGCGATGCGCCAAGCTTCAATCTCACACCACGAGCGAGAGATTGAAGCCATGACTTTCGACGAAAACAACCGCGATAACCTCGATATAGATCCGACAACAATCCTGCTGGGGCTGGGCTACGCGGCCTGCCTGTGCGTCGCTATCGGCTGGGTCGCAACGTTTCTTATCTGAGACCGGGCGCGGCCTCGTCCGCTTTCAGGGCGTGAATTTCCAGAGCCTCCGGTCGATTGGGCGCCAGCGGACCAACGTTCTCAACCAGGCTGCGACCAACACGATGATTTATCGTTAGTCGATCCCCAGGACTTTGTGCGTCTGCAGACTGAGCTTCCATTGCGGGTGGGCGAGACAATACTCCACCGCAAGCCGGGTATTTTCTTCCCGCTCCGGACTGTCGAGCGGCTGCAGGAAGAAATGTTCGAACCGCAGATCGCCAAAGCGCTCGGGCTGCGCGTCGTCTTCCGCCTGCGGGTAGACCAGTTTTAGTTCATTCCCGGATGTCTGGATAACAGGCGCCGTCCCTTTCGGACTGATGCACAGCCAGTCAATTCCCGCAGGGGCTGCCAGCGTGCCGTTGCTTTCCACACCAACTTCGAAGCCCACCGCGTGCAGCGCTGCAATCAGGCTGCCATCGAGTTGCAGCAGGGGTTCCCCACCGGTGCAAACCACGTATGGCCTGTCCTTTGCAGGCTTGGCGGGCCAGGCTTTCTGTACCGCGACGGCTAACTCGGCTGCCGTCTCGAACTTGCCGCCACCGGGACCGTCCGTACCCACGAACTCGGTATCGCAGAAACGACAAACTGCGTCTTTCCTGTGTTCTTCGCGGCCAGACCAGAGATTGCACCCCGCAAAGCGCAGGAAGACCGCAGGACGTCCGGTATGCGCACCCTCTCCCTGCAAGGTGTAGTAGATTTCCCGGACCGAGTACGTCATTGGGCGACGACCAGCGGGTCGTCAACACCGGCTTCGGCGAACCCCCTGGCGCGAAGCTCGCACGCTGCACAGTTGCCGCAAGGAGGACGCGCGCCGTTATAGCAGGTGTGCGTGAGCGCCATGGCCGGCAACGCGCCAAGGTCGCGTGCAAGCAGCACCGTTTCCCGCTTCGAAAGGTGCATCAAAGGTGTATGGATAGTGACATCGCTCTCCATTCCAAGGCGTAGCGACTGCTGTAAGGCCGAAATCGTAGCCTCCCTGCAGTCCGGGTACCCGCTGTAGTCTGTCTGCGCCACACCGGTCACCAGGTGATCTATCTTGCGCTGGTAAGCGTACGCGGCCGCATAGGTCAGAAAGATCAGATTTCGGCCAGGTACGAAGGTATTCGGCAGCCCCGTCTCCGTGTCGGTTCCGCTTTCGACATCGATATCCGAATCCGTCAGCGCATCGCCGCCCAGTGCGGCAAATGTATCAATCGGCAAGCAGGTGTTTCCGACCCCGGCGAAAGCGGCAACCGCTTTCGCGCACTCAAGTTCGACGCGATGACGCTGTCCATAGTCGAACGTCACTGAATCAACCGCATCGGCGCCAAATCGGTCGATGGCCCAGTACAGGCAGGTTGTCGAATCCTGACCGCCGGAAAGGACTACGAGTGCTTTGTCCATGTCACTTCGGCTCTTTGAATTCGACAAGCCAGTCCGCAGTCAGGTCAATTGATGTCTGCAACAGTCTTTCCGCCATAGCCATGTTCTGCATGTGCCCTTTGCCGTGGATTGTAAAGGCATTGCAGTCTTCAAAGTAACGGCCGCTGATATTGCCAAGATCTTCGCTGGTCGCGACATAGCACGTCGTCGCAGCGCCCTCCTCGATCGTCTTGCCCTTGAACTTGACGTATGCCCCCCAGGCGAAACGCGACACCGCACTGAGGTTTCTGTCGAGCTCTGTCTTGATCACGCCAGGGTGCAGTGCATTGCTTGTCATTCGGGTTCCGCGGAGCAACTTCCCAAGCTGCAGGGAGAACAGCGCATTCGCGAGCTTCGAATGTCCATATGCCATTGCGTCACTATAGGTTCTCGCCATTCCAAGGTCATCGAACAGGATCCCCTCTTCCGGTGCATCACGATAAGCGGCACGACTGGATACGGTGACGATCCGTCCCTGCGAGGACCGGTACAGCCGATCCATGAGGCGATTGACGAGAATAAAGTGCCCGAGATGATTAATGACGAAATGTTTCTCGACGCCGTTGATACGTTGCCGTTCGTTGCCACCGCCTCGGTAACCGGCGTTGCAAATCAGCATGTCGATCGGCTGCTGCAGAGCACGGATGACATTGGCGCATTGGGCGACGGTGTCGAAATCCCCCAGGTCCAGGCGCAACGGCATTGTCAGGCCGTTGACCTGACTGCAAACCTCTTCAGCCCGATCTAAGGAGCGACTGGTGCCGACGACGAACGCACCGCGCATCGCCAGGACGCGCATGGTCTCAAAGCCAATACCGGCCGTACATCCCGTCACCACCGCGAGTTTGCCTCTGAGATCCTTACCCTCTGTCACTTCCTCTGCTGTCGACTCTGCGTCAAACGCGCTGGTCGGCACGTCCGATGCGGGAACTTTCTCGATCTCGCCGCATGCAGCAAGCTGTGGCAACAGGAGCCCGGCTCCCGCACCGTGCAGGAAGTGACGACGATTAACTGTCATCACCGAACAACGCCGCCAGCGCGTCTTTGGCGGCCTGAGCATCGGCGTTTGCTGATGCGTCAAACGCCTTGTCGGAGGGCTTGAACCAGTCACAAAAATTTGGCCGGTCCTTGTCCGTCACGTCTTCAGCGCCATCTTCGCGGCATTGACGCGGAACGGATTTGTCAAAGTACACGCACATTCTGCAGACATGCAGGTCAGCGCTGCACTCCGGACATTGATCGCGTCGCGATAATGGCAGCGACAAAGCAGACAGCGATGCGCCGCAACGTAAACAGGCCAGGTTGTGAGACATGCGAGCTTCCGGTTTTCAGGAAGCTCGCAGTATAACGCCTCAGTTCAGCTGACTTGGCACGAACTCGTTCATAACCGCATCCTTGAGGATATCCGGCGGCAGCAAACCCTGCGCCAACACGAAATCATGGAATGCCTGCTGGTCAAATGCATCACGCAGCTTCAGTTCGGTCTGCGCCCGCAGAGCCTGCATCTTGTTGTAGCCGTAGTAGTACGCCGTCGCCTGCCCGGGCATCCGATACGTGTAACGCTCGACCTCGTTCTGCGCCCAGGACTCACCAATTGCGACATCGTTCATGATCAGGTCTTTCGCTTCCTCGGGCGTAATCAGGCCGAGGTTGAGCATGGGGTCGAGGAACATGCGTGCCGCGCGCATGAGCCGGTATTGCAGGCTGATCATCTGCGCCTCTAGCGGCAGGTACGGACGCATCACCGCTTCCGCATATAGTCCCCAGCCTTCAACGTTAGCGCTGTTGAACGCGAACAAGGCGCGCGTAATCGACACACCGGATTCCAGGATGCTGGAGAACTGCATCTCGTGCCCGGGACGAGCTTCATGAGCCGTCAGCGTCCATGAGCCGGCGGCGTAGGTATCGTCCGTCTGTACCCAGCTGCCATCGTCGTTCTTGCCAAGGAGCGGAATGATAAAGGACGGGTACTCACCCGTGTTGCCAATCATGCGCGGAATCTCGAGGTGCGGCGCCGGTTGTGCTGCTGTTTCTGCCTCAGTTGCGATACGAATGCCGGCATCGCGCTCCGGCAGCGTAATGATCTTTTCGCGAACGATGATTTCTTCTATCTCGCGCAACACAGCATGGTAGTGGTCAAGAAGTTTGTCGCCATCAATTGACCCCTCTTCCTTGAGCAATGCAATGACTTCCCGGTAGTCGCGAGTATCCCAGCCTTTCTCGGCTGCGATTTGCGGCGCCAGGGCCTCCATCTCGTTGCGGATATCCATGTAACCTTTGGTCGCCTGCTCGATCAGGTCATGCGGCGACGCCTCAACGCCCCAGTTACGCAGTGCGTCTTCGTACACGGGGGCTGGCAGTCGATAGTCGGTGCGGGCGCGCGGCAAGACCTCCGCAAGGACCCATTCGTTGTAATCGCGCAGTTGCCCGGCGAGTGTTGCATAGCTTTCTTCCCAGCCCTGCAAATCGGTACCGGCGAGGAGCCCCTCGATCCCGGTGATGAATGATTCGGCCCGTTCGATATCCTGTTCGATTTCGCCCTTATAGGGGCCGACCAGGCCGTCAACATCGAATCGTTCCAGCGTGCGGGCCTTTGCCTGCTCAGTGATCGGTTCGTAACCTTCGGCCAGTCCCGCATATTTTTCGATTCGAGCCACCGCGGCGGGATAACGCTCGCGCGGAATCTGTGCGTCAATCAAACCGCGCACACCGAAAAACACGGTCTGGCTGATGTTGAAATACGGCAGCATGTTGGCGCGATCGAGTTCTGACGTATGAATGTTGTCTTCGAGCGCCTTCACGAGAATCCCGAGGTCCTGTTTGATTTTCGGGTGCGTCTCGGTCGCTTCACGTTTCCGCAGTTCAGCCAGCACTTCACGTGTCGCGTCAAGGGACCGCTCGTAGATGCCCGGGCCGAGGTCCGATATTTGTTCGTCGAGGCCGTCGATACCCAGGCTGCCTGCTCCTTCCGGACTGAATTTCGACATCACCTCGAGCACAATCTGCGCGTGCTCGTTGCTTTTTCCTACCCAATCGGGCTCCTCACCGGCAGCCGTTCCGATCATGAATGTGACGGCCAGCAGGCCAATACCTAGTTGCTTGCGCATGCGCGATTGCTCCCTCGAGTTTCAGGTTATCCCCGTTTAGATGCCTGTGCTGGAGAAAAGGATTCACTCACCAGGCGATATTTTCAGGACCTTGGCACCCCGAACGTGTCCAGCCCGCAATTCGAGCAGTGCTTCATTCGCCTGTTCCAGACCATATTGCTGCACTTCCACATGCAAGGGGATCGCGGCGGCGATCGGCAGGAATTCCTCAAGATCCCGATGCGTGACATTGGCAACCGACTTGATTTCCTTTTCCATCCAGAGGTGATCTTCGTAACGAATCGACGCCATAACATCTCGATCTCCTGCTTCTTTGCGTATCGCGTTAATCACGAGACGACCGCCAGGCCTGAGGCATTCCAGTGCCGCCAGTACGGGCTTCCAGGCCGGCGTCGTGTCGATAATCGCGTGGGGCGCAACAGGTGGCGGATCGCTGGTATCGCCCGCCCAGTCGGCACCCAGTTCAAGCGCAAAGCGACGTTCGTGTTCGCTACGCGCAAATACGAAAACCTGGCCCCGCGGGTACAGATAATTGGCCAGCTGCAGTACGAGATGCCCGGAACCACCAAACCCCGTCAGCCCCAGGACCTCTCCGTCTTTTATTCCGGCAAGACAGAGCGACCGATAGCCAACAGCCCCGGCACACAACAATGGCGCCGCATCAGCATCACTGAATTCATCGGGAATCGGGTATACATAGCGTTCCGGCACGACCACGAACTCGGCATAACCGCCATCAGCGTCACGCCCGGTCGCTCGAAATTCATCGCTCAGATTTTCGTCCTGCGCGCCGGTGGACGAATGAATCCAGCCAACGCCAACCCGCCGACCAGGCTGATAGCGCCTGCAACCCGCGCCATTCTCAACAACGCGACCAACAATCTCGTGTCCCGGAATGACCGGTAGCCGTGGCGGTGCCGTCCGCCCCTCGATCTCATCGAGTTCGGTGTGGCAGACGCCGCAAACAGACACCTCGATGAGGATTTCACCCTGACCGGGCTCAGGCCTTGGCACCCGAACCAACGTGAGTGGAGCTGGATTCCGGTCAAGGCTTGCCGTGGCTGCCAGCATCATAGCGCGCATCAAATCGCTCCTTTACGACCCCGGTATCAGAGTATATGGTGCATTCACTTCTGTTTCTTAGTCCCCGGCATGCGCAATACACATTTCCCACCCAGCGTCCTGGCCGCCGCCCTCAGCGCATGCGCGACCGAGTCGGTCATTCTCAATAGTGAACGCATTGAGCAGCGCTTTGGGAGTTACGGCATCGAGGTACTGGCGAGCGAAGCGGGACTTCGGCGGTCCAGCCTGTTCAGCTGCGATGGCGACACCGCGACCTGCCGAACTTACGCCGTGGTGCAATTCGCGGAACAGCACGACGAGCGCTATGACGACGCTCATTCAAAAGTCCTGTCAGGCGATTCAATCGGCGCCACGTTCAAGGAAAACGGCTGGGGTATCCGGAAAGACTCAATGTACATCGGCAACATTCGTCTGCCGGAGTCCCGCACCGAGGTCGGCGAACTCATGCGTCTGACGGGTGCTCACGATCTCGCACTGCACGTTTACCGACTGGTGCTGGTGCGCGAAAACGTAGCATTCGACTATGCGACTATTCTTGAGGTTCATCATCCCGAATACCTGTCGGAGCAGGATCTTCGAGGACTGTTCGAGTACGAAGCGGGCAACGCACTTCCCACCGCTGACCTGAAGCAACTATCTGCGCTGGTTTTCGGCGCATAAAACCGGAACTAGTCGTTTGTTGTCCCGGCCTGGAGTGACTAGACTCGGCCGATAACTGAGGTAATTTTGAGGCACCGTTGATGAACGTATCTGCAAAGCTCGTACTCATACTAGTAGGCTCACTCCTGTTTTCTGCGGCTGGCGCGCAGAACAATTCAGACGATGAGGCCAACGTGCTGCTCGTGATCGAGCGCGAATGGGAAGCCGCGCGAAAGGGCGACCAGGATAAGGTCGATGACATGCTCACCGATGATTTCATGGGTTGGGGCAAGAGTTCGCCGGCGCCGCGATCGAAAACTTCAACGTCCAACTGGAGCCGGTTCGGCACTGAGATGGGGCGCGTCGTTCGCTACGAGCTCTACCCGCTGTCGATTACGATTCACGACGACGTCGCGATAGCGCATTACCTGTATTCGAGTGCCTTCAAAGACAAGGAAGGCAAAATCGAAATTTCAAATGGCCGCTACACGGATATGCTGGTTAGAACCGAGGATGGCTGGAAATTTCTCGCCTGGCACGGCGGCGACGACGAATAGTCAGGACCCGCTTCGCCTTCTCAATATCTCCCGACGACGCGCCGTTATTTCGGCGTCGTCGGCGAGTTCTTTGCCCACGCCTGGGTTGTTATAAGGGTTATAACCGTCGCCAGCCTCTGGCTCTGCGAGAGAAAACTTATTAACACTGTGTTGTATCTCTCTGCTTTCTAAGCGTTTTTCTTCTATCTCCGCAAGGAGTTCTGCTCGGGACTTCATGGCCTGTTCTTGTTATTTGTTATTTGTTATTCACCAAGGGTCTCTCGAACGGGCATTGGATTCAAGTCTGTTTACGCATATCGGTTAAGGGCCGGTTCAGCTTGTCGCAGGTAGTATGATGGTCAAGATGAACAGGTCCGCATTGCGTCGGACCAGGAGGCAGGAATGAACAAGCAACGATATGCCGCCTTTGGACTGGCAAAACTGATACTCGCATTGCTGGCGCTGCAGCCCCTGGCGGCTTCGGCGCAGGTGCCTGTGGATGACGACGGCAAGGTTATCGGCGCTTACGAGCCTGTCCTGGCCGCCGAGGCTGAGAAGCTTGACGCAACCAACAATGAGGTCCCGTTGATGTCCGCCGTCGATCTTGAGGAACTCGTTGGTCCGGTAGCCCTCTACCCGGACGACCTGCTTGCCATCATATTGCCGGCGGCAGCCTATCCCCAGCAGATCATTGATGCGGCGCGCTTTCTCGACGATCTCGAATCCAACCCGGATCTGAAACCCAACCCGGAATGGGACGATTCGGTTATCGCGCTTCTCAACTACCCCGAAGTTATCACACTGATGAACGATGACATCGATTGGACCTGGCGTCTCGGCGAGGCCGTGATTGCTCAGCAACAGGATGTGCTGTCTTCGATCGAGACATTTCGCGATCGCGCATACAACGCCGGCAACCTGAAAAGCGACGAGTACCAGACTGTTGCGCATAACGACGGTCATATCGAAATCTCGCCGGTCGCCGACGACGTCATTTACGTGCCCTATTACGAGCCGGAACGCGTCGTTGTTTACCAGCCGCGCCCGGTTTACTACTACTACCCGCGCTCCTACCCGGTCTACTACTATCCGTACTCGTCGGCTTATTATTTTGACAGCGGTTACTTCTGGGGCGTGACGACAGCTTTTTCGATCGGCTGGTACTCAAGCGGCCTGCATGTCTACCATCACAGCTATTACGGCCACCCCTACTACGGACACCATTACTGGGATCACTGGTGGTACCGCCGTCCGACCATGACCCACTACCAAAACAATTACATCGGGAATACCAGGGTAACGGTCAATAACTATTACAGCGGCGACCGCTGGCGTCCGCGGCATGATCGTCGTGACTACGTTCGAACCGATGCGCGCGCCGCCAATAACCGCTATGTCGCAAATCGCGACGCGCAGCGTCAGGTCAGCGAACGACGCCGCAGCGCAGAACAGCGCACCCGGACCCAGGCTGTCAATCGTCAGCAACCTGTCGCGCTTCGCGATCGCCCTGTAGATTTTCAGGCCAGGACACAGGGGCAGCGCAGAAGTGCCCAGGAACAACGCACGAACGAACGGCGTTCGGAACAGCGCAGCAACACACGGCCAAGCCGCAGCGATGGAACAGCACGCCAGAACCGCGAGAACGTGGCCAACCTGCGTGAACAGAGGCCGCAGACCCAGCAGCGTCGTGAGGTTGTTGCACAGTTGCGTAATGAAACCGCGCGAACTTCCGGACAACAGCGTCGTGCACCGGTTCCGCAGGTCGCTGAACAGCGCCGTGAACGCGTCACGCCACAAGCGCAGAGGCGCGAGCAGCGCGTGACCCCGGCACCACAGCGGCAACAGCGCTCAGCGCCGGCACCTCAGCGCCAGCAACGCTCAGCGCCGGTACCTCAGGCGCAACAGCGGTCAGCTCCGGCACCTCAGCGCCAGCAACGCTCAGCGCCGGCACCTCAGCGCCAGCAGCGGTCAGCTCCGGCACCTCAGGCACAACAGCGGTCAGCGCCAGCCCCTCAACGCCAGGAACGCAGCAGCTCGCGATCGTCCGGACAACGATCGGACAATCGTCGCCGGGATCGGCGCTAGGAATCCTGCTCCCGGTCGCGCTCTTCAGGCGCGTCCGGGAGCTTGTCTTTCGAGGTCAATTCGCGCGCGCTATGTAGACAATGCATCCGGTCCCTGCTGACCGCTCAGTACGGCGAGTTTCTCTTCTATCTGAATCCGAAGCCGCTCTGCGATTGGCGCCTCCAACAAACGCCGCAGCTCATCTTTATCGTGCTGCAGGCGGTACTTATAACGGAACAGGTCAAGTATCGAGACGTTGAATTCAGCACTCTCGACCAGTGTCACACCGTCGCCGGACTGGATCTCGCCTTCGTTGAGAACCCGAAAATAAATGCCGGGTCTTTCGGCTTTGCGAAACGCCATGCCAAAACCCCGGTCTTCGATCCGCGCCGAGAGGATGTCGCAGGGAATTCGCGGCGCAGTAGCCTCCAGCACAACCTCCCCGATCAGTAAACGGTCTCCAACGTTCATATCGGTGGGCAAATCGCAAATTGTCAGGTTTTCTCCGAACAGCCCTGGGAACCAGTCAAGGCCGGCTTCTGTAGCCCACCAGTCGTAGTCATCGGTGCTGTATGCATAAATTGCCTGGTCGGCGCCACCATGATGGTCAGTGGCAATGATCGCATCGCCCGGGAGCCCCAGTGCGGTCACGCGCACAGGACCTTCCAGCGGATACTTGCAGATTCCTGTTTCGAAGGATTTGTTGCCGTGGGCGACAGTCTCCACTCTGCCCACGTTAATACTTTCTAATCGCATAGCACCGTTTACGCCTTTCAGGTCGGGACAACCGCAGTATAGCCCTCCTTGGACAGCGCTCTCGCAAACCGCTGCAGCCTATCTGCATAATGCGTTACATTTCCGTTTTTTATGATATACAATGTAACGCATGGCAAAAACCAAGGTATCCACGTTGAACCTGCGAATCGAGCCCGGCGTCAAGGAAGCCGTGCGCGAGGCCGCGGCGCGTGAACACCGGAGCGTAGCGAACATGGTTGAGATGTTGATTCGGCGGCATTGCGGCGAAGCGGGCATCACGATCCCAGAACAGACCGACCTTTTCCCGGGGAACCCAAATGGATGAACGCATGTTGAAAGCGATGGTCGCCGCCGGTGCCATCAAGAATATCAACATCATTGCCAGCGGCGCGCGCTTTCACGTGGAGGCGAAGACACCCAACGGCCCTATCACGGCGGAAACCCGCAAGGGCAAGGTGAGAACCTGGGTCACGCTGGATGCAGCCGCCCGCTGGGTGCGCGCCCTGGGCATGGGCGGCGCACACATCAATCTAACGCACTGGCAACCAGGCCAGCGCGAATTATCCGTCTGATCTAGTCCTCGTCAGTTCCGCTGTCGGGCCACTTGCTGCCGAACGGAAACGGACGGTCATCCGTGTTGAACGTCAGGTATCGAATATTCTCGTAGATGTAGGCGGCGAGGCTCTGCCCCACCCCACGAAGCTCACGATTCACCTCACCGGTAAACAGCACCCAGAGGAAACCGAAGACCACAATGAACGACGCGACAATGCTCGCGAGACTGATCAGAATGTAACTGATAAACATGAACAGAAACCGCGTCCAGGTAGCGCGCGACTTCAGGTTCTCCTCGATGGGTTTTCCCGGCTCTTTGCCGTCAACAAAAGCATGATCTGCCGGAGGGTTCGTGTCACTCATGGCCTTCTCCTTGCACCGTACCGTCTAACTATTGTTACAATCTTCGACCCCTTCGGCCAGTGAATAATTCCCCAATGACAAATAAACTCCTGATCATGGTCGCCGCTGCGGCCCTGTTGGTCGCTTGCGGCAAAGAAGCCACCCCTGTCGAAGAGCCCATTGTCGAAGAGCCCATTGTCGATCTCGCGACTGAAGCACAGCGCATCGCGAAGTCCAGTATTCTTATCGATACGCACGTTGATGTGCCGTTTCGCCTGGCGCGGACTCCCGAGGACGTTTCGCGGGCCACTGAAAGCGGTGACTTTGACTATCCGCGGGCATTGCGCGGCGGACTAAACGCACCCTTCATGTCGATCTACACGGGAGCAGATCTGGAAGCGCAAGGCCTTTCCCGAAAAGCGGCGGACACGCTGATCGACCTGGTTGAGGACATCGTGGCCGGGGCACCAGAGAAGTTGGCGATCGCCCTCACCCCTGATGACGTCAGGGCACAGTTCGATGCCGGGATCATGTCGCTGCCCCTGGGTATGGAAAATGGTTCACCGATCGACGGCGACCTGGCAAATCTGCAGCATTTCTATGATCGCGGTATCCGCTATGTGACTCCGGCGCACAGTCTGTCGAATCACATTTCAGACTCGTCATATGACACCAACCGTCCGTGGGGTGGCCTGAGCCAATTTGGCCGCGAGGTGATGGTGGAAATGAATCGCCTGGGCATCATGATCGACGTCAGCCACGTCTCCGACGATGCGTTTTGGCAAATCATGGAATTATCGGAAACGCCCGTCATCGCCTCGCACTCATCGGCGAGGCATTTCACACCGGGATTTGAACGCAACATGAGTGACGACATGATCGTTGCACTCGCCGAAAATGGTGGCGTCATTCAGATCAATTTTGGTTCGACGTTCGTCAACCAGGTTTCGCGTGACTATGGAGACGCGCTCATGGCCGCCGGGCGAGAGTATCTCGCCGCGCATCCGGAACTGTCGGAAGAGTTTATCTACCGCAGCTTCGGAGAGATCTACGAAAAAGAGCATGGGCCTATGCCGTTTGCTGCGATCGACGATGTGCTGGATCACTTCGACCATGTCGTCAAGCTGACCAGCGTGGACAACGTCGGTATCGGTTCAGATTTCGACGGCGTCGGCGACACACTGCCAATCGGGCTTAAGGATGTATCGCAGTACCCGAACCTGGTCGAGGGCCTGTTGAAACGAGGCTATAGCGAAGAAGACATACGCAAGATTCTCGGCGAGAACCTGCTGCGTGTCTGGGAAGCTGTCGAGGCCTACGCTGCCAACAAGCCAAGCAGCACGTAACGCAACAGCACTTCGTAACTGGTGCGGTCGAGCTTCATTCCGTCGGGGAGTTCGAGCGTATGAATGTGCGAGCCTGTATCGTCACACACCTCGAGGAAGTGCTTGTCCTGTTCCCGGTAAACCTGGTACTTCACGTTGCGGTGCTGGTCGAATTTCAACAACACAATGCTGTCGGTCCAGTCCTGGATCGTCGCTCTTGCCATGTCAATCTCCGTTTTCCTGTTTGAGTCATGCATGCCGCAATGCGGCTGTCAGGAATACAGGTGCAAACGGTGTGCCAATTTCGCCGGCAAAAACACTTTCTTCTTAGTCTAATATTATCAAAGCGTTACGTTTACCCGCCTGGTAAGTAAAGCGCGGTTCGTGGACTATGGGTGTCAGTTTTTGCCCCACTTTGATTGCGAATAGCGACAAACGGTTGACATAAACTTATGCCTGTAACGGCCAGAAAAAAATGAGCGCAGGCACCGACACGACAACGATCAGGATCTCCAGCGGCAGGCCCATGCGCCAGTAGTCGCCGAAGCTATAGCCGCCCGGCCCCATGATCAACGTATTGTTCTTGTGACCGATCGGAGTCAGGAACGCACACGAGGCGGCTACGGCAACACCCATCAGGAACGGGTCTGGACTTACCTCAAGCCGCGATGCGATTTCCACGGCGATCGGTGCCGCGATGACTGCTGTCGCCGTGTTATTCATGACATCCGAGAGAGTCATCGTTACAACGACCAGCAATGCCAGAACGACAACCGGTGAAAACCCGGCCGAGAGATCAACGATACCGCCTGCAATCAGTGC
>JAHEGH010000113.1 GCA_024639825.1 Gammaproteobacteria bacterium
CACCCGCTGCCGACGTGTCGATGGCCGCCAGTTTGCCGAGACGCGTCGCCACCGTCTCCGACAACGCAGTAGCGAGGAACCAGGTTCCCATGCTGACGCCGACAACATTGCCAATCGACAATTTGGTCACGGCCGACAGGCCGACCGGTGACAGGCAGAGCTCGCCGGTCGTGTGTAGCAGGTAGGCAAGCACGAGCCAGATCATAGCGACCTGCCCGGCCTCATTCGGGAACTGTGCGCCAAATACCAGCGCGCCGAAGCCAAGGCCGGCCTGCAGGATGCCAAGGCCAAACTTGATGGGCGTATTGGGCTCGAGGTTCTTCTTGGCAAGCCAGGTCCAGAGTGCGGCAAACGGGATGGCCAGCAGCATGATGAAGCCGGCATTGAGTGAACCGAATTGCGCCGCCGTAAATGTCGTGTCGCCGAATTCGCGATCGACGATACGATCTGCGTACAGCGTCATGGAGCCGGCGGCCTGTTCGAACAGCGCCCAAAATACGATCGTCGACAGAATAAGAATCATGAGCACGACCGTGCGCCCGAACTCCACCGAATAATGCGTAAGGAAACCATAAATAACGAAGCCAACGATCAACCCGATCGACAGGTACAACACCTCATCGGCCACGGCCTCGAGGCCGCCGACCGGGTGCAGATTTGCGACCACGGCGCAGATGCCAGAGGCAATGGCGATAGCGGCAATGACATACGCCAGCGTGTTGTTGTGATCTTTCTTCGTATGAATCATCGAATAAAGAATGAGGCCGACAATCGCGATGATCAGGAACACGTTCTGTGTAATCAACACAACGGGTTCGTGCTGGACCAGCAGCCAGAACACACCAAGCATCGGTATGCTGAGCAAATAGATCGCCCATTCGACATTGATCGGCCCTAGAACGCCCTTCTTGAGCTTCTCGGGATCACTCGGTTCGGCATGTCCCTTGAGATACTTCTGTCCATACAGGAACGTGAACAGCCCGACGATCATGCCGATACCCGCGGCACCAAAGCCGTAACCCCAGCCATAGGTCTCGCCCAGCCAGCCGCAGATCAGCGTCGCGGCGAACGACCCGATGTTGATGCCCATGTAGAAGATCGTGAATCCGGAATCGCGACGCGGATCGTCCTGCGAATAGAGCTTGCCGACAATGGTCGAGATGTTCGGCTTCAGGTAGCCAACGCCCATAACAATGAGCGCGAGAGCAAAGTAAAAGACTTTGAGTGCGGCCGTATCGCGCATCATGATGTCTTCCGCGAGCACGGTTCCGGCGGTGAGGACGTCGCCCGAAGCCAGGGTCAGATTATCGACCAGTGTCGTACCAGCGGCGTAAAACCTGGCCTGATGACCTTCGACAGCCATCAATATGTGTCCCAGCGATAAACTGATGCCGCCAAATACGACGGATTTACGCATCCCGAGGTAGCGATCCGCGATCATGCCTCCCAACAGCGGCAAGGCATAGACGAGCCCAGCGTAAGAGCCGAGGACGTCCAGGCCCATCTCATCGGTGAACAAGTGGTACTTCGTTAAATACAGTACCAAGAGGAACTTCATGCCGTAGAACGAGAATCGCTCCCAGAGCTCTGTGGTGAAGCAGACATAGAGACCTTTCGGGTGGCCCCAGAGCTCGTCGTCACGCGAATAATCTTCCGCTGGAGCGGCTACGGTATCTGTCATATTTCCCCCGGTCGGGCGTCGTACGCCATTGTATTTATTAGATGCGAATGAAGCTCAGGCATTAAACACTATTTGTGCCGCCCCCTGCTACTTGACAGGCGTTTCCTCGGCAGGTTCCACCGCCTTCGGGCGAAATACCCTGGCCAGAATGATGCCAAGCTCAAACAGCAGGTAGACAGGGATGGCGAGAATGATCTGGCTGATGACATCCGGAGGGGTCAGCAGCATGCCAACCACAAACGCACCCAGGAACACATAGGGCCGCGCGTCGGTGAGCTTCTCGATGGAGACGATGCCGGACCAGATGAGCAGCACGGTCGCCACGGGCGTCTCAAATGCCAGCCCGAAGACAAGAATCAGCATCATGATGAAGCCGACATAGTCCGAGATATCCGGCATGTAGTTGACGGTGTCCGGCGTAAAGGATGCGAGAAAGCCGAACACGAGAGGGAACACGACGAAGTACGCAAACGCGATGCCGACATAGAAAAGAATAATACTGGTCGCCAACAGTGGAAACGCGAAGCGCTTTTCTTTTTTGTACAAGCCGGGCGCGATGAACGCCCAGAGTTGATAAAGGACGACGGGCATCGCAATGATCAGCGACAGGTAGAACGACAGCTTCAATGTCGCGATCACCGGTGAGGCTGTGCCGATGGCAATCAACTCGCCGCCAGGCAGCACTTTTCTCAGCGGCTCGGAGACGAGTTCGAAAACGGGCTTGGAGAACGGGAACATCGCGAGAAACACAAGAAAGACGCTGCCGAACATCCAGAAGAGCCGATTACGCAGCTCAACCAGGTGCGACATCAGCGTGCCTTCCGCGAGGTCCTCCGCGCTATCTTTAGTCATGTGGATGGCTTCTCTTGCTTCTCATCCGGCGTGGCCTCGTCGTCGCTTTCTTCTTCTTCCACATGCAGCGGCGAATACGTGTCGTCGTCGCGCGGTGTCAGAAGCTGCTGCGGATTCAGGCCCTTGAGTTCCTCAGGATCAAATCCGAGGTTCTTTTCTGCGTCGAGCTCTTCCTCGAGCTGCCGCTGCAGGCTGCGCGTTAACTGCCGGGCTTTGCCGACCCAGGAGCCAAGTTGACGGGCGACACCGGGCAGCCGCTCGGGTCCCAGGATCAGGAGCCCGATCAGGCAGAGAAGGATAAATTCCGAACCGCCGACACCAGACATGGTTGGTCTCGGGCTTTACTTGTCTTTTTCTTTGCTGGGTTCTTCGGCCGGGGTGCTGTCGAAATCGGCGTCCTTGGAGTCGTCGCCGATTTTCTCAGCCGTTTCCTCGGCTTCATTCATGGCCGAACGGAATCCCTTGACCGCACCACCCAGGTCGGAGCCCAGGTTCCGAAGTTTCTTGGTACCAAAAATCACCAACACGATGACCAGAATCAGCAGAAGACTTCCGGGGCTGATATTAAACGGCATTTGATCCTGCTCCCGGGGCTGTGCCCCTGTTCAAAATGTACGCCAGCAAAGGCAGGGCGCGAATTATGTTCATCATACCTCCGCCGGTGCAACAAAACCGTACTCGCGTCACCAAATAGGTACCGGACACCATATACCCGGTATATGGTGTCCGGTACCTAATTTAGTGGGTGGTAAGCCAGAAGGTGACGGGGCCGTCATTGGTCAGGCTGACCTGCATGTCGGCACCGAACTCGCCCGTTTCGACTGTGTCGAGACCTTCTCGGCAGGCCGCTACGAGCGCATCGAAATACGCGGATGCCTTCTCGGGCGCCGCGCCCTTGGTGAAGCTGGCGCGGGTGCCTTTTTTTGTATCCGCCGTCAGCGTGAACTGCGGAACGAGCAGCAGCCCGCCTTCGATGTCCCGAACGCTAAGGTTCATGCGGCCTTCATGGTCGGGAAACACCCGGTACCCAAGCAGGCGTTCCGCCAGGCGGGAGATGTCGCTCTCGGTGTCATCGCGATGGACGGCGACAAGCACCAGGAGCCCGCGGCCGATTTTCCCGACGGTTTGGCCTCCCACGACGACGTCAGCGTGGGTGACGCGCTGTAGCAATCCGATCATTTCTCTTGTGTATTCCTTGATTCTGGCGGGTTCGTGGACTTTTTTGATGCAAGCGAGAGAATGATAAAACACATTGGGGCGGGTCGCGTGGGAGACTGTTTTGACCGGTCGGTGGGAAAGCGGGTCAGGCTACGGCCAGTCAAAGATGCCACGGATGGCGAAAAATGACGTTTCTATCGACCGGACCAAGGAAGGTTTAGCCCCGATCCCGTGATCGGGGCTAATTTAACCAATAAGAGAATCGAGGTGTCGATAATCGATAGTATTTATAACAAAAGTGGGAATACTTAATACACGAAAATTCCCACCGCAGAAGATCTCCCCAAATTGGCATTCCGCGGGCCGATCAATACACTAGCGGCAATATCCACCCTCCGGAATCATGATGAAAAGAAGAGAATTCGTTGGCGGCCTGGCAGCTGCCGCAAGCCTGACGGCCTGCGCCCAAGAGCAGGGCGATTGCACCAACGGGACCGCAACGGGTGGTGAGACGTTCGAATGGTCCTGTGTGACCTCGTGGCCACCCAGGTTTCCGGGGCTGGGTATGGCGCCCGAAAATGTCGCTACCCGGGTGGAAGCCGCATCGAATGGCCGCCTCAAGATCAAGATCTACGGCGCCGGTGAGCTGGTGCCGGCTTTCGAGGTCTTCGATGCTGTTTCGCGAGGAACCGTCGAGATGGGCCACGGGGCCTCCTATTATCACAAGGGCAAAGTCGACGCGGCGCAGTTCTTTACCGCAATTCCGTTCGGCATGACGAATGCCGAGCTCAACGGCTGGATTTACTATGGCGGTGGCCTGGAGCTGTACCGCGAACTTTACGCCCCATTCAACCTGGTGCCCTTTCCGACGGGAAATACCGGCGTGCAGATGGGTGGCTGGTTCAACAAGGAAATAAACGCCATCGACGACCTCAAGGGCCTTAAGATGCGCATCCCGGGTCTGGGCGGAGAGGTCCTTCGGCGCGCAGGCGGAACACCGGTTACCTTGCCCGGCGCCGAAATTTTTACAGCGCTGCAAACGGGCGCGATAGACGCCACCGAGTGGGTTGGTCCCTACAACGACTCATCGTTCGGATTGCACAAAGCAGCGAAGTACTACTACTACCCGGGCTGGCAGGAGCCGGGTCCAGGCCTCGAGACAATTATCAATAAGGCGGCGTGGGAGTCGTTGCCACCCGACTTGCAGGCTATCGTCGAGACGACGTGCCAGGCAGTCACCACCGATATGGCCGCCGAATACACAAACGGCAATGCAATGTCGCTCGCACAACTCGAGCAGGACGAGAACATCGAGATCCGGCCGTTCCCAAGGGAGGTACTGTCACTGCTGAAGTCGATCGCGAAAGAGGTTGTCGAGGAGCTCATGGCGAATGACCCGGCATCGGCAAAGATCGGCAAGGCTTACTTCGAGTTCCTTGAGAAAGCGTCAGCGAATTCACGCCTCTCAGAGAAGGCGTACCTTATTGCCCGCGACTCCTGACACAAAAACCTCTCCGAGCAAGCGCGGTCCGAGTCTCATGAGCCGTAGATCCTTTCTGGCAACCAGGTCACAAGCGCCGGAAATGCTGCGATCAGCAGCAACGCGAAAAGCTGGATCGCCACAAACGGCATAGCGCCGCGATAAATCTGCGCTGTAGACACAGACGGCGGCGCAACACCGCGTAAATAGAACAACGCGAATCCGAATGGCGGTGTCAGGAAAGATGTCTGCAGGTTGATCGCAATCATAATTCCGAGCCACACGGGATCGAGACCCATGGCCAGCAACACCGGTCCCACAATCGGCACGACCACAAACGTGATTTCTATAAAGTCCAGCACGAAGCCCAGCAGGAACATGACCAGCATCACAACGACCACCGCACCCACTACGCCGCCGGGCAGTGATTCCAGAATTTCGCGCACGCCGTCATCGCCACCGTAACCGCGGAAGACGAGCGAAAAAATCGACGCCCCAATGAGAATTAGAAATACCATGCTGCTGATGCGCAACGTGGCGCGCATGATGTCCTGAAGCCTTTCCAGGTTGAGCTCGCGCCGTAACAACGCGAGAATCATGGCTCCCATACCGCCGACACCCGCCGCCTCGGTCGGCGTGGCGAGCCCTTTAAGAATCGAACCGAGTACCGCGAAGATCAGTATCAGCGGCGGCGCCAGCGCCTTGATGACCCTGGTCAAAGTCACCTGCTCGCCAGGCTCGCGTTGATGCGGCGGGATGGACGCCGGTCGGAAAAGCGCAACGCCAAGTATGTAAAGCATATAGAGGACGACAAGCATCAAGCCTGGAATCAGCGCACCGGCAAACAGGTCACCGACAGACACTGTCTTGGGAGAGAAGATGCCCATCTCCTGCTGTGCCTGCTGGTAAGCCGTTGTCATGACATCGCCGAGCATGACCAGGATGATCGAAGGCGGAATAATCTGCCCCAGGGTTCCCGACGCACAGATCGTTCCCGTCGCGATCTCCGGCGAGTAACCCCGCTTCAGCATCGTGGGCAGCGAGAGCAAACCCATCGTCACTACGGTCGCGCCGACAATACCGGTGCTCGCCGCAAGCAACATGCCCACGAGCGTTACGGAGATACCCAGGCCCCCGCGCAGCGCGCCAAAAAGCGTGCTGAGCGTCTCCAGCAGCTCCTCGGCTATCCGTGCTCGTTCGAGCGTGACCCCCATAAACACAAACAGCGGCACAGCAACCAGAGTTTCGTTGGTCATGATGCCGAACACGCGGTTTGGCAAACCCAGCAGGAGCGCTTCGTTAAAACTGCCGCCAATGATGCCGAAGCCGGCGAAGATCAGCGCCGTACCGCCCAGCGTGAACGCGACGGGAAAACCGGCCAGCAACACGAGGATGACCGTGACGAAGAGTAGTGCGGCCACCCATTCCATGTCAGCCGCGCCTCACGGTCTTAAGCGATTTCAGAAATAGTGACAGCCCCTGCAGTGCAACGGTGATAGGCATCAGCAGCACCATGGACTTCAGCATCGGGACCAGCGGGTACGGCAGGCCTCCCGACTCGCGTGACACTTCGCGCAAGCTCCAGGAGTGCGTGACGAACTCGAAAGAGTTCCATGCAAGAAACAGACAGAGCGGCATCAGGAAGATAAGGACCCCGATCAGGTCTACCCACGCACGACGCTGGTCGTTCATCTTTCGATAGAAAACATCGACCCGCACATGTCCTTCATCCTGCAACGTGTACGCCGCGCCCAGCATG
>JAHEGH010000114.1 GCA_024639825.1 Gammaproteobacteria bacterium
TCATTTTGGAAACACCCTCGTACTTCAGCGACATGATCGCGACCTGGCCTTCCATGTTCGTTGCTTCGACAATATCGGCAACTCGCGCTTCGAGACGGTCGTCATGACCATAATATTTGAGCTCGATAACGACGTTGGCCGTGTCCCGCGCAACCTCGAGGACTTCGCGTAGTGTAGGTACTCTTTGGTCTGCGAAGTTGTCGCCGAACCAGCTGCCGACATCGATGTCTGTCAGTTGGTCGTGCGTCACTTCCCAGACCTTGGTCGGGTTCCCGGCCAGCTTCATGAAATCGCTGTCGTGCACGACCACAACTTCACCGTCAGCGGTCTCCTGCACATCTATCTCGACCCAGTCGGCACGATCATCGAGCGCAGCACGAATCGACGCCAATGTATTTTCAGGAGCACGTCCGGCTGCTCCCCGGTGTGCAATGACCAGGACATTATCCTCGGTCTGAATTCCCTGCAGCAAGGAGAGGCCCGCAACAACAGCTGCCACGGCCGCAGCCACGAGCCCGAAAGCCAGCCGGCCCGGCGAAAGCCAGGCTGTGCGACGCCCCGGCTCAGAAGACACCGTCGAAGTTTTGCCTGTGACCGCCGCCAGCCGCTCGAAAGCGAGCGTGACAATGGTTGCGAAATGCGCCGAGCTGACGGCTGTGACGATGAAGTTACCTGCCAGCAGCAACGCCATCAGCAACGTAAGGACAAGTACCAGAACCAGCAGGTTGCCTGCGACTGTTGGCACGACGATACCGCCCGTCAACCGAACGATAACGATGACTGCCAGCCCCATTAGTAGCGTCGATAACGCCCAAAGCAACAGCGAAAACAACATAGTCGACCGATGGCCGGACAGGAACCGTGCGCTTTCTCCAAACGAATCGCGAGGTGGCGTGCCTGAATACAAGACCAATGGCAGCGCAAGAGACCAATCGATGAGTTTTCGAACCAGAATGACCGCACCAAAAGCGAGAATAAGGCCGATCAGGAGTGCGGCACGAATAAACTCTGGCGGCTTCTCGCTCAGGTAGTAGTTGATGTCATAATCGGTAATCATTTGCAGCGCAACAATGGCGCCAAGGCCCACAAAAGGCAGCACAATCGCCAACAGGCGCAACACAAGATGCCCTGAGAAGAAGAATATCGGGCGCGATTGGAACACCGAAAAATAGAGTGCCTCGAACACGCCCAGATGTTCCCCGCGCAGATCGCTGAGTACGAGTCGCATCATCGACGACTGTTGAAAGACAGCTATTCCAACCAGTAGCGCGGCGAAAATGACAAAAGCGATGAGTCCGAAAGGTGATAACAGGAAGACAGCTATGTCCTGGTCCGCAACTGCAGGTTCGCCTGAAAAGCGCAATAGCAGTTTGCCGGTTAGGCCTAACAGCGGCGCAAAAATCAGTATCCCAACCAGTGAGAACACGCCATTTACAGCCAGCATGCGCTGCCAGGTGGATCGGAGGCGACCAAATGCACCTTTCCAAAGGCCTATGGGAGCCAGTGATTCGTCAGTTTTTTCGGGTTCGGCCAACTCGGAGACGCCTGCCCTTAACCGAGGGGAATGATTCTGGTGATTTTCATAAGTCTCCTGTAGCGCCTGGTCTTGCTCTGCAGCGAAATCGCTGAATCCTCAACGTGGTCGTCGGAGTCCATTGCCAAGTTCAGGGCCTTTGACGCTTGTTGGTTCACTAACAGTCTCTATTCGGAAATCGATACCGGAATGTATCAAACTATGCTACCGGCACGCCCGGCAAGATGAATCCTCCCTGCGGTCGGAGCGGCGTTACGCGAACTTGCGACCCCTGACTTCGGGGCGTAGTTATCAGCACTTGAAGAAAGAGTTTATTCGCGCTTGGGTGTTGCGACGTATTGAATCCTCTAGATCAGTTTGTTTGAGACGGCGGAGCATCGTTTTCTTGTCAATCATGTCGTGCCGCACCAGTTCCTGCATAAATTCAAGGTCCTTTGGCCTCATTGCGATAAATTTTGAAATCGCAAGATCATGAACCTCCAGACAGTAGCCCTTCACGCCATTTGTACTTTCATTGTTCACTTCGACCAAACGGCTCTCCCAGTCAACCGGCAGTACAGCGGTCTTTTTCCCGACGCCCTGAGCGTAGTAGCCGTGCATTTCGTGAAACGATGAGCCCTCGCCAATTGCGCTGTCAACCTTGTCTGCCTTTTCCGGATGGTTCTTCGGATACACATCGGCCTCCATTGATGACAGAAGTCTAACTGGCGCATCCGGAAACTGGCCCAATATGGCCTGGCTGCCGATGATTACGATTTCATCATCGCCAGCGATTTCTCCGCTAGCGCGAATAAGGTGCTCAAGCTCTGAACGCTGCATAAATTTGCTCGCGCTCGTCAGCGCTAAGAACGCCAGCAAATGGAGATGACGAACGTAACCTGGTCGAATTGTCGTTCATCCTGGTAATTATCTCCGCTATTTCTGGCCAGGGACGCTTGAGTATTTCCTGCCATTCGTGGAGATAGTGAGGCGGAGGATCTGCAGACTTCGCGCGCCATCGCTCTAGGTTTTCTTTTGCCTTGTCGAGCAAATCGGGACTACGCGAAATTTTTTGTGCAATTTTGCAGTGCATCGCCAGACTGCGCGCATCCAAAACACGATGATCCGAATACTGTCGCACACCTTCCGCTGGTTCCCAGCGGCGGACATCCTTCAGACCAGAATCACGTTTCCGCTGCCGATATGCCCGCATTCGCTCGGCGGCTGTCAAAGCATTGTCTTTTCGAGGGCGACCACGATTTTTTGCTGTCTTTCTCATCGATTGAGCGTAACGCGTTACGATAAATAGTGCAATCTCTACAGAAGAATTGCCCGTCAGGGCACGAAACTCCAACGTGTTAAACAGGTGCTCGGAATACACCTGAAAAGATTGGCGCGCCCGACAGGATTGACCGGCAGCTTCACTGCCTCGCCTTCGGAGTACGCCATTTCGTTTGTAAGTGACGGATATTATTGATACTAACTGGCGGTACGTCCATTGCAATTGCAGTACTCTGCATAACCGTGCAGCGCTCAGTCACACAATCCCCAATATTTGAACATGTTGCCTGCAGGCAACATGCGCGATAGTATATCGATGAAGTTGCTGGTTTACGAAACAGATTCCGGACGACGACCGTTTGTTGAATGGTTCGAACGGCTGGATGGTCAACGCCAGGCATCTGTCAGAAGACGATTACGTGCCGTCGAAGAGCATGGCCACCTGGGAGAATGTACTTCTCTAAGGGGCGGCTTGTACGAAATGCGGCTGGCAGGCCGCATTGGCCTGAGGGTCTATTTCGCAAACCGAAACGGAGCGATTGTGCTTCTGCTCGGAGGCTCCGGAAAGAGTGATCAGAAGCGAGCAATAAAACGGGCACGGGAAAGACTGAAGGATTTTCGGGAACGAAACAGTGAGTAAGAAAGTGAAGGCGGCAGCGTCCTGGGACATGAAAAAGAAGCTCTACGAGGATCTTCTTGATCCATCGTATGCTGCCGCGTACGTCAATGAAGCGCTTCTCGAGGGTGATGAAGTCGTATTCAAGACCGCGGTTGCGGACATAATTCGTGCCCGCGGTGTTGGCAAGGTCGCCGAGGCTGCCGGTATTAATCGCGTAACGGTTTTCAAGACCCTGAAACCGGAAACGCGCACGTCATTTACAACGTATCATTCCTTGTTAATAGCGTGCGGCATCGACTTCGCAACACGACCGATCCAGCCGCGTTCGAAATCTGCGCGAAAATAAATGGCGCGCCCGACAGGATGGGCCTCCCTACGGGCGGCCTGTCGTCGCTTCGCTCCTCGGATCGAACCTGTGACCCCTGCCTTCGGAGGGCAACCTCATTCGTCACCGTTTCGTCGCCGTAACACTTCTTCAAGCAGTGCAATAGCAGCTTGGTCTTTAGGCCGGTTCGTTGCCTTCTTCTGTCGAATCAGCTCCTCCAGGCCAAGAACACGAATGCTTCCCGTCGTCATCGACACGCGCGACGACGCATCAACCAGATCTTCGTACCGCTCGCCCTTTCCGATGAACCCCAGAACGTCTAACGGCCCGGCGCGAGTCATTAGCAACAGGTGCCCCCCGGCCATGATGTCTTCCCTTGTGGGACGTAGTGTCGATTGATGCTCGCGAAAGTGCGCTTCCAGCTCATCCAATACACGCAAGAGCCGGTCGGCGTTTTCTTCGCTGACTCGAACCAAGGTATCGATGTCGAACGTGGTAACGGGCGCACCCTGAATCACAGCCGCAACGCCACCGACCACGATGTACTCAACCTCGTGCCTGTTAAGGAGTTCGAGAATCTCTCGGAAGCTCGGATTCATCGTTCATGCGCAATGAGAGAAAGAAACTGATCCTGGACTCGAGTTCCGCCAGTCGCTGCTCAGGCGACAGAGCAACGAACCAGTCGACCAGCGAACGGTCATGCTCGACGCCAATGGCAGTTTTGTTGCGAGGAGCTCGCATTGAGGCAGTGTACCATCTGCAATAAAGGGGTCGAACCGATTTCTGCGCAGAAGAAATAAAGGGGTCGAACCGATTTCTGCGCACGTCTCATCGGAAACAAAAATCGGTTCGACCCCATTTCCGGAAACAAAAATCGGTTCGACCCCATTTCGGCTCCGACAGGTGTCGGAAATTTGTCGGAAACGCCGCTCTCGCCCTGCACGAAATTGTTACCAAAATGTGCTGAAGACGATTGACAGCCTGAAATTAGATATTATAATTTTAATTATAAGTCTATGCAGGGCGGTTATCACAATGGTCAAACTGAAAATCAGAGCCGTCGGCACATCTGCCGGAGTCATTTTGCCAAAAGAGGCCCTTGCTCATATGGGTGTCCATGAAGGCGACGAACTGTTTCTTGTCGAGAGCCCAGGCGGTTATCAGGTGACACCATACGATCCGGATTTCGAGAGGCAACTGGTGAGTGCCCGCGAAGGAATGGACGCGTACCGGAATACACTTCGCGAACTTGCCAAGTGAAGCAGCCGATCTGGCTGATCAAGTCCGCTGTAATCGCTGTACACGACATGATGATTGCCCGCTATGGCGGGAGCGCGGGCATTCGTGACGAAGGACTCCTCGATTCTGCCCTCGCCAGGTCCGCTAATAAATATCACTACGATAATCACGCGGACCTCACGCAACTTGCCGCGGCGTATGCGGGTGGCATTATTCAGAACCACCCTTTTGTCGATGGCAATAAACGCACAGGATTTATCGCCGCGTATATATTTCTCGACATCAACGGATCGAAACTGATTGCGGACGAAGTCTCTGCTACTGCGATGACGTTGTCACTCGCCGCGTCAGAAATCGATGCGGAAGATTATGGAACCTGGTTGGCAGACAATATCGAGATGTCGTAGTTGCTCCGAAAGGGAGCAGGGCCCGCAATTAGCAGGTCTGCCGTCTGGAGTATGATCTGGGACAACTATTGGGCTCTACCTTCCAAATCTTGCCGAAACGCCGGCATGCCAGTTTCGTCCCTGCGCTGGCTCCAAATACCGTCGGCCAAATGCGTTTATTCAAATATTGCTGTTGTACTGCTCATCGAACAGATTGTTGATTCCGATGAAAGCCTGAATCTTCCACTAACCTTTCTGCCACTCTTGTGCAAAGCCCAGGTTCGAAACTGCGAGATATCGGGCGGGAGATTATCGAGGGGGTGAAGGAGGTTCGGGATCACGCCGAGAAACTCAACTCAACACATTAGGTTTCCGACTAGATTGCATTGCAACACGCGGGGTTCGAAGCATTCATTTCCTTTGCCATTTCTATCACCATTTTCAACTCATAATCCTGCAGAGAGTTACGCGCAACCGCGGCACGACCACCGTCTGGGCGCATCAGTTTCGCCATGGTGGTCAGCAGGTGAATGAATAGGATAGCTAGATCACGCATTGTGCCGCCATCGTAAGTTCCCTAGGCGGCGTGTTTACGAGCGAAGGAAATGCGCGGGGTCTTACCGGCTTTTGCAGCCATTTTCACCAGGTACTCGATTGAAAAGCCGCTTACCTTCCCGCCGATGATTTTGCTGATCTTCGGCTGCGGAACATTAAAATACTCAGCAGCCTTGGTTTGGGTTAGTTTCTTTCGCTTAATGAACTTCTCGATCTCGACCGCCAGGTCGACTCGCATTGCCAATGCAATGGCTTCCTCGTCACTAAACCCGAGGTCTTTGAAAACATTGCCCTTCGTCACCGTTCTGTCCATCACTGATGCTCCTTTTCTACCCTTTAATTTCTATCAAACGCTTTTAATCGCTCCTTGGCCGTATTGATATCAATCTTCGCTGTCGTCCTGCTCTTCTAAATAAAACAGTGCAGCACCACAAGTTCGGCGCCCTTTTTCGCCACATACATTGTCCGAAATTGATTGTTGCGGTCGCGAGCACGTAGTTCACGGACGCCCGGGCCCACTGTCTTAATCGGCTTGGAGTCCAAAGGCCTCTCACCAATTTGCAGCCGGCGCAAATCACTGCCCAGATCCGCACGAACTGTCTTGGGAAATGATTGTAAAACGTTGAGCGAATCACCCATCCAAACGATGTCTCTTTCGATCTCGCTCATGAACGTTACTATACCTAATAAGGTCTATTTTGCAGGCCTTATTTAGACCCAATTCGGTCTATTCTCGATTAACCCCCCAATTCGATTGAATCCACCGACGAGGTGGCACAGGTCGGCGGCAGCAGAACGGCGCACTAATGGCGCTGCCACGCCTGTTGCAGCGGAAATCCGGCAAAAACGGCGGCAGAAACTTTGCGCCACTTTGTGCGAGCATGTCCGCTGGACACGCGATAGAGTCCTTGCATTAACACCGACCAGGTGATCCTGGAGCACGCTCGAGAGTGCGGGACCTAATTGAGCTGGCTGAAGACCGGGGGGG
>JAHEGH010000115.1 GCA_024639825.1 Gammaproteobacteria bacterium
CA
Source organism: Gammaproteobacteria bacterium (assembly GCA_024639825.1). Classification (GTDB taxonomy): domain Bacteria; phylum Pseudomonadota; class Gammaproteobacteria; order Steroidobacterales; family Woeseiaceae; genus UBA1847. Next base: position 3 of record JAHEGH010000115.1, read on the forward strand.
AACGATATCGATACTGTCATGCACTTTGCCGCGCATACGATTGTCCCCGAGTCGGTGGCCGATCCGCTCAAGTATTACCGCAACAACACGGCGTCGAGTCGCACGCTTTTGGAAGCGGCCGCCAGGCACGGCGTCAGGAATATCGTGTTTTCGTCGACGGCCGCTGTGTACGGCACTCCCGAGGACGGCAAGGCGTCGGAAGACTCACCGACACAGCCAATTAATCCCTACGGCACATCAAAGCTGATGACCGAATGGATGCTGCGCGACCTGTCTGCGGCCGGCGGGCCCGGCTACGTTGCCCTGCGCTACTTCAACGTCGCCGGTTGCGAGCCGAGCGGCACCATTGGCCAGTCGACGCCGAAAGCGACCTTGCTCGTGAAAGTCGCCTGCGAAGCCGCGACTGGCAAGCGTCCCGGGGTCGCCATTTACGGCACAGATTATCCGACGCCTGATGGCACGGGTCTGCGCGACTACATCCATGTCGAGGATCTCGCAACCGCCCACCTCGATGCCCTGACCTACCTGCGTAACGGCGGCGAATCGACGGTCCTCAATTGCGGCTATGGCCATGGTTACAGCGTCCGCGAAGTGCTGGCGGCGGTTGCCGCGGCAAATGGTGAAGCACTGCACATCAACGAAGAACCACGCCGCGCTGGCGATCCGCCGGAACTCATAGCGGTCGCCGAGCGGGTTCGGGAAGTGCTGGGATGGACACCGAAGTTCGACGATCTTGATACTATTGTGCGCACCAGTCTCGAATGGGAACGCAAGATCGCCTCCCAGGACCCGAAGGCCTACTGGGCCGCCTAGAGGACCCATGAAATTTCGCCGCCCACGATCGCTTAACGGACTCATCCTGGTCGGTTTCGGGTTCGTTGCGCTGCCGCTGTTGCTGGCGGTGGTCTGGGCACTCGTCAACCTGGATCGGGTTGCCGAGCAGAGCGAGCGCCTTGTCTCCACAGGCGTATCGGCTGCCGATAACAATCGCCGTCTCGAAGAACAGCTGGTCACGCTGGAACGTGTGGCGCGCCAGTACCAGGTGCTGCGCAACCCGGACAGCCTCCAGATCATCCTCGATGACCTGGAGTCGCTGGAAGACCAACTCTCGGAGATGGCACCGCTCGTTGCAGAAGCGAATGCGACAGCGCTGGCTGAATCGATCGGGCTTGGTGCGAGCACCATCGTGGGCGCCTTGTCGGATCCCACGATAGACGATGAACGACTTGCTGCGACGATTGACCGCTTTGTCCCAATGCGCCAACGCGTCGAGACGCTGACCACTCTCCTCTCGGCCTACATCGACACAGAGCTATCGACGCTGCAGGAAACCGCCCGCGATGCACAGCGAGTCTCTGCCTGGCAGGTGGCGGCCCTCGTCCCCGGCACGGTTGTACTCGTACTGATTTTCACGTTCCTCGTCGCACGCCCCATTTCGCAGATAGACCGGGCGATCCACCAACTCGGCGAGAGTGGCTTTTCGAAGCCCATTGACATCAAGGGCCCGACGGACCTGGAGCGCCTCGGCAGGCAGCTCGAATGGCTTCGTGTACGGCTGCTCGAGCTTGCCCAGGAGAAGAACAAATTCCTGCGGCACATGTCTCATGAACTGAAGACACCGTTGGCCAATATTCGCGAGGGGACGGAGCTGTTGCTCGACGGCTCGGTCGGCGAGCTGGAGGAACCGCAGCGCGAAGTGACCGATATCCTGCGCATGAATGGTCTGAAACTGCAGCAACTTATCGAGAACCTGCTCTCCTTCAGTGCCTGGCAGACCAAGAGCGAAATTCTCACGCTGAGCGATTTTCCACTGCGTGCGCAGGTTATTGCCGTGGCCAGGACCCAGAGACTGGCGCTGAAAGCCGCCAATATTCAGCTAAAGCTGGATGTAGAGGACATTATTGTGAACGCGGATCAAGACAAAATCCGCACAGTCATTGATAATCTCCTGTCGAATGCGATCAAGTTCACGCCGCGTGGCGGCCTGATCACGATTCGTGCCAGCCGGCTGCCGACGAGCTTTGTACTCGAGTTTGGCGATACCGGACCCGGCATCCCGGATGAGGAAAGCCCGCGAATTTTCGAGGCTTTTTTCCAGGGCCGCCGCGAACAGGGTGGACAGGTTGGCGGTACCGGGATTGGGCTGTCGGTCGTACTGGAGTGCATCCAGGCGCACGATGGCTCCGTTGAGCTGGTCGACTCCGACGAATTCCGGGGTGCGCATTTTAGGGTTCACATCCCGCAGAATCGGGCGGTGGCGAAACAGAAGTTGGCAGTAAATGAATAACAACACGATCACAATTCGGTTGGCACGAGTCGCGGCGGTCGCAGTGATCGTCTCGCTTGCGGCGGGCTGTGCGACGGCCTCGAAAGCGACGGGCTGGCTGCGCGGGCAGGACAAGCCGCCAACGGACGAAGCCGTGATTCTCGGCGCGCCGGATGCCGGGGAGTACCTGAAAGTCCTTTACGAACTCACCTCGGGTGACGCACGCAAGCAATCCGAAATTTTCGAAGACGCCCGGTCGGCATCGCAGCTGACACCCGGGCCGAGCAGCAACCTCCGTTTTGGCTTGGTCCTCGCCACTCCCGGGCATCCACAGACGAATCCTGGGCAGGCCGAGAGCGTCCTGAGCGGTGTTCTTGCTCAGAGTGAGCTCCTGACATCGGCAGAAATTTCGCTCGCTACAATCTATCTGCACAACGTAGAGCGCCTCAATCTCGTCAGCTCGGAAGCTCTCAGCCTGCGTGAGTCGACCTCTCGGGCGGCACGCAACGAGGCCCAGGCCACAAGTCAGCGTATTGCGGAAGTCGAAGCCGAGAACCGGCGCCTGCGACGTGAACTCGAAGACGCCGAGCAGAAGCTCGAGGCAATTACATCCATCGAGCGCTCGATTCGCGAGCAGGAGTAGCAGGCGGTCTCCGTTAGCGGAGTAGCAACCCTTGCCGGGCACGACATAACCCTCTAACCTTCCCCACATGCCTACCAATCAATCGCATCGAGAGGGCAAGATCCTGCTCGTCGACGACGACCCGGGACTGCTTCGACTGCTGAGTATTCGCCTGCGCGCCGAAGGTTACGACGTCGAGGCTGTTGAATCCGCCCACAAAGCGCTCGGTACCCTGCGCCAGTTCACGCCGGACCTGGTGATTACTGACCTGCGCATGGACAAGATGGACGGCATCGGACTTCTCAAGGAGCTGCAGACCCGCTCGCCGGGACTGCGCGTCATCATTATTACCGCGCATGGCACGATTCCGGATGCCGTCACTGCCACACAACACGGTGCGTTTGGCTTCCTGACCAAGCCTATCGACAAGGATGAGCTAATATCGCTGGTCGAACGCGCGCTCAAAGTCTCGGGATCGGCAGAGGTCGAAGACGACTGGGCTAGCGCCATCATCACACGCAACGCGGCAATGAAAGAGGTCATGCAGCAGGCGAAGATGGTCGCTGCGACTGACGCTCGCGTGCTAATTACGGGCGAAAGCGGCACCGGCAAGGAATTGCTGGCACAGGCGATTCACAAGGCCAGCGATCGCCACCACAAGCCCTTCACGGCCATCAACTGCTCGGCGATGGCTGAGAACCTGCTTGAATCCGAGCTGTTCGGCCATGAGAAAGGCGCGTTCACGGGTGCTACCCGGACCCATGAAGGCCTGTTCCAGGGAGCCGAAGGCGGCACACTGATGCTTGACGAGATCGGCGACATGCCGATGCGTTTGCAGGTGAAGCTGCTGCGTGTATTGCAGGAAAATCAGGTGCGTCCCGTGGGCAGCACGGAAGCGAAAAACATTGACGTGCGGGTGATCTCGGCAACGCATCGCGATCTCAAGGAACTCATGACACAGGGTCGCTTCCGCGAGGATCTGTATTACCGACTGAACGTCGTGAATATCAAACTGCCGACGCTGGACCAGCGTCGCGAAGACATACCCCTGCTGGTCGCGCATTTCCTGCAACAGATCGCGTCGGAAGCCGACCAGGAAAGAAAAGTCTATGCGCCGGAGGCTGTCGAGATGCTCGTGACGGCCGAATGGCCTGGCAATATTCGTCAGTTGTATAACGTCGTGCGACAGAATGTGGCGTTGTCGCGCTCGCCCGTTATCAGTGGCGAACTCGTACAGCAGTCGCTGGGGGAGCATGCCGGAAAGCTGGCATCGTTTTCCGATGCACGCGACGAGTTCACGCGCAATTACCTGTCACAGATCCTGCAGATCACCATGGGCAACGTCAGCCAGGCGGCGCGCCTGGCGAAACGCAATCGCACGGACTTCTACAAGCTACTCGCCCGCCACGATCTGAACCCGGATACGTTCAAGTCCCGCTAGAGGACTGCTGTCTTGCCTCCGTTTCGGCGGTTTCGAGGACTACGTCAGGGCTCTCTCCCACGCAGCTGATGGTGTGCCCAAAGCGGTCCCGGCCTTTGACCTGCCAGTAACCTGTCGGCAATTCGTCGACCCTGAAAAACCAGCCGCGGACCTGGCTGCGTATCGGAAATGACTGCTTGATGTCACGATCGGGGTGTCGTGTTGTTGTGAAATCCATCGTTCCTGCTTCTCGCTCTATGGCACGTCCTGCGACGCTCACAGGAAAATTATTAGCCGGAAAGATGAATGATTTGTGATTTGCGACGATTCAACGCGCTAAAACTTAAAGCAATTACTTAAGACTGTCGGCCAGCTACCTGAAAAAGAGCATAACGCTAAAAATTGACCGTCTTGGCAGAATTTACCCTGTTGCCCGAGAACTGCCACAAAATGCGCGATCCATCTGGTCAAATTAGGCCAGATGCGGCCAACCAAAATCGGTACCGGTCAAGTGTTTCAACCAACACCCATTCAGTGACAGTCACCTTTTCTTATTAGTGACAGTCACCTATGGGCTGGAAATATCGCATGGCAATAGGGCGCGTATGCCCGATGTCTGCAAGGTGACTGTCACCGAAAGCACTGGGTGACTGTCACCTACGATTGTCAGGAGGCGGCTTTCTTCGAGTAGGAGTCGGCGGAGAGGCCGTATTTGTTCAGTAGGTCATAGAGCGTGGGGCGCGTAATCCCAAGCAGCTCAGAGGCCTTCGAGATGTTGCCGAAGCTTTTTGTCAAGGCAACGCGAATCGCTTTGGACTCTGCGACCTGCCTGACTTCCCGAAGATTCAGCGATTGAGCTTCCTCGTCACCTTCTTGCAGTCCGAGGTCCGCCGCCGTGACCATTTTACCGTCGGCCATAATGACGGCACCCTTGATCTTATTCTCGAGCTCACGAACGTTGCCGGGCCAGGCATAGGCTTCGATGGCCTGGACGGCATCGTCGGCGAACCCGTTGATTGCCCGTTTCTGCGATTTCGAGTATTTCTGCAGCAATGTGCGGGCCAAGATCAGGCGCCCCTCCTCGCGATCGCGATAGGGTGGAATATTGATCGTGATTTCACTGACTCGGTAGTAGAGGTCTTCGCGGAACAAGCCCTGTTTGATCAGATTCCCGGGGTTCTGGTTGGTGGCACACACAACGCGAACATCGACCGAGATCTCTTTGCGGCCGCCAACGCGTTCGATGACACGCTCCTGCAGGAAGCGCAACATTTTCGCCTGTAGCGCAATCGGCATGTCACCAATTTCATCCAGGAACAGCGTGCCGCCATTGGCCAGTTCGACCTTGCCCATCGTCTGCTTGTGAGCACCCGTGAACGCACCCTTCTCGTGCCCGAACAACTCGGACTCAAGCAGGTTTTCAGGGATAGCCGCGCAGTTGATCGCCACAAAATTCTGCTCGGCACGCGGACTCAGGCGGTGCAATGCCCGTGCGAGGAGTTCCTTGCCGGTGCCGCTTTCACCCAGGAGTAACGTCGTCACATCGGTCGGCGCCACTTTTTCGATCATGCGGCAGACGGCCAGCATACCCTCGCTCGCAGCGACTATCCCATCCAGCGGAGACTCATTGACCTGGCTCTGCAAACGGCGATTCTCGGCCTCGAGCTCGTAGATATTGAACGCACGATCGACGAGCAGCTTGAGCGTATCGGTATCGACCGGCTTTTCGTAGAAATCGTAGGCGCCCTGCGCAACGGCGGTTAAAGCATTTTCCTGGTCACCATTGCCGGTGACAACGATGACTTTGGTGTGCGGAGCAAGACGCAGCGTTTCTGCCAGCGTAGCCAGGCCCTCTTCGACGCCTTCCGGCTTCGGCGGCAAGCCGAGATCCTGAAGAATCACGGGCGGCTCATGGCGGCGCAGCTCCGCGATCGCGTCCTCGCGATTCTCCGCCGTGTAGACATCGTATCCCTCGAAGCACCACTTGAGTTGCTTCAGGAGACCGGGGTCGTCTTCGACGATAAGGAGTTTGCGCGCTTGTTCAGTCATGCCGCGCATGGTGCCACGAATAATCGATCGTTGGCAGTAGGTGGATCACACCGCGTGGTGCGAAATCGAGCGACGCGGCCGCCATTTAGTCCTGATTGGCGCTCTTCGCGCCGTTTTGTCGGCGATAGCGAGCGTTTGAGAGCAGCAGGCCGGAAAGCCCCAGCACGATCATGCATAGCGCGACCAGATCCATGAGCAGTACCCCCGGCATGTCAAAAATGCGGCCGCTATGCAGGTCGAGCACCATGCGCTCGACGGTCAGACCACGTCCGCGCCAGGCCGCATCAAGCGCGGCCAGTTCCGCCGCGTCGGGCGATGATGAAACCGACCAGCTAATCTCGGTTGAAGCGCTGATTTCCCAAGGCTCGAACCCGGCGAAGTCAGCATCGCTGCGGAACAACTGGCCGTTGCTCTGAATGACCGCCCCACCATTAATACGGCCAAGGCGCTCGATCGGTCCCGGCAAGCCGGCCTGTAGATCAATGCTCTCTACCAGGTCGCCGCTCGATGTGAACAGGTGCGCACCTT
>JAHEGH010000042.1:0-19991 GCA_024639825.1 Gammaproteobacteria bacterium
ATGCACCGAGTTCACACCAAAGCCCTCGGCGATCGGCAGGATCAACGGCACCACGAGCACAATGGCCGAAAAAATGTCCAGAATCGCGCCAAGTACCAGCAGGAACAGGAGCAGCAGGATCAGGAATGAGGTCGGGCTACTAACGAGCTCCGCCACAAACTGTAAGAGTTTTTGCGGGACTTCGGCATCGATCATGTAATACGTGGACGCCAGCGACACGCCGAGGATCATCAGGATGCTACCGACCAGCACCATCGATTCGCGTACGATCCGCGGCAGCTCGCGAAAAGGAATCTCTCGATAAATCAGTACTTCGACAATGAATACGTACATCGCCGTGATCGCCGCTGCCTCGGACACGGCGAAAATTCCGGAATAGATACCACCCAGGACAACGACCGGCAGTGGCAGCTCCCAGACTGCTTCACGCAGAGCCGCCCCCACTTCGCGCCACGAAAACGAGCTCAGCGGCTTTCGGTTGTCACGATTTACCCAGATGCTGTAGCCGCCCAACATGACCAGCATCACCATGCCCGGAAGAATACCGGCGCGAAACAGGTCGTCGATACTGACCTTGGCCACGACGCCATACAGGATGATCGGCAGTGACGGAGCGAACAGCAGGCCGAGGCTACCCGACGAGGTGACCAGGCCGAGGTTGAATCGATCGCTATAGCCGTCCTGTTTAAGTGCCGGGTACAAAATCGCGCCCAGCGCAATAATCGTCACTCCGGATGCACCGGTGAAAGCCGTAAAGAACGCACACGCGGCCAAACAGACCAGCGCCAGGCCTCCTGGCATCCAGCCGAACATGGCGCTCGTGAGGCGCACGAGGCGGGCGGGCGCCTTGCTTTCGCTAAGCAGGTAGCCGGCGAAAGTAAAAAGTGGAATCGCAGTGAGTACCGGCATTTGAGAAATGCTGAGCAGCTCCAGCGCGATGGTCATTAGCTCCGTGTCATTGCTCTGGAAACCAACCATGGCACTCGTCGCAATGATGACGAACAGCGGCGCGCCGAACACCGCGAGTACTATCAGTAACAGACTGACGATAATCACGACGCGGGCTCCGCGTCGTCAGGACCAAATATTCCGATCAGCAAGCGCACGACGCGCAGCAGGAACTGATAACTGATCAGGACGAACGCCAGCGGCACAATGGCGTGCACCAGCCACAACGGAACATCTGCCAGAAAGGTGTCGCCCCAGCTCATTTCTTCGCGGATCAGGCGCCATGCCTGCCAGCCGATCGTCGCGCAGACTGCGGCGGCGAACACATCTACGACCACCTTGCTCCATGCAATGACCGGCCCTGAAAGGACGTGTGTTATCAGGTCAATGCGAATGTGTTTGTTGTCACGGCAGGCAGCTATCGAGCCGACCATCGCAAGCCACAGAACGATGACCTTAACGAGTTCATCGGCCCACGACAGGCTAAACGCACCGTTCAGCAATTGCCGGTTGATAATCTGAAATACGGAGACCCCGACCATTGTCCCCAGCAGGACCACCAGCGCCGAATTTTCAGCCAGTCTCCCGAATTGCTCCAGCTTGTCGAGGAACTTCTTCAATGCTCGCTACGGTACTCAGACACATACTGGAGCATTTCGTCGAACAACGCCTTGTCGAAATGTCCCTGGCTCGCCAGGTCCACATTCAACTTCATAAGGGCCGTACGAACCTTTTCGTACTCCTCAGGCGTGACTGGCACAACCTTAATGCCGGTATTCAACAGCGCGTCACGTGCCCCGCGGTTATCGATGAGGTTTGTTTTGTCGAAATTCTTATAGGTCCGCCCCATGACTTCGCGGACGATAGCCTGGTCATCTTCGGACAGCTTGCCGAAAGCCTTTTTATCGACCGCCATGAAACCCAGCGTATACACGAGCGGCAACTCGGTTATGTACTTAACTTTCGTATGCCATTGAAGAACGAGCGCTCCAATAGGCGACATGGCAACGATATCAATGAGGCCGGTCTGCAGTCCCGTCAATACGTCGGTGAGCGGCAACGTCACCGGAGAGAGTGACATCGCTTCCATCGCGCGGCGGCTGATATCGTCGCCTTCGGGAATCCAGACTTTCTTGCCTTTCAGATCGTCCAGCGAATCGACCGGAGTATTCGACATGAGAATGGCGAAACCACCTGCAGCGAAGCCAAAGTTCACGAAACCGGCTTCTTCAAGACCCGCACTCAACCTCGCATCAAGGCGGCTGCGCGCAAATGCGGCCTCCTCTTCCGAGTCGAACACCATCGGCAAACCATAGAGGTTGAGATTCGAATACTGTCCAGCCAGCGCGGTCGGCGTGAAAGCACCACCCTGCAAAGCACCGATACGAATTCGGCTCAGAACCTTCTGGTCGTTGCCCATAATGCCGCCGCCGTAGTACTTGATCTGCACGCGGCCTTCGGTACGTTCCTTGATCTCCTTGGCGCTCGCGCGCATGTCTTTCATCCACTGCGAGTTCTCAGGCGTCACGGTGGCAATCTTCAGCGTTGCAGCTTGCAGCGGGACGCCCAGCGTCAACCCAGCCGTTAGAACAAGGATTGCAAGAATCTGTTTTTTCATTGTCATCTCAATCAGAAATAGTCGTCAGCTTCGGCCAGCAGGACCGCAGCTTGTTCCTTGGCCAGCACGTTACTCAGAGTGAAGCCGTCTTGATACGGGTCAGCCGCCATGACTTCGTTGAGCAATCGGTCGTGCAATTCGCGTTCGTACAGCAACTTCGCGTAACCGCGAGCAAACTCCACTTTCGCGCTCAAATCGTGGCCGCCGGTCAATGCGATCGCCTTTTCAAAATACTCACGGGCCTTCTCAGGCTCGCCCCCAAGGGCCGGCGGCCGCAGGGTCAGCAATATTCCCATATAGGTATATACGGCGCCGTTAACCTCGTCACCGCTTATGTCCAGATAGCGATTGAACAGCGCTTCGATCTGAGGGAGTTCCGCCAGCGAGTTCCAGTCCGAACTATGGGCGCGCAGGTATGCAAGTGACGCGAAGCCGTAGGTATAGAGGAATTCACTGTGTTTAGGCCTGATACCATCGAGCGTCGCGACGAACTCGTCGTAATTATTCTCCGGCCAGTTACAGGAAGGCGTGTACGTCTCGCACATCGCGGAAAACGCATAGCGACGCGCCCGCGTCGTGAGGCGTGATGCACGCGCCTCATCATCGGCGAAAATAGCGCCGTACGATGCATACAACGTCGCGCCGGAGGCCAACAAGTCTGGATCGTTGGGATTGTTCCGCAGCAGGCTATCGATAGTAACCATGAAGGTCGGGAGCGCGGCCTTGGCCGTTTCCGGATCATCCTGGTTGAGGATGGACGCGGACAGGTTGTCCGTGAAGCCGCTCGTCGCCGAGGAAATCAGTGACGCGCAACCACTCAGGGAACAGGCAATAACGCCAATGAGTAGTGCTTTTCTCATAAGACCACGGACCCCACTAAAAGCGATTGGTTCAGCTTTTGTCGCTGGCCCGCATTATATCGGAATGCACCCCGGCGACGGCTGCGCCGGGGTGATGATTTCCTGATGGAAACTAGATTTTTTCCTTGATGCGCGCTGCCTTACCCGTACGACCGCGGAGGTAGTACAGTTTGGCGCGACGCACGTCGCCACGACGTTTGACCGCAACGGAATCGACGACGGGGCTGTAGGTCTGGAATACCCGCTCAACGCCCTCGCCGTGCGAGGTCTTGCGAACCGTGAACGACGAGTTCAGGCCGCGGTTGCGCTTGGCGATAACGACGCCTTCAAACGCCTGCAGACGCTCACGCTCACCTTCTACTACTTTGACCTGCACGACGACAGTGTCGCCCGGAGCAAATTTCGGGATTTCCTTGCCCATCTGCTCTTGTTCGATCGCATCAATAATTTTGCTCATTGTCTCTGCTCTTTCAAAAAATCGTCGAGCAGCGCCTGCTGCTCGTCACTCAATCCAAGTTTCTCAACCAGATCCGGGCGTCGTACAAATGTGCGACCCAGGGCCTCTTTCAATCGCCACCGCGCAATCTCTGCGTGGTCACCGGACAACAACACATCCGGCACACTGCGGCCGTCAACTACCTCAGGCCGCGTGTAGTGCGGATGGTCCAGCAAGCCCTCCATAAAGGAGTCCTGCGCTGCAGACTCATCGTCACCCAATACGTCGGGCAACAAACGCACAACAGCGTCGATCACTGCCATCGCGGCTACTTCACCACCCGAAAGCACGAAATCGCCCAGCGACAATTCCTCATCAACCTGCGACTCGATGAATCGTTCGTCGATGCCTTCGTAGCGTCCCGCAAGCAGAATCAACCCGGGCAGTTCGGCAAAGCGTCTTGCCGTCGCCTGATCAAATACCTTGCCCTGAGGCGAAAGGTACACGACCGGGCTACCCTCGGGTGACCTCTCGCGTGCGGCGGCAATCGCTCCGGCAAGTGGTTCGTACTTCATCACCATGCCAGGGCCTCCGCCGTACGGTCGATCATCCACCGTGCGGTGCACATCGCTCGTATGCTCACGCGGATTTTCAATATCCAGCGTGACCAGTTCACGGCGCTGTGCGCGTCCCACGACGCCATATTCGGCGATCGTTGCTACCATTTCCGGAAACAGGCTGATCACGTCAAAGTGCATCGTGTCAGTCCCATTCCCAGTCGACCCTGATCTCGCCTTTGACGAGGTCAACACCGAGTACCACTTTGTCCATGACAAACGGAACCAGTCGCTCCGTCTCGCCTTTGACAACCATCACGTCGTTGGCTCCCGTTTCCAGCAGGTGATCCACCTTGCCGATTTCGGTGCCATCCCGATGCACGACACTCAAGCCCTCCAGGTCCGACCAGTAGTAATGGTCGCCGTCGGCCTCGGGCAGTTCGTCTCTCGGCACCCCAATCTCGGTCCCGATGAGCCCGGCTGCCTGATCGCGATCGTCGTATCCGCTGATACGCACAATGACGGTCTTGCCGTGTCGCTGACCTTCAGCGACTGTCGCCTCCTGCCACCCGTTCTTTCCGGATAACAGCCAGCGATCGTAATTCAGTACCGCTTCACGCGGTTCGGTGTACGAGTACACCTTGACCCACCCCTTGACTCCGAACAGGCCGGAAATTCGGCCCAGGATCACGGGTTGAGTTGTAACGCCCAATCAGTTCGCCGTTGCTGCCTTGCGGTGCTTCTTCAGCAGTGAGGCAACGCGATCAGACGGCTGTGCGCCCTGGCCGATCCAGTGATCCACGCGCTCGAGGTCGATCCTGAGATTCTCCTCGTGCTCCTGGCCAACAGGATTGAAGAAGCCAACACGCTCGATATACCGGCCGTCACGACGATTCCGCGAGTCGGTGACTACCAGGTGATAGAAAGGACGCTTTTTCGCGCCAGCGCGCGAAAGTCGAATACTAACCATTACATTTCCGTATCAAATTCAAAGGAAGGCAGACATGCCTTGACTCGGGCTGGCCCGAGTAGACGGCGCATTGTACGGGTTTTGGGCCAAATGTGAAGCGTTTTGGCGGCGAAAATTCCCTATTAATTCAGTATCTTGCCCTCCGCCACCTAATATTGGTCGCGGGCCGGCCGAAATCCGGGCCATTTTGGCCGCCAAATCACTGAATTTAACGAAATCCCGGCGGCATTCCGCCTGGCGGCATCCCACCGCCCGGCATACCGCGAAGCATCTTCTTCATGCCGCCCCGGGACATCTTTTTCATCATTTTTTCCATCTGCAGATGCTGCTTCAGGAGACGATTGACGTCCTGAATTTGCTGCCCTGCCCCAACGGCAATCCGCTTTTTGCGGGAACCATTGATGATCTTGGGAAACTGGCGCTCACCGGGCGTCATGGAATTGATTAACGCGATCTGGCGCTGGATCTTGAGTTCGTTCGCGCTGTCCTTCAGTGCCGCCGGGTTGACGTTGCCCGGCAACGGCAGTTTCTCGAGCATCGAGGCCAGGCCGCCCATATTCATCATTTGCTCAAGTTGGTCCTTGAGATCCGACAGGTCAAACCCCTTGCCTTTCTTGAGCTTCCTGGCGAGCTGCTCGGTCTTGTCCTTGCTGACCTTCTGTTCGATTTCTTCAACCAGTGACAGCACATCGCCCATACCGAGGATGCGCGATGCCATGCGCTCCGGGTGAAAGGCCTCGAGCGCGTCTGTCTTTTCACCGACACCCATGAACCGGATCGGCTTGCCCGTCACTTCCCGGACGGACAGTGCGACACCACCCTTCGCATCGCCGTCGGCCTTCGTCAGCACGATGCCGGTGAGGGGCAGGCTTTGGCCGAAGGCCGTCGCGGCATTGACGGCGTCCTGGCCGGCCATGCTATCGACGACGAACAGTGTTTCGTGCGGCGCAGCCCTGGCATGGACTGCCTGAACCTCGCCCATCATGTCTGCATCGATGTGCAGGCGGCCCGCGGTGTCGACAATCAGAACGTCGACGTGAGAGCGGCGAGCTTCATCCAGAGCGCGCTCGACGATCGTCGTCGGCTTCTCCTTCTCGGAGCTCTCGCAGTGCAGCGCGCCAACCTCTCCCGCCAGTGTCTGCAACTGCAAAATAGCCGCCGGACGATGCACATCGACACTCACGAGCATGACTTTCTTCTTATCGTGCTGGATCAGCCGTCTGGCGAGCTTGGCGGCTGTTGTGGTCTTGCCCGCGCCCTGCAGGCCCGCAAGCATGATCACAACAGGCGGCTGCGCCTTGAGATCCAGCGGCACGGAATCGCTCCCGAGGATCTGCACCAGCTCGGCATGAATGATCTTTACGAACGCCTGTCCGGGCGTCAGGCTCTTGCCAACCTCCTCGCCAAGTGCGCGCGCCTTGATGCGCTCGATGAACGTTTTGACCACTGGCAGCGCGACGTCGGCCTCGAGCAGGGCGAGGCGCACCTGCCGCAGTGTGTCCTTAATATTGGATTCGGTCAGCCGGCCTTTGCCGGTGAGTTGTCGGGCGGCGTCCGATAGACGCCCGGTCAGATTGTCAAACATGCTGGGATGTTAGGGGACAGTCACCTTTTTTCCAAGTGTCGGGGGAGTGTTAGGGTGTAAGGGGACAGTCACCTTTTTTCCAGATGCCCGGAAACAGTGGCTCTCAAGAGAAAGGTGACTGTCCCCTTTCGCTAGACCGTCAGGACGGTCCCGCGCGACAGCATACGAATGTTTTTCTCAGGTGCGGCTTTGACGACCTGCTCAAAGATTCGATCCTCCTCCCCTGGCTTCATACCGGTGAGCCAGATCTCAGGCTCATGGTTCAGGCGCTTCAGGTCCTCCGTCAGGGACTTCGGCGTGTAGTGACCGGAGTTGCTGGCGAGCGCCGCCATTTCGTCGGGGAAGGAGACTTCAATGACCAGCACTCGCAAATCGCTGCAGGCGTTCAGGACGGGCCACAACGTTTCATTCGTTCGCGTATCACCGCTAACGGCGAACGCCCCGCCTGAATTCTGTACCGTGAAACCCAGTGAGGGCACCGTATGCGCAACATCGACAGCGTAGAAGTCGCGGTTGCCGATGGTGATCGTGTCCCCGGGACTCGTCACGTGCCAGCGCAACATCGGGTTCTCGGGCGACGGCAGCTTGGTGAAATCGGGCCAGATGACGCCGTTGAAGAGGTGATCCTGAACCGCACGCAACGTCTCTTCCCGCGCGTAGACGGTCAGCGGCGTTTTGAAGTTTTCATCGAATACCCGATCGGCCAGCATCGGCAGCCCTGCGACGTGGTCGAGGTGCGCATGCGTTAGAAATACATGCCGAATCGAGTCGAGATCAGCCAGATCCAGATCACCGATACCCGTGCCCGCGTCAATCAGCACATCGTTATCGACGAGCATTGCGGTAGTTTGTGCGCCTGCACCGATACCGCCGCTGCAGCCTAGTACGCGAATTCGCATCAGGAGGGTTCTCTTAGTCTGGTGCTTATGGGATGATTCCAAACTAGGTTATTGCCTACCGGGTTTCTGTGTCTCAAATCACAATTCTTTTGCTGTACCTCTTGGCAGCCGGGGCTTTCACGGCCAGTCGCCTGCCTCGTTTTGATGCCCGTTCACAACCGCTCTTTATCGCTGGCGTCATTCTCGTAGCGACCGGAATCGTCATTCATGGCGAAGCGCTCTTTAGCCTCGTATTGCCAGGAGATGGTTTCGTCCTGAGCTCTGGCAACGCGGTCTCGATGATCGGTTTTGAACTTGCCGTCATTGGTCTTATCGCAGCTATTGAGCCCACTTTACGGGGAATTAGCGGAGGCCTGGTTTTTCTTGCAGCACTCACGGTATTGCTCATGGGCCCATCGGGCGAAGCGCACGCAGGCGTCGTGCTCGCATGGCAGGTTCGAGCGCACATACTGATTGCCTTGCTGTCCTACGGGTTGCTGACGGTTGGCACGATTGTGGCCCTGTACGCCCTTGTTCAGGAACGTCGCCTGCATGCGGCAAAACTGTCACCCGTTAACCAGTTGTTTGCGCCGCTTGAAACGACGGAAAAGCTGCTGTTCGGGGTCGCGGCGGCGGGGTTCGCCGGACTGACCCTGGCCATTGCGTCAGGCACTTCGTTCGTCAACGATCTCGTCGAGCAACATCTCGCCCACAAGTTCGGCCTGTCACTGCTGGCCTGGGTTGTCTTTGGCATTTTGCTCGCCGGGCGTTTTTTCAAGGGCTGGCGCGGCAAGCGTGCCGTCCGCCTCTACCTTGCAGGATTCGCAGTGCTGTGCATCGCCTACTTCGGTAGCCGCTTGATACTCGAAGAAGTATTCAATCGTACCTGGGGCTGAGACGCTCGTTCTTGACACCCTGCAGGCAGACTGTTGAACTGCAGACGTTCTGATTATTCCGGAGGTGCCCTTCTTTGGGCGACGACGTACCATTAGCCGGCCTAAGCGGCCTGCTGTTTCTGCTTCTGCTGCTTTCCGCGTTTTTCTCGGGCTCGGAAACGGCACTCATGAGCCTCAACCGCTACCAGTTGCGCCACAAAGCACGCGAAGGCCATCGCGGCGCCAAGCTCGCAGAAGAACTCCTCAGACGGCCTGATCGTGTAATCGGGCTCATTCTGCTCGGCAACAACCTGGTCAACTTTTCATCCGCCTCGCTGGTCGCGGTGCTCGCGTTCAAGCTCGGTGGTGAACCGGCCGTTGCGCTTGGTGCGGTGCTGCTTACTCTTGTCGTGCTGGTGTTTTCCGAAACCGCACCGAAGACCTTGGCGGCCTTACACCCGGAGCGCGTGGCATTTCCGGCGGCAATGATTTACTACCCGCTGCTGAAAATCACCTATCCGCTCGTGTGGCTCACCAATATTTGCGCAAACGGCGTGCTGTTTCTGTTCGGCGTGCGGTCAGGCCACTCCGAGCTCCAGGCGCTGACGCGGGAAGAGTTGCGCACGGTCGTGCACGAAGCGGGCTCGCGGATCTCGACCCGGTATCGAACGATGCTGCTGAGTATTCTCGACCTGGAGAAAGTTACCGTTGACGATGTCATGGTGCCGCACAACGAGATTATCGGAATAGATCTGGACGATGATGATGACGAAATAGAGCAGATCGTTTCGAGCAGTCAGCACACACGACTGCCGGTTTACCGTGACAATATCGACGAGGTTGTCGGCATCCTCCATTTGCGGGAGTTGGCAAACCTTGCGAAGCAGGACCTGACCAAGAAGACGTTGCAGGGTCTCCTGACCGAACCCTACTTCGTCCCCGAAGGTACACCTCTTAGCACGCAGCTTGTGCAGTTCCAGCGACGCCATGAGCGGATTGCACTGGTAGTCGACGAGTACGGCGACATCCAGGGCATCGTGACCCTCGAGGATATTCTTGAAGAAATTGTCGGCGAGTTTACAACCGACCCCGCCGACCAGGGCGATGACGTCGTCTCCGAGGGTGCGAATACGTTTCTTGTGGACGCAACCGCCAATATTCGCGAGTTGAATCGCTCCCAGGACTGGGAACTGCCGACCGATGGTCCGAAGACGCTAAACGGGCTCATTGTGGAACTGCTCGAGACCATCCCGGAGCCCAATACGTGTCTAAACGTAAACGGCTACCCGATCGAGATCGTGGAAACGGATGAGAATCGCGTCCGATCGGTTCGCGTCGGCCAACGCGAGGACGGCGTGGAAGACTCGGAGTAACCTACCAGGCGGCATCCAGCGCGTCGGCCAGTCGCCGCACGCCGATCACCTCTATGCCCTTCGGCGCCCGCTTTGGCACATTGCCGATCGGTACGATTGCCTTGTTGAATCCTTGCTTGGCAGCCGCAGCGATGCGCTCGGTGCCGAAGCGTACCGGACGAATCTCGCCGGCAAGACCAATCTCACCGAAACATATCAGGCGATCCGGCGCGGCCCGGTCGCGAAAACTGGACACGATGGCGAGCAAGATTGGCAAGTCGACAGCCGTCTCGCCAATGCGGAGACCGCCAACGACATTGACGAATACGTCTTCATCGCTAACCGTGAGACTGCCATGCTTCTGTAATACCGCGAGCAACAATGCAAGGCGATTCTGGTCAACGCCCTGTGCCAGTCTCTTCGGATAGTTGCTGCTGCCATCCGCGACCAGGGCCTGAATCTCCACGAGCAACGGGCGACTGCCTTCCCATGCAACCGAAACGACACTGCCGGGTTCATCAACCGATTCTCGTGACAGGAATATTGCTGACGGGTTGCTGACCTCACGAAACCCGGTTTCCGTCATCGCAAATACACCCATCTCCCCGCTCGCCCCGAAACGGTTCTTGACTGAGCGGATCATCGTGTATCGACTTGACGGGTCGCTCTCAAAATACAACACCGTATCAACCATGTGTTCGACAACCCGGGGACCGGCGATTGCGCCTTCCTTGGTTACGTGACCAATAATGAACACCGACACTTCGTTTTGCTTGGCAAACTGCACGATGCGCCCTACGCCTTCACGCAACTGCGCCACGGATCCGGGCGCCGACGGCAGGTTTTCGCTGGTCATGGTTTGCATTGAATCGATGACCAGGACCCTCGCCTTGCAGCGTTGCGCCTGATCAAGGACGTTTTCAAGAGATGTATCGGCCAGCAGATTCATCGAAGCCGCATCAAGACCCAGGCGCAACGAGCGCTGTCCTATCTGGCGCAATGATTCTTCGCCCGTGGCATAGCAGAGGGGCAAGTCGCGCATCAGGCTCGCTGATACTTGTTGCAGCAAGGTGGACTTACCAACGCCGGGGTCGCCACCGAGCAGGATGACGGCGCCCGGCACCAGCCCGCCGCCCAGCACCCGGTCAAATTCGTCGAAGCCTGTCGCGTGTCTGGCCTCGATGTCGTCCGGAAGCGCCTGCAGAGTTGTAGCGGCGATACCAGGACCGGCAGACGGTTTGGGCACGCTGATCGTGGTCTCGGCAAGCGTGTTCCAGGATGCACAGTCGGGGCACTGGCCAGCCCACTTGACGCTGTGAGCGCCACATTCCCTGCAAACGTAGGCAGTTTTCGCCTTGGCCATAATTTATATATCGTTGTTTTTAAGGGTTTATTTGTCTTTCTGGGGCGGTTCTGCGCGACCGGGAAGCTGATTATTGTTAAATTGTCCCGGTCCAGCGCAGGTCAATGATAGCACCGCCTTCGGAACCGGGTATTACATAAAAAGTGCCAACCCTATCTCATTACGGGCCGACACATTTCCCTATACTTTTGCCCTTAAATACAGGGACCTGACTCACTTTGAAGACGGCGGAAAGACAAAAACGGAACCGCATGATCGCGCTCAGCTTCGTCAGCGTGCTTATGCTGTTGATGTATGGACCGCTTGCACAGTGGTTCATTTCTGCCGATCGCGTACTTTACGACCAACTGGCGGGTAACCGACCGGCGAAGGCGCTCAGCAACGCGTACATCGTCTCCATCGACCCCACGCGTTCTACCCAGGATGAGGTCATAGCCGAGTACGGGCGGGTGATCGAAAAACTGAGCACCGCCAAGGTCAATCGAATTGTGCTCGCGAACCCCCCTGAAATTCCTGCAGCGGCAGAACTTCCTGCCTGGACGGCGCTGCTCGCATCCGATATTCCAGTCTTCGTCCCGAAGCGCCACCGCTTCGCCCAGGTCTCTGGCAAGAGTGGTGTCGTGCAGCTCGCCGTTGACAGCGACGGTATTCTGCGACGGTCGAATCTATGGCATTTCAACGGCGGAACGATGTCGCCATCGCTGCCCCTGGCCATTGCGTTTGAAGAGTCCGCAATGGCCACTGCACCGCGCATGTCCGGTTCAGATGACTCCGTCTACTTTTCCAGCTATGCCAAGATTCCGCGGATTGAAGTCGCTGAACTGTTGCAGCAGACTTCTGACGAAGTTTTGCGCGGCGCGACGGTGTTTGTCGATAACGACCGGGAAATGGTGGGGTCTGTTGAGGTCATTCCGTCAGGCCAGTTCGTCACCCATTCGGAGATCACGGCGGCACTACTGGCCGACATCGAAAATAATCGCATGATCCTGGCACCGTCCTGGATACACGCAATGGAATACCTGCTCCCGGCCCTCCTCGCAATCGTCGCTATCCTGTTCATGCCGGATCGCAACCGCAAGGAAATCCTGGTATTGACGGTCGCGGGTGTGCTGACGTTGATCCTGTTCGAGGCGTTGCTGCTGTTCGTCCTGCATGCGCGCATTGATCTGGGCCGGCCGATACTGATGTTTGTTGGTGTCGGTGCGCTCAGCGTATTTCTCGTCGCCGACGTGAAGAAGGTGTCGGTTGACGCCTTTAAAAAGGGCTCAGACTTCCTCGCGGCTGGACGCCTGGAACCGGCCTTTGCCGAATTCCGGCGCTGCAACCCCTCTGAGACAGTTGCGGCCGTCATGTACAAACTCTCTCTCGCATTCGAGCAACAGGCCAAGCCGGAACGCGCTGAAGCCGTACTGGAGTGGATGAAGCGTACCCACAGTACCACCGGTAGCCGTGACGATGACACGCTGACGTCGCGGAAGCTGACTGGAGCACCGCAGCGTCTCGGACGGTATGTCATTGAGAAACGCATCGGTCGAGGCGCAATGGGTGCTGTGTACCTCGCCAAGGATCCGCGCATCAATCGCGCGATTGCGCTCAAGGCAATCCCGATCGAAAAAGAGTTTGAAGACGAAGAGCTCAAAGAGGCCCGACTGCGCTTCTATCGCGAAGCAGAATCTGCGGGACGACTGACCCACCCGAACATCATTACTGTTTTCGATGCGGGCGAGGAAAAGGGACTCGCTTACATTGCCATGGAATATGTGCCGGGAATTCCGCTGCGCAGCTTCACGGACCCGAAAAAGCTGCTGGCTCCCAAGCGTGCTCTCGAGCTGGCTGCCATTACAGCCGAGGCCCTCGATTACGCACACAACCAGGGCGTCATCCATCGCGACATCAAGCCAGCCAACCTGTTGTACAACCCGAAAGAGGGCTCGCTCAAAATCAGTGATTTTGGTGTCGCGCGGATGACGGACAACAACAGTACGAAGACGGGAATCGTCCTCGGCACCCCCATGTACATGTCGCCCGAACAGCTGGGCGCGGAAAACCTCACGGGACTATCGGACTTATTCTCGCTTGGTGTTACTCTGTACGAACTTTTGGTTGGCGAGGTACCGTTCAGAGCATCGAACATCGCTGTATTAATGACAAAGATCACAACGGAAGATCCCGCCCCAGTCTCTTCACGACGCGCGGGTATACCTCCGAGTGTCGACGCCGTGCTGGCCAAGGCCATGGCGAAACGTCCAGCTGATCGCTTTTCCTGCGGCGCCGAAATGGCCATCGCGCTTAGGAATTGCGCCAGGGTTTCATAGGTAACAAAGAGCGATTAGGACCTTGACGATAAGTTTGCGCGGAAAAATTGAATTTGCCGAATACTCCGATACCGGACGCGTTCGCGAGCACAACGAGGATGCGATCGGATCCAATCCGGATATCGGTCTGATGGTCCTCGCAGATGGCATGGGTGGCTACAACGCTGGTGAAGTCGCCAGCGGAATCGCCGTACAGATCGTCACGGAACTAGCCAGTGAGGGCGCGGCCCGTGAGGAATTGAATGACGTCGATCCGCACAGTGGCCTGATGCGCCTGTCGATCATCCTGCGCGATGCCGTGTACCGGTCGAATAAGATAATTTACCAGACAGCTCAAAGCCAGACGCAGTGTGAGGGCATGGGCACGACGATCGTGGCCTGCATGTTCTACGACGACAAGGTCTCGGTTGCTCACGTCGGCGATTCTCGCGCCTACCGCTTGCGCGGCGGGGCGCTCGAGCAAATTACGCTGGACCACTCCCTGCTCCAGGAACTCGTCGACCGTGGCTTCTATTCCCATGAAGAGGCCCAGCGCTCGACCAATCGCAACTATGTAACACGTGCTCTCGGTGTCGAACCGACCGTGGAGGTCGAGGTTCGCGAATACGAGGTACTGCCCGACGATATATATCTGCTGTGCTCCGATGGCTTGCCGGACATGGTCGAAGACGACGATATTCACTTAACTATCAGTACTTTTAATGCTAGTCTTGACGTAGTTGGTCAACAGCTTATTGACTTGGCCAACGACCACGGCGGACGCGATAACGTGTCAGTAATGCTTGCTCAGGTTAAGGAAGCCTTCCCGGCAAAAAAGGGCCTGATTGCGAAACTTGCTGGCTTGTTCCGTTCGTAGGGATGCATTGGTCTAAGAGCGAGAAAACATGGCACGTTTAATTCTAAGCCTGGACAACCAGGTGCTGGCTGAATACAACATGACCAAAGAGCGATACACGATTGGTCGCCTGCCCGATAACGATGTACGCATCGATAATCCGGCGGTCAGTGGACACCACTCGCTCATCATTAACATCCTGAACGACTCCTTTCTCGAGGATTTGAACAGCACCAATGGCACCTACGTCAATGGGAAGCTGATCAAGAAACATGCGCTACAGCATGGCGACGTCATTACGATCGGCCACCATCAGCTGCGCTTCTCTGACCAACAGGCGCCGGAAACCGAGCAGGACGAATTCGAAAAGACCATGGTTATCCCGACCGGTCAGCAGAATGCCGACCAGTTGGCCGAAGCGGAGCGCCTGGCCGATAAGGCAGTTGCTGCCGCGGTCAATCAGGACGTCGTACACGACGAAGTCGCGGAATCCGTGAGGCTGGATCCCGAAGAGGCAGCGGCACTCGAAGATAAAGCGCCACCGGCACCAAAAAAAGAAGAAGTGGCAGAGCCCGTTTCTCATGCGTCAACGATGACCGGCATCGACCCGGCCATGGCGCCCAACGCACTGCCGCTCGCGAAGCTGCAGGTCCTGAGCGGTGCATTTGCCGGTCGTGAACTGGAATTGACCAAGGCGTTGACAACACTCGGTCGTCCCGGCGTCCAGGTTGCAGCAATCACGCGGCGCGCCGAAGGATACTATATCGTGCATGTCGAATCGGGTAAGGAAGGTGACTTCCCGCTCGTCAACGGCCAGCCTATAGGCGCTCAGGCTCGCAAGCTCACCGACAATGATGTCGTACAGCTGGCCGGCGTGAAGATGGGCTTCTTCGCCGCATAAACAGATAAGGGGACAGTCACCTTAACTTCGGGATTCAAGGTGACTGTCCCTTTTCTTATTCTACTATTTCGCTGTCCTCGCGGTTCATAACGCCGCACACCAGTTCGTAAGGAATCGCATTCGCGTAAGTGGCGACCTCCTCCACTGGCAGGCCGTCACCCCACAACGTCGCAATATCGCCAACCCTGTCTTCCGGATTTTTCCCGAGATCGACGGCAATCATATCCATTGACACATTGCCGACAACACGCGCTTTGCGTCCGTTGATTAGCACAGGCGTGCCACTGCGGAAATGGCGTGAATAACCATCGCCGTAGCCAGCCGAGATAATGCCGATCATCGTATCCTCATCGCTCGCGTAAGCGCCGCTGTACCCAACCCGCTCACCCGACTTCAGGGGCTTGATCGCGATCAGCCTGGCCTCGAACTGCATCACCGGCATCAACCCGAGCTCGCTGCCGGTCTTGTCACTGAACGGCGAAACACCGAACAGCGCTATACCGGGTCGAATCCAGTTCTCGCCTGTGAAGCCGAACTCCGACCGCGCATTCACAACTGCAGGCCAGCCAAGCGTTGCCGGCGTATTCCCGATACTAACGTCCCCGTCGAAGCCCCTGACTATGGGCCGGAAGCGCTCCAGCTGTTTTTTTGTCGTGCTGCCATCGAGTTCATCGGCACTCGCCAGGTGGGTCATCAGGCGGATCTCATTGACGCCCGCCGAACGTCTCAGTCGTGCAAGAACGTCGGCTGCTTCGGAGGGGGCGAATCCCAATCGATTCATGCCAGTATCAATCTTGCACCAGACGTTGACCTTCCCGCCGATAGAGTGGTCGAGGAGATCCAGCTGCAGCGGGGAATGCACGACGGGCTCGAACTCGTACTCCATTGCGGCGGCAAGCTCGGCCGTATTCATGACCCCTGCAAGCAGGATAATCTTTGTCGTTACCCCGTGCGCCCGTAGCTCGAGGGCTTCGGGGATCCGTGCCACGGCAAACGCATCAACATGCTTCAGGTGCTGGGCGACATGCACCATGCCATGCCCGTACGCATTGGCCTTGATGACGGCCATGACCTTGCAGCCTGGAGCGGCTTTGCGGATGACCTCGAGATTGTGTTCCAAAGCGCCGAGCCTGATAAGCGCTCGTGCACCAAAACTCACTGATAACCCTCGTCCGGGTAGTCGTTGTAAGTATCCGGCACCCAGTTTTCGAACTTGGTGTACCGCCCGACAAAGGTCAGTGGGAAATCACCGATCGGACCATTACGCTGTTTGGCGATCGCAATGTCGGCGATACCTTTGCGCGGAGTATCCTGGTTGTAGACCTCTTCACGATAGATGAAGAGGATTAGGTCGGCATCCTGTTCGATGGCACCCGACTCACGCAGGTCGGACATGACCGGCCGCTTGTCGGTCCGTTGCTCGACACTACGATTGAGCTGAGACAACGCAATAACAGGGACATCAAGCTCTTTGGCAAGCGATTTCAGGCCACGCGATATCTCCGAAATTTCCGTCGCACGATTTTCCTTGGTGCCTTCAATCTGCATCAGCTGCAGGTAGTCGACAACGATCAGGTCCAGGCCATGCTCGCGATGCAAGCGACGCGAACGGGCTCGAATCTCAGTCGGCGACAGGCCCGGCGTGTCATCGATATGAATCGGTGCCTCGGACATGAGTTGGACGGCCGTATTGATACGCGACCAGTCTTCGTCAGGAAAGTTACCGGTACGAAGATGCGTCTGGTCGACACGTCCCAGCGACGAGATCATGCGAAAAGCGAGTTGCTGCGAAGGCATTTCCATTGAGAAAATCGCCGTGCTCTTCTTGGAACCAATGGCCGCATTTTCAGCGATATTGATCGCCAGTGTCGTTTTGCCCATCGATGGGCGGCCCGCGATAATCACGAGATCGCCACCCTGCAGACCAGCGGTCATCTTGTCGAATTCGGTATAGCCGGTGGAGATGCCAGTGATACTGCCTTCGGACTGATGCAGTTCGTCAATCCGGTCTACGGCTGCCGGCAGGATATCCTTGAGCGCCTTGAACCCCTTGCGGCCACGACTCCCCTTTTCGGCGATCTCGAAAACCATGCGCTCCGCATCGTCAAGCACCTGCGCTGCAGACCGGCCGTCGGTCGCGAATGCGCTGCCGCTGATCTCATTGCCGGCATTAATTAACGCCCGCAGCATCGAACGTTCTCGTATGATTTTCGCGTACGCACGGGCATTGGCGGCACCCGCCGTTTCGTTCGCCAGCATTGCAAGGTATTCGAGGCCGCCCGCCTGCTCGAGCTCGCCTCGATTATCGAGGTGCTCAGAGACCGTAACGACGTCACACGGGCTGCCACCTTCGACGAGGCTGGCAATCGACTTGAAGATCAGGCGATGGTCTTTGCGATACAGGTCTTCCGACGAGACAACGTCGGCGACTTTGTCCCAGGCCTGAGCGTTGAGCATCAGGCCACCGATAAGAGACTGCTCGGCTTCTATGGAGTTCGGCGGCACCTTGAGGCGCTGCTCAGCACCCCCGTCTGCATAGCCATCGTCCAAAGCTCGGACCATTTATCGGATTCCTCTGCCAGAATTATTCCCTGGCTAAAAGGTAACACAGCCGACGGATAACCGTCGGCTGCAATTCTAACTACTCTTCGCCAACGACCTTAACGAGCACTTCGACATCGATGTCAGAGTGCAGGTGGACACCGATCGTGTACTCGCCCAGCTCCTGGACCGGACCATCCGGCATACGAACCTCGGCGCGCTCGACTTCAACCTGCACGGTGGCAAGCGCGTCGACGATATCGATCGGGCCGACCGAACCGAAGAGCTTGCCTTCCGCGCCGGCGTTGGCCTGAATGACCAATTCGAGACCGTCGAACGCTTTGGCACGTTTCTTTGCCTTCGACAACTCTTCGGCGGCAGCTTTCTCGAGTTCCGAACGGCGGGCCTCAATAGCTTTCATGTTCTCGGGTGTAGCCAGGGCCGCTTTACCCTGCGGAAGCAGGTAGTTGCGGCCATAACCGGGCTTGACCTTGACGAGATCGCCAATGCCACCGAGGTTTTCAACACTTTCCAACAAAATAACGTTCATTTTTTCGAACCCTTACGCTTTTTTCATCCGACGCCGGAAACCAAACCAGGCATCCATGTATCCAAACACTGCCAATGCCGTAATCATCAGAACCTGCAATAACGGCACCAGCACATAAACTGCGACAACTGCACCCGGCGGAATAAACTTCTCAGCGCGCAAAAAGTGCAGAAAAGCCAAACCCTGTATCCAGAATGTGACGAACAAGACGAACGCGACATTCTTAAGCCAGGTCACACCTACTACGACTGCCAACAGCGAGACCAGCGCCGTAGTGAACGCGATAACACGCCCAAAATTCAAATCCCGAAACCAGCCATAGTGACTCGTTTCCGCGGGCAACTTCCTGTATAGCCCATACCCAAGCAGCAGACCGGTGATATACAGCATCCAGAACGCGAGCGCCGCAGATACGGTCATCACCTCGGCATTGAGCAGCTCTTCGTTCAACTGAAGTCCACTCTGCCTTGCGACTTCTGCCATCAAATCGAGATACGGCTGCCAGAAGGCGACCGGATCAGCGACCACGACGTAAAAACCAATCATTGTCGTGACGGCAACGATCACAGACACCTGAACTGTAAGTGTCAGTGACCGTGTACTCAGCAGCACTACTGCAAGTAACAACACGGGCACCCAGGTGCCTGCTATCAGTGTTACCACCGAGGCCACCGGCGTGCTCAACAGCACCGATGCGATAAGCACCGCCGCCGCCGCGACCAGCGCCTCGGTAACAGCCTGGCGCGTCCCCTGCGCCAGGACCAGCAGCACCATAATGACACCACTGGTTAGCTGCGGCGCTGGCAGTAACAATGTTACAGCCAGCCCCAATATGGCGTGCTGCGGCCTAGCAACCAGCCAAGCGGCCAAAGCCTGCAAGGGCGTCCCTCCGACGGCGTTTAGTGTCGGTCGGTGTACGGCAGCAGCGCTAGATAACGAGCGCGCTTGACCGCCGTCGCCAGCTGCCGCTGGTAGTTAGCCTTCGTACCGGTAATACGGCTCGGTACGATCTTGCCGGTCTCGGTAACATAGGCCTTGAGCAGGTTGAGATCCTTGTAATCGATCTCCTTGATGCCCTCAGCGGTAAAACGGCAATACTTACGCCTGCGTGAATAACGACTCATGATTTATCTCCTCAGGCGCTTTTTGCTGGGGCTTCTTCAGCCTCAGCTTCTTCAGTCTTGGCTTCAGCAACGGCTTCTTCGGCCGGAGCCTCTTCCGCAGCTGGGGCCTCTTCCGCAGCCGCAGCCTCTTCGGCAGCGGGCTCTTCGGTTGCA
Organism: Gammaproteobacteria bacterium; assembly: GCA_024639825.1. Taxonomy (GTDB): domain Bacteria; phylum Pseudomonadota; class Gammaproteobacteria; order Steroidobacterales; family Woeseiaceae; genus UBA1847. The sequence goes on from JAHEGH010000042.1 coordinate 19,862, forward strand.
GCTTCTTCAGCCGGAGCTTCTTCAGCCGCCGCCTCGCTTGCGGCTTTCTCTGCTTTCTCTTCTTCAGCCCGCTGTGCTGCCTCGGCAGCAGCCTTGGCGTCACGGCGCTGCTGCGCCTCCTTTTCCTTGG
>JAHEGH010000042.1:20091-23785 GCA_024639825.1 Gammaproteobacteria bacterium
GCCGGAGCTTCTTCAGCCGCCGCCTCGCTTGCGGCTTTCTCTGCTTTCTCTTCTTCAGCCCGCTGTGCTGCCTCGGCAGCAGCCTTGGCGTCACGGCGCTGCTGCGCCTCCTTTTCCTTGGCTTTCTCTTCAGCCACGGCGACCGCCATGGGCGACGCTTCGGTAACCGCTTCATCGCGAGCGAGAACCATGTGGCGCAGGACGGCGTCGTTGAACTTGAACGCGGTCTTGATCTCAGTGATCACATCGAACGAGCACTCAACATTCAACAGAGCGTAGTGGGCTTTATGAATTTTGCTGATCGGGTGTGCCAGCTGGCGGCGACCCCAGTCTTCAGAGCGGTGAACGTGACCGCCGGATTCGGTCACCATGCCCTGGTACTTCTCGACCATGGCAGGAACCTGTTCGCTCTGGTCCGGATGGACCAGAAACACGATTTCGTAGTGTCTCATTGTCTTCCCTTATGGATGAAATCGCCTGGGCTATTCCAGGGATTACAGCTGCCCGACTATCCGGTGCAGCAAGGTTTCCCCGCCCTTATGAACGGGGACGCGAATCCTACCCAAGCTCCAGCCCTATTACAAGGATCGTTGCCGGGCAATTTCATACAGGCAGATGCCCGTGGCCACTGAGACATTGAGGCTCGAGACGACACCCCGCATCGGCAGGCTGACCAGCGTATCGCAGCGGCTTGCAATACCCCTGCCCAGCCCGGTGTGCTCGCGGCCCATCACCAGCGCCACCGATCCGCCCAGCTCGGCGTCGTAGAGGCTGCAATCGGCCTTGTCACTGGTTCCAACGCGCTGCACGCCGTAATCCCCGAGCCAGGCGAGCACCTTGCCCAGGTTGCCCACCGGGACGAATGGCAGCTGCTCAGCGGCTCCAGCGGCCACTTTACTGACGGTAGGCCCCAGACCGGCCGCACCATGACGCGGCACAATAACTGCGTCTACACCGGCGGCGTCGGCGGTGCGCATGCAGGCGCCCAGGTTATGCGGGTCCTGTACGCCATCGAGCGCCAGCAACAGCAGGGATTTACCTTCCTGCAGGCGCGTCTCCACCAGGGTCCGCAGCCCGGCCTCGTCCATGACAGTGCTGCGACGTACTTCGGCCACCACGCCCTGATGCCGTGATTCGCCGCTAATCTGCGTCAGCCTGGCACGATTCGCAGCCTGGATCTCGATACCGTCCTGCCGCGCAGCCTTGATGACCGCCTCGACCCGCGGATTGGCCGTCTGATACTCGGCATAGATACGGCGAATCTCGGTCGGTTCCGTGGCCAGCAGCTGCTCCACGGCACGCAGGCCCGTAATGTAGTGAGATTTGCTCATCTACGACTCTTCTTGCTGGCGGATCGTTTCTTTTGCGGTTTGGGTGAGATTTCTGTGACCGGCCGGAAGTCGATCTTGCGAGTCTCCATGTCGACCCGCTGTACCCGAATCCGCATTTCCTCACCCAGGCTGTAGGTATGTCCGCTGCGCTCGCCAACGAGTTTTTGCGAGCCGGCGTCGTACTTGTAGTAGTCATTGGCGAGGCTCGTCACGTGCACGAGGCCGTCGGTCATGAGCTCCGTGATCTGCACGAAAACACCAAAATTGGTGACTCCGGTAATCACGCCGTCGAACTCGTCGCCGAGATGCTGCTCCATGTACTGACACTTGAGCCATGCCTCGACATCGCGAGTCGCCTCTTCGGCACGCTTTTCGTGCGCCGAGGTGATCGCTCCAAGCCGTTCCATTTCCTTTGGAGCATAGTCGTATTTTCCGGGCTTACCGTCACGAATAATATGCCGGATCGCCCGGTGCACCAGCAGATCAGGATAACGACGAATCGGCGAAGTGAAATGGGCGTAGGACTCCAGCGACAAACCAAAGTGGCCTACATTTACCGGCGAATACTCTGCATGAGTTAGCGACCGCAACATCGCCATCGTAATAGCCGCACTGTCCGGGCGGTCTTTCACTTGTTCGATCAGCTGCGTGAAGTGGCGCGGCTCAACGTGGTCGGGATGCGGGACTTTCAGCCCGAGTGAAATGAGGTACAGGCGCAGATCATTGAATCTGTCAGTATCCGGTTTCGGATGAACGCGGTAGAGGCCGGGTATCCTGTGCTTCTTCAGAAATTTCGCCGCCTCGACGTTCGCAGCAATCATGCATTCCTCGATCAGGCGATGAGCGTCATTTCTCGGGACAACTTCGATTCGATCGATCTCACCGTCGTCATTGAGCTTGAATTTTGTCTGCGGCAAATCGATCTCGATGGCGCCGCGACGGCGGCGTTGCTTCGCAAATGCCTTGTACAGATCGTGCAGGTCTCTGACCGTCGCCTGGAGTTCACTCGGCACGGACGTTTTCGAAGCGCCACTCAGAAAATCGCCAACCTGGCTGTAGGTCAGGCGCGCTTTGGACTTCATGACACCCTCAAAGAAAGTCGCCTTAGTCACTTTGCCCGAAGAACTGACTTCCATATCGCAGACCATACAAAGCCGATCAACTTTCGGGTTGAGTGAACACAGACCGTTGGACAGCACTTCGGGAAGCATCGGCACTACTCGATCCGGAAAATACACCGAGGTACCACGTACGATCGCTTCCTTATCAAGGGCCGAACCGATGCTGACGTAGTTGGCAACATCTGCAATAGCTACCAGCAGTCGCCACCCGTTCTCTGCTTTCATGCAGTAGACGGCGTCATCGAAATCACGAGCATCCGCGCCATCGATAGTGATGAGATCTACATTGCGAAGCTCCGTCCGCCCGTCCATCGACGATTCCGAAACCTCGGCACCGAAATCCTTCACCTGCTCTCTTACGGCGTCGGGCCACTTGTAAGGAATTGCGTGTGAGTGAATTGCAATATCCGTCGCGATGCCTTTCTCGCCAGGCATGCCGATGATTTCGACGACGCGACCTGTCGCCTGCTCCACATACGTGGGGTAATCGAGAATCTCCACAACAACCATCTGGCCATGCTTCGCCCCACCCGATTCGTCTTTCGGAATCAGGATGCGGTGCGAAATTCTCGAGTTATCCGGTATGACGAGACCGATGCCACGCTCGCGGATAAACTGTCCAGCCACCTGTTGGGTGCCGCGTTCGAGAACATCGACCAGCTGACCCTCGGCACGCCCGCGTCGATCCATTCCTTTAACGCGAATAGCGACCCGATCACCGTCGAACAACGGCCGCATTTCGCGCGCCGAAAGATAGACGTCCTCGGATGCGCCATCGTCACGCACGACAAAACCGAAACCATCGCTATGGCCGCTGACCGTGCCGGTTACAAGGTCGAGCTTGGCTGTCAGGCAGTATTCGCCGCGGCGATTCTCGATAATCTGGCCTGCTCGCACCATGGCATTGAGCTTCTCTACCAGCAGCGACCGCATGCGCTGTCCCTTGAGGTCAAACGCTTTCAGAATTGCGTCCGCCTTGAGCGGCGTGCCGGTCTCGGTCAGGAAGTCGATGAGGTCGTTTGGGCCAGGGATGGGGTGTTTGTACGGCTTACCCTTGTGAGGTTTCCTGCTTTTCTTCGGGTTTTGAGGCAAGTGCTGCGACTCCGGTATCTTGCGAGAATTGTAGATTGACAGCGGGGCGCCGTTTTCTTAAAGTGCGCCCCCCGCATGAGCTGCAATTGTACGCGGTTCAGCCTGCCCAGGTGGCGGAATTGGTAGACGCGCTAGCTTCAGGTGCTAGTG
>JAHEGH010000116.1 GCA_024639825.1 Gammaproteobacteria bacterium
GTTATCGACATCGTCCATCTCGGCGACGACTTCGATATTGTCCGACGAACTCAGCATATGCCTAACGCCGAGGCGGACCACCGGGTGGTCGTCGACGATGATCGTCTTCACTGTCACTGGGGTTTTTTCCTCATGCTAGGTACTGGTTTCACCCTACAGGGCTGACCGCCAAATTTACCGACTTTACTAATATGTTGCTACCTTAATTTATCAATAAATGTCTGAGGAATCGTGGCCTTATCACTCCGGCCTCGGTTTGTACGCACAACTTTCGATCAGGTTTTTCGGCGCAAATTCCACCCTGATTGCGGGTCCCAGGCGTGTCCGCCGCCTGTAATATTACGTACAACTACAAAAAAAAGCCGAAGAGTGAACCTGTGCCCGATGAAATCCTTAGCCGCAGTTAAAATCGGGCCTGCGCGACTGGCAGCCGTGGGTGCTCCTCAGAGGGAGCAACTGTGCGGTTTGCTTGTCGATGCTGGCAAATTGATGTCGCCTGATGTCGACCGCGCGTTGCGTTTGCAGCGCGAGCAGGACCATTGGGAGCGGATTGGGTCCGTCCTGATCAAACTCGGCCTGGTTTCCGAAACAGACGTCGCCGAAAGCCTCGCCGGCCAGCTGGGCCTGGATCTCGCTGACCGCGCCGACTTCCCCGATGAGGTTCCCGGGAACAGCGATATCGCGCAGCGCTTCCTGAAGAAGAACAAGGCATTAATTCTCGCCGAAGGTGAGGACGAACTCACCGTTGCGATGGCTGATCCGCTCGATGAATACGTGGTGGAGTCGCTGTCGCTTTGCAGTGGCAAGAACATTATTTCGCGCCTCGGCATACCGTCCGAAATCGAGGCGGCGCTCGACAGCTTGTATGACGGGACCGGGAACGCCGGCTCAGCGACTGACGGAGAGGTTGCTCAGTACTACGACGATGTCGAGCAACTCAAAGAGTTGGCGGGCGAGGCGCCCGTTATCAAACTCGTCAACCAGCTTATTCAGAAAGCGGCCGAATGCGGTGCGTCGGATATTCATATCGAGCCCTTCGAAGGCCAGCTCAAAGTCCGCTACCGTGTCGACGGCCTGCTCCGCGAAGTCGATGCGCCGCCGCTGCAATCAACGGCTGCTGTCATTTCGCGCGTCAAGATCATGGCGAACCTAAATATCGCCGAGCGCCGGCTGGCCCAGGACGGGCGCTTCCGGCAACGCGTGCGCGGTGTGGAGTACGACCTGCGTGTGTCGACCGTGCCGACGATTCACGGCGAAAGCGTGGTCATGCGCCTGCTGCAGCGCGACGCCGTCGCCATGGACTTCAGTTCGCTCGGATTCGGCGACGAGCAGGAACAGGCCATGCGTGACATGCTCGATACACCGCATGGCATATTGCTCGTCACGGGGCCGACCGGCAGCGGCAAGTCCACGACACTGTATGCCGCGTTGAAACACCTGAACCAGCCCGAGCGTATGATCATTACGGTCGAGGATCCGGTCGAGTACAACATTCGTGGCATCAACCAGATGCAGGTTAAGCCGCAGATCGGGCTGACTTTCGCCAATGCGCTACGATCAATCGTGCGGCAGGACCCGGACGTCATCATGATTGGCGAAATGCGCGACACCGAGACCGCTGAAATCGCGGTGCAGTCGGCGCTGACCGGCCACCTTGTCTTGTCGACGCTACATACTAATGATGCCGCGGGCAGCGTCATGCGCCTGCTCGATATGGGCGTGCAGGATTACCTGCTGACCTCGGCGGTTATCGGTATCCAGGCGCAACGACTCGTACGCACCCTGTGCACGGACTGCCGCGAAGCCTATTCACCGATCGACGAAGTCGTAAAGCGCTGGGAACTTGATCGATTCACAGACGGCAAGCCAGTGACCTTACACCGGCCGGTCGGCTGCGATGCCTGTGGCGGGACGGGGTACACGGGACGCCTCGCTATTGTCGAAATTCTTCTCATGACCGACGCGATTCGTGAGCTCGTGCTCAAGCGCTGCGATGCGGGAGAAATCGCGCGCCTTGCCAATAAGCAGGGGATGGTCACGATGCGCGATGACGGCCTTGCCAAGGCTGTCGCGGGGCATACGACGATCGAGGAAGTCCTGCGAGTCACACCGGCGGCTCCGGAGAACGGTAGCTGACAATGGCCATGTTCGACTACAAGGCAGCGACCAGCGCCGGCGAAGTCGTCAACGGTGTATTGTCGGGCTCGACACGATTACAGGTCATCGAGCAGCTTCAGTCGCTGGGGCACGTGCCGATCCGGGTCGACGAGTCCACGACCCGCGAGAACAAGGGCCGCAAACGGCAGTTTCAGTGGCGCCGGCAGAAGGTCACCAGCGACGACATAGGCGACATGACGCGCGAACTCAGCACCCTGCTTAGAGCGGGTCTGCCACTGGATCGCGCATTGGGCATCCTGACCACGCTGGCCGACAACGAACCGCTCGTGGAGATGCTCGGCAACGTCCGCGAACGCGTCAAGGAAGGCGCTGCGCTGGCCGACGCCATGGAAGAGCAGGGCCCGGTCTTCAGTCGTTTCTATATCAGCTTACTGCGAGCCGGTGAGTCGGGCGGCGCGCTCGAGGTCGTGCTGGAACGCCTGGCTGATCACATGGAAAGCGCCAAGGAAACGCGCAATGCGCTGACCTCGGCACTCATCTATCCCGCGATCCTCGTGGTCGTGGCCATCGTATCGATCTTCATACTGCTCGGCTACGTTGTGCCGCAGTTCACCGAGATGTTCGATGGTATGGGCCAGGCGCTACCCATCTCGACGCGCATCACGATCGCCGTCGGTGAAGGGCTGCAGGCCTACGGCTGGCTGCTGGTTCTGCTGGCCGCGGGTGGACTCTGGTTCATGCGCCGGCAACTCGCGAGCCCCGCCACGGCCTACAGGTGGCATGCGCTGTTGCTGCGTCTGCCGATCGCGGGTGCGATTGTGGTCAAGATGGAAGTGGCTCGTTTCGCGCACACGCTGAGCACGCTGCTACACAACGGTATTCCCTTGTTGAAAGCGCTGACCATCGTCAAGGATACGATGGGGAACCGCGTGCTGGCCAACGGGCTCGAGAAAGTCGCGGGCAGTTTGAAAGAAGGCCAGAGTCTCGCCGACCCGTTGTCAGAAGTACCTCATTTCTCTTCTTTCGCCGTGCACATGATTCGTGTCGGCGAAGAGTCGGGTGAACTCGAACAAATCCTGGAGCAGGTCGCACAGACGTTCGACCGTGACACGCAGGTAACTATCAAACGCGCGATGACCTTGCTCGAACCCATGCTCATCCTGGTTCTCGGTGTCGTCATCGCAGCAGTGATCATTTCCATACTGGTCGCAATCCTGAGCATTAACGAACTCGTAATATGAAGCGGAGGCATGTGAACGATGTTTTTGGGAAAGAGCAATACGGCTAGAAGGAGCCGCGGTTTCACGCTGGTTGAGCTACTGGTCGTCCTGTTGATACTGGGACTATTGGCGGGCCTTGTCGGTCCGCGAGTCCTCAAGTACCTCGGTGGCGCCAAGAGCGACACGGCCCAGCTGCAGATCGAAGAACTGGGTGCGGGGCTCGACCTGTTTCACCTGGAAGTCGGGCGTTATCCGACAAGTGACGAAGGGCTGGCTGCGTTGTCGACGGAGCCGACCGGGGTCAACAACTGGAACGGACCTTACCTGAAGAAAAAGGACGTCCCTGTCGATCCCTGGGGCAACGCGTACCGCTATCGATCGCCGGGCGAGAACGGCGACTACGACCTGTACTCTCTCGGCCGCGATGACGCCGACGGTGGTGAAGGCGAAGACGCGGACGTGGTGAGTTGGTAGCCAGGCGCGCAAATAACAGGCAACGAAACGCCGGATTTACGCTGCTGGAGTTGCTGGTTGTGCTGGCGATCGCCGGCGGGCTGATGGCCGTGGTGCCGCCGCTTATTTCGTCCGTGGTACCGGGCACGAAAGCCAGGGTCGCCGCACTCGATCTCGCGGCAACATTGCGTGATGCACGAAACCGCGCGATCACTCAAAGCGAAGCGGTCGATGTGCGCTTCGACAGCGAAAAATCGACTTATACCGTTGCGGGAGCACCCGCGCAGGAATTACCTCGCGGCATGGCATTAGTGCTTCTTGATTCGAGCGGCTACGAGAGCGAGAAGCGCCGTGCCGCGAGGTTTTACACTACCACCGAAGAGTACACGCTTCGTTTTCAAAGCGACGGCAGTTCCAATGGCATCAAAGCCCGGCTGGGGCCCGAGCGGGGCGGCTACGTCGTCGCTGTCGACTGGTTGCTCGGTCGTGTGCGCATCACCGAGGCTCGGGACGATGTGTCCTAGGCAACGCAGTCGCGGTTATACCCTTGTCGAGGTGCTCGTCGCGTTCATGATCATGGCGCTCGCGCTGACCGTCTTGTTGCGCATCTTTGCGAGTGGCGTACGCAATGTCTCTGTTTCTTCGGAGTATGCGCAGGCGGTTTTGATCGGTGAATCGCGCCTCGCCACAGCAGGCATAGATAAGAGTTTGGCACCCGGCGAAACCAGCGGCGTGGAGGGCGAGAGCTTTCACTGGACCCGCCGCGTTGTCAATTACGAACCGGCGGTCGACTACTCCACGCACGTCAAGGGCACGCATGCCTATTACGTGACGGTGACTGTCACCTGGCCGAACGGCGATAGCGAACGCAGCATCGACCTCAGTACGGTGAAACTGCTGCACGACGAGAGTGGCTCATGAACGCTCAAACATACCATCGCAGCCGCGGCTTCACGCTCGTCGAACTGCTGGTCGCGATCATGATTCTGACCTTATTCATGACCGCTTCGATGGGCGCCGTGCGCATCGCAAGCCGCAGCTGGGCGGCGGGCCAGGACCGCGCGGATGCAACCGAGGAGATGCGTGCAACCGCTGATTTTCTCCGGCGCCAGTTCGCGCAGCTGCCCAACCTGACGGTAGGTGAGGGCGACGAGCAGCGACTGACATTTGCCGCCAATGAAAAGTGGGTGCGTTTTGTCGCACCGGCGCCGCAGTTTTCGCACGGTGCCGGGCTCATGACCTATGTCCTCGCCGCCGAGCTCATCGACGATCGCCACACGCTGACCCTGAGGTACGCGCCGTTCGATCCGGGCAGCGACGAGATCAACACCGACTATTTCAGCGAGCCCATGATTCTCGCTACCGGCTTCGAGGGGATCGGCTTTCAATATTACGGCGCGCCTACAGATGACGATGATGTCACCTGGCAGACGACCTGGCAGGACGACGCCGATAATTATCCGTCCGCAATTTTCATTCGTACGCGAGCCGAGCCCGACGGAAACGGCTGGCCGGACCTGGTGTTCGAGCTGCGCAGCGGTGGGCAGTCATGAGGCGCGGGCAGCAGGGCATGGCCCTGATCATCGTCCTGTGGCTGATCGTGCTGCTCAGCGTCATGGCGGCGGGCCACTCGAAGAACGTCCATACGGACACGCAGCTGGCGTCGCGCCAGGTACAGGTCGCGCAAGCCCGCGGGTTGGCCGAGGCGGGCATCAACCACGTCATCCTCGAGATGCTCGCGGACAATTCGACGCATGAGATTCCGATCGATGGCACGGCGTTCCCCATCGATGTCTACGACACACAGGTTACGCTGGCGGTGCGCAAGACGAATGGCCTCGTTGACCTGAATGCTGCGGGGCCGGATCTGCTCGATGCACTGCTAGCGGCTTGTGGTGTCGAAGACGGGCGCCGCCCCGAACTCATCGACGCGATCCTCGACTGGCGCGACGGTGATGATCTTACCCACCTTAACGGCATCGAGGACAAGGACTATCTCGCGGCGGGCCTGCCCTGGACCTCGCGTGATGACAGCTTTAAAGCCATCGACGAACTCAAGTACTTGCCCGGCATCGACCAGGGACTGTTCGAGCGCATGGCCCCGCTCGTCACCGTGCACTCCGGTTCAGCCGGTATCGATCTCGAGAATGCGCCGCCTATTCTGGTCATGGCACTGACGGGAGAGCCGGTCAAACCGGCGAATTCGTCGCAGCTACGCGGCCGGCAACTCGGCACATTCCATATCTATGCCAGTGTGGCGGCAGGCGCCGGCACAGTGGCGTCGATCGAGGCTGTCGTATCAACCTCGCGTTCAGCCGGCAAGCCCGTTACGATTCATGAGTGGCGCGAGCCACCCAGGCAGGTGCTTCCGCCGCTGGCAGGAGTCGGAGGGTGAACGTGGACGTAAGACGGTCTCTGCAGCCGTTGCGCATTCGTTATGCGGCGCCGTTGCTAAGTCGTGTACGAGCGTTCTGGACGTGGTGGAGCGGTGAGATCTTCGAAATCCTGCCAGCCAGGCTGCGCGACGCGATCGCACTGCGCCGCCAGAAACTGTTTATCGAAGTGCAGGACGATCAACTGCAGTTGAGCCTGGGCTCCTGGGGCAACCGGCATGACGTCCTGCAGATTCCATTGACAGCACCAGAAGATGGCAACAGCAAGCTGCCACGCGATGCACAGCAGACGATACTCCTGATGCCTGACAAAAAGGTGCTGACACGGTCCCTGACCCTGCCGCTTGCCGCCGAGGAAAACCTGCGTGAGGTACTGGGCTTCGAAATGGACCAGCACACGCCATTCGCAGCCGCGAAAGTCTATTACGACTACCTGGTTACCGGTCGCGACAATGAAAGGCAGGAACTCTACGTCGATCTTGTCTATTCGCCGCGCAGTGAAGTTGACGCATTGCTCAAGAAAGTCGCTGCGTACAATCTTGGGGTCGACATTGCGACCAGTCGTGGTGACGACCGCAGCAATCTCCGCTCGATCAACCTGCTGCC
>JAHEGH010000043.1 GCA_024639825.1 Gammaproteobacteria bacterium
TTGAAGAAGGCGTGGTTCCTGGTGGTGGTGTTGCACTGATCCGTGCCGTTTCCAGTATTGCCAAGCTCAAAGGTGATAACGATGACCAGAATGTTGGCATCGGCATCCTGAAGCGTGCGGTCGAAGAACCGCTGCGCCAGATCGTCCGCAATGCGGGCGGTGATGCAAGCGTCGTTCTGAATGCTGTTGCCGAGGGCAAGGGTAACTTCGGTTACAACGCTGCCACTGGCGAATACGGCGACATGATTGAAGCTGGCATCCTGGATCCGACCAAGGTTACGCGTTATGCATTGCAGAACGCTGCCAGCGTATCGGGCCTGCTGCTCACAACCGAAGCAATGGTTGCTGATGCACCGCAGGACGATGCTGGTGGGCCGGCAATGCCGGACATGGGCGGAATGGGAGGCATGGGCGGCATGATGTAAGCCGTTCCTGCGTCCTGAAGTACCAAGAAGGCCCGGCAATTGCCGGGCCTTTTTTTATTCGCCGGTTATTCTGGTTAGTCGTGGGTCGCTGTTTTGCTCTTCGGCGGTCTCGAGTGACTGCACAAATTCGTCGAATTCAGCCCGGTTCTCAACTGTCTCATCGCGGCGCTGGAGGCGCTCCAGTTCCTGTTGCTCATAGTCCGATATTGCAGGTTCGGGTGGTAGTTGGCCCGACCGCCGTTCGGCCGCTTCGAGATCGCGCATGATCGCCTTGACCTCGGTCTGATACTTGCGCGCCTCGGCTTCCCGTTCACGACGTGCCTCTTCCTCGCGTTCCGCGGCCGCGAGCCGATCTTGCCAATCAGTAGTAATTTGACAAGGCGGCAGGCAGGAATCCCATCGGTTGGCGGGATTGTCCTCCCAGCGCCGCCGTTCCCCGGCTCGGCGCTCCGGGCCATCAAGAGCGATGTCCAGCGCCATCACAAACAGGCCGCCAGCTGCCCAACCTGCGCCCTCTTTGACCTGGGTGCTGGTGCAGCCTGCCGACAGCGACAGTAAAGCCAGAACAGCGAGCAATCGACCGAAAGGGCGCATAAGCAGACCCTAGCACTTCTCGATAAGCAATTCACAGACACCGGTCGCGCTAGAATGATGCTACGGAGGTGCTTTCATGCAGGTTTTTGTTGTCGCGGTTTCGGTGGCGCTCGTTGTCTCATTTATGTGTTCGATCTTCGAATCAGTGCTTTTGTCGCTGAACCACGCGCAGGTCGAAGTGCTGGTGCAAAAAGGGAGGCCATCGGGAAAGATCTTTAAGGCGTTCAAAGAGCGCATCGATATTCCGATCTCGGCCATCCTGATCACCAATACCGCAGCGCATACAATCGGTACGGCGGTGGCCGGAGCGACGTATGCGGATGCATTCGATGCGGAGACCCTGTGGGTCTTCACGGTCGTTTTCACCTTTGTTGTGCTGCTCTTTACCGAGATTATTCCCAAGACCCTGGGAGTGGCCTACGCGAGACAGCTGGCCAAGCCCGTCGCGTTCGGTATTCGCGCATTGGTTGTTCTGCTACGACCGCTGGTAATAGTGAGCGAGACGGTTTCCCGGGCATTGCGTCGCGATAAGTCGGGTCCTATCACGTCGCTGGACGAGATCCGCCTGCTGGCGACGATCGGGCATAGCGAGGGTGTTGTTGGCAAGCAGACGGCCCAGATGATCGTTGGTGCGTCGGATCTTCGGAAGCTGACTGCCAGCAACATAATGGTGCCACGGCAGGATGTGGTGTACCTGTCACACGACGACTCGCCAGGGCAGGTCCTGAAGACAATCAATGAGTCTGGATACAGTCGCTTTCCCTACGCCTCGGACGGCGATCTCGACGGGGTCGTGGGTGTCGTTTTTGCAAAAGAAGTACTGCTGCAACTTGTCGGTTCTACAGCGACGGAAATCGAGTGGCAAGAGCTCGTGCATGAGGCCATTGTGGTGCCGGAAACGGTCGCGCTGGATTCGCTATTGCGAACGTTTCGGGAGCGGCGTCGGCACATGGCGCTGATCGTCGATGAGTACGGCGACTTTCAGGGTGTGGTCACGCTCGAGGATGTTGTCGAAGAGATAGTCGGTGATATTTTCGATGAATCGGACGCGCCCAGTGAGGATCTCTGGCAGCGCCCGGACGGATCGATCAGGGCTTTCGGTAGCGCAGAACTGCATCGAATTTGCCGGTTGCTCGAAGTGGATCTTCCGGACGATGTCGAGGTTGCCACTGTGGGTGGCTTGTTTTCTGAAGTGCTGGGGCGTATTCCCCGACAGGGGGACACGATCGACTGGCAGGGGCAGCGCCTGACAGTATTATCGGCCAGTCGGCGCGGTGTCGATCTGGTGTCTGTTGTGCCATTAACAAAGCGTTGAAATCCAGCGAGTCTCGAAATCCTGTCAATGCGAGAAACCCCGAATTGTTACCTTACGGAGGAGGCGTATAAGTGATGTGCTGGCAGAGGATCGCCAGTGTTGTACGGGAAGGAGGTGAGTCTATGTCAATCCTGCGCAAACTCGAGCCCCGCAAAAGGGCTATTGACGTAAGACGGACTGCGCCTCTCACCCACAGCATGGAGGAGTTCTTTGAGGACTTCCCACCACGCCGCTGGATGGAGACGTTTGAGCCCCTTGGATGGAAGTGGCCGGTAGGTATCGATTATGAGCGGGCATTCCGCTTGGATATCGTCGACCGCGACAAAGAGCTCATGGTCCGTGCAGAACTGCCCGGCGTTGAGAAAGATGACGTCGAAGTGACGATCTCGGGCGATCGCCTGTTGATCAAAGCTGAGAGGGAGTTCGAGGAAGAAGACGAGAAAGAAGACTTCTATCGGCACGAACTCGGCTACGGCAAACTTATGAGAACGGTTGCCTTGCCAGTTGAAGTGGATGCTGAAAACATCCACGCCGAATTAAAGGAAGGAATCCTGACAGTCACGCTTCCGAAGATCCGGGTGGCGGAACGACACACAGTGAAAGTTGCCTGACGAAGTAGCTGTGTTGTGATTACCGGGACGGCTACGGCCGCCCCGGTTTTTACTTTAGGGGGACAGTCACCTTCCCTCTAGGGGGACAGTCACCTTCCCCCAGGATTGGCGCTCTGCCTGCGCTGGCGGAGAAAGGTGACTGTCCCCCTGTAGCCGAGAAGCAGCGTGAGGATCGCCGCGTAGATCAGCGGCTCCGTGATGTCTTTCTTTACCTGCCACCAGTAGTGCCAGACCCCGAGGATGCCGATCACATAGACCAGGTTGTGCAGCTGCTGCCAGCGTCGTCCCAGGCGGCGTCGCATCCCATTTGTCGAGGTCACAGCCAGCGCCAGCAGCAACAATAAAGCGACAAAGCCAATGGTGATAAACGGCCGCTTCACCAGGTCCTCGAGAATTGCCGACATCAGCAGGCCCTGGTCGAGAATCAACCAGGTCAGGAAGTGCATCAGCACATAGAAGAAGGTGAACAGCCCGAGCATGCGACGAAATCGCGTGAGCCAGTTCCAGCCCGTGATACGCCGCAACGGAGTTACCGCCAACGTTATCAGGATGAATCGCAGCGACCAGTTGCCGAAACGATCCAGGATCTCCTCGATCGGGTTTGCTCCCAGTCGCCCTGTGATCTCGAACGCATCGCCGACAACCAGCGCGAACGGCAACAGGCAAGCAGCGAAAACGAGCGGCTTCCAAATGAGCCGAATCTGTTTGAGTGTGTCCAAGTGACGCCTAGAAGTTGCGCTTTAGGTTCAGGCCCTTGTAGAGATCCGCGACCTGTTCGCCGTATCCATTGAACATCAGGGTGGGTTGTTTGCTGGCAAAAACGCTGGCACCGATTCGTCGCTCCCTCGCCTGGCTCCAGCGCGGGTGGTCGACCTCGGGGTTCACGTTGGCATAGAAGCCGTACTCGCTCGGCTGCGACATGTTCCAGCTGGTCTTCGGGCGCCGCTCGCTAAAGCGAATCTTGATGATGCTCTTGATGCCCTTGAAGCCGTACTTCCACGGCACAACCAGCCGGATCGGTGCGCCATTCTGGTTGGGCAGCACCTCCCCGTACAGGCCAACGGCAAGAATGGGCAATGGATTAGTAGCTTCCTCAATCGTCAGCCCTTCGCGATAAGGCCAATCGAGAACCCGTCGGCGAACGCCCGGCATACGCTCGGGATCGTTGAGCGTTTCAAACGCAACGTACTTTGCTTTGGATGTGGGTTGCAGGTACTTAATGACATCGGCCAGCGAGATCCCAACCCACGGTATGACCATTGACCAGGCTTCCACACAACGCATGCGATAGATGCGCTCCTCAAGGTCGAACGGTTTCATGAAGTCGTCGAAGTCGAATGTACCGGTTTTCTCTGCTTCACCTTCCACGGTAATCGTCCAGGGGCGCGGCTTGAAATCCCGCGCATACACGACCGGGTCATTCTTGCCGGTGCCGAATTCGTAGAAATTATTGTAGGTCGTTATGTCCTCATAACTATTTGGAGCCTCGTCCGTGCTGAACGGGCTCTCGATAACGCCGTCCAGTTTCGCGCGCCGCGCCTCGGGAACAAGTGCTCCAAATGCGCCAGGAGCGAGCAGGGCGCCACCAGCTATTGCACCGGCACGAATAAAATCACGCCGATTCAGATAATTTTGCTGGCTCGTAATCTCGGAAGGTCGAATATCGGACGGTTTTTTTATAAGCACTTTGTCTCTCTTGGGTGTGGGCTCTTGAGTAAGACCTGATAAAGGCTAAGAATATTGCAGATGAACGTGATTCGCATCCTGCCCTGGTACTACGCGGCGACGGCCGTATTCCTTCTCCTTGATTATTTCGCGGGCGTTAACGTGCGTGTCGCGTTTCTTGAATCGCTGCCGGGCGCCCGGGCCGCCTACTACGCCGTTTGTTTCACCTGCCTCGCACTGATGATCTGGCGACCGTCATGGACAATATTGATCGCCACATTCGAGTCGCTGGTGACGATCGTGGCGCTGATCCTCAGCATGGGTATTCGCGTCATGGTGCCAACGGACGCGATCTTCGGAGAAAATGCTTCCTTCATCACGTATCAGGAAATTATTAATTTCTTGATATCGGGCAGTATGGCCTATTTGTCGTGGATTCAGGGTTTGAAGGCGCTACAGAGTCGATAAAATTACCGAAATAGCAGTAAAAGTCTATAAAAATCGCTTAAATACAGATAAAAACTGATTTTCGTCGAATTCTTTTTTGATACGAAATTTTGTCAAGAAAACCAGGTTGTGGGTTCCTGATGCCGAATTTAGAGAAATATTAGGGTTATTTTAAGGACGTTAGATACTTTTCGGCAAAACATCGAAATTCGAGTCAAGTTCAGCGTCGGTTCACGCCTGCCGCGCTACGCTTGATATCAAGTATTCGGGCCTTATTAATGGGCGTATGCCAGGAGGATCGAGCACATGAGCGAAACACTTTCCAACATCGTCCGCAGTAGCGACCGCGTGGCCGTTTCGGCTGCCTTGCATGTCGAAGTGATTGCGGATTTCGTGTGCCCGTTCTGTTTCATTGGCAAGCGGCACCTCGATGAGGCGCTTAAGGCCGTGCAGGGTCCTTACGACGTTAGCTGGAACCCGTTCCAGCTGAACCCCGAGATCCCTCCCGAAGGTCAGCCGTTCGATATCTACCTGACGAAACGCTTTGGCAGCCCCGCCAATGTTGAGCCAGTACTCGAGCACCTGACCGCAGAAGGCAAGGCGTCCGGCATTCAGTTCCGCTTCGACAGGATTCAGCATGTGCCCAACACGCTTCCGGTTCACCAGCTGATGCAGCATGCCGCGACGGCCGGTGCCGATCAGTCGGCGCTCGCAGATCACCTGATGTCGGCATTTTTCGAGGACGGCATCAATATTGGTGAGCGCGGTATTCTGGTCGATATCGCAAAGGCGCATGGGATCTCGGCGAAGGAGACGATCGAGGCCATTGGCAGTGACCGCATTCGACAGATAGTTGCGACTCGCGAGGCGCAGGTTCGCAGTTCAGGTATTGCCGGTGCACCGGGATTCCTGATCAACCAGAGACTGCTCGTTGTCGGCGCTCAGCCTATCGATAACATGATCAATGCATTCGATCGTGCGATGTTTGGTGAGGGCTCGGATTCGTTCGCATCACCCGCGCTGCACTAGCCAGTCGATCAGCAGATCGTTCACCTCGTCGGGTCTTTCCTGCTGAGTCCAGTGACCGCACTCGAGCATGTGAATCGTCAGATCATTCACCAGGGGCTTCATTCCCTCAATATGCTGCAGGCTGATTAGTACGTCGTTCGTCGCACCTATGAATAGCGTCGGAATATCGATCTGCTGATCGACGCCTTCGAGTTGCTCCCAGTTGTGCGTCCAGTTGCGGTACCAGTTTATCGGGCCGGTAAAACCGGATTGCCCAAAGCCTGCCGCGTAGTAGTCGAGTTCCTCGTCGCTCAGCAAGGCATCACCGTTCGCATCCTCCGCACGTGTTTGCCGTAACAGGCTGACAACCTGGTAATGTGGTGGCAGCTTTTCAAACTGCTCCCTCGTGAGCTGGTTCTTGCGCATCATCCGATTGATGAAGTGACGCGGGTCGCTGCCAAACTCGCGATCAGCTTCATCAGAATCCTGGAAATTGACGATGTAGAAATCGTTTCCAAAGCGCGCCCGCATGATCTCGATCGGATCAGCTGGTGAGCGTGGGAAATGTGGAATGTTCAGAATCACGAGCTTGTCGATACGCTCGGGTGCCAGCATCGCCATTTGCCACAACACGAGCGCGCCCCAGTCATGTCCAACAAATGTCGCGCTGTCCAGCTCAAGTGCATCGAGCAGGCCGTGGACATCGGCTATGAGCTGCGACACACGGTAGTCGGCTAAATCCGCGGGCGCAGTGGTTCTGCCATAGCCGCGCTGGTCGGGTGCAATGGCACGAAAACCGGCCTCCGCAAGGGCTGGCATCTGGTGTCGCCAGGAATAGGCGAGTTCTGGAAAGCCATGCAGGAGCACGACCGCCTCGCCTTCACCTTGCTCGTAGACGGCCATGTTCAGGCCGTTCGTCGGGATATATCTGGGCGTGGGAAACATGCGCCTATTTGACAGCAATCACCCCAAAACCACAAAGTGGTCGAATGAAAAAGACAACAGCCAGACCTATTCAAGTATTGCTCGCTCTGATTCTGCTGGCAGGATGCACGGCGCCGGCAGAGCCGGAGCATTTCGACGTCATCATTCGCGGCGGTGACGTCTACGACGGACTGGGCGGAGCGCCTGACAAAACTGACGTGGCGATCAATGGCGATCGCATTGCGAAAATTGGCGATCTGTCGGCGGCGACAGCGGGTCAGGAAATTGATGCCAGTGGTCTTGCCGTATCGCCAGGGTTCATCAACATGCTTTCATGGGCGACCGAGTCACTGATCGAAGATGGTCGTGGCATGAGCGACATCAAACAGGGGGTGACGCTGGAAGTGATGGGTGAGGGTTGGTCGATGGGCCCGGTCAACGACGAACTGCGGGTGCTGGCGAAGGCGCAGCAGGTCGATATCAAATATGACATCGCGTGGTCAACTCTTGGCGAGTACCTCGAGTTTCTGGAGAACAAAGGCATATCGCCCAACGTCGCGTCCTACGTTGGCGCCGCAACCTTACGCATGATGGAAGTGGGTTTTGACAATACCAGGGCATCAGACGAACAGCTGGCGCGTATGCAGGAACATGTACGTGTCGCGATGCGTGAAGGCGCGATTGGTGTCGGCTCTTCTCTTATTTACGCGCCCGGTAATTTCGCGGATACCGGTGAACTGGTCGCACTGGTGAGTGCCGCCGCCGAGTACGACGGCCGCTACATCTCGCATATTCGGTCTGAAGGTGACCGGCTCGAGGAGAGTGTGGAAGAACTGATTCACATTTCACGGGTGACGGGAGCACCGGCAGAGATCTACCACCTGAAGGCGAGCGGGCAGCCAAACTGGCACAAGCTCGAGAATGTGTTCGCCCTGATCGAGCGCGCGCGTGAAGAAGGCCTCGCGATCACAGCGGATATGTATACGTACACGGCGGGCGCTACCGGTTTGGATGCGTCAATGCCGCTTTGGGTCCAGGAGGGCGGCGAAGAAGCCTGGT
The DNA here is from genome assembly GCA_024639825.1 of Gammaproteobacteria bacterium. GTDB lineage: Bacteria > Pseudomonadota > Gammaproteobacteria > Steroidobacterales > Woeseiaceae > UBA1847. The sequence goes on from JAHEGH010000043.1 coordinate 8,049, forward strand.
TCTCAAGACTCGAGAACCCGGAGACTCGCGCGCGCGTCAAGGCGGAGATGCTGTCTGAAGACACCGACTGGGAAAACCTCGGGTTGCACGCCGGTCCGGACGGAATCCTGTTCATCGGCTTTCGTAATCCAGACCTGCGACATCTGATTGGCAAAACCTTGCAGGAAGTGGCCGATATGCGGGGTGTAGAGCCAGTCGATGCGGCCATCGATCTTGTCATCGAAGACAGGAGCCGGGTGTCGACAGTCTACTTCCTGATGTCGGAGGAAAATGTGGCCAGGAAAGTTGCTCAGCCATGGATGAGTTTCGGTTCTGACGCCGAGGCTTCAGCGCCAGAAGGCGTATTCCTGAACTCCAGCACCCATCCGCGTGCGTATGGAACGTTCACCCGGGTGCTAGGCAAGTATGCACGCGACGAGGGCGTCATCACGCTGCAGGACGCCATTCGCAAAATGACTTCTCTGCCCGCCGCCAACATCGGGATTCGCGAGCGCGGTCAACTGATGGCCGGCTACTTCGCCGACGTCGTTGTGTTCGACCCCGACACTGTCCAGGATCACGCGACCTTTGCGAAACCTCTGCAGTACGCAAGCGGTGTGGAGCACGTTTTCGTCAATGGTGAACAGGTATTGAAGGACGGTGAACACACGGGTGCGACACCCGGCCGCGTCGTTCGTGGGCCCGGATGGACCGGTTGGAAAGACGGTAGGTAGCGAAGAGAATGTCCCGCGAGCGCCTGCTCAAGCTCAGAGCCGAACTCCAGGCCGCCGCAGAATCGGGCGACGAGTCTGCAGCCATCGTTGAACTCGACCAGTCAAAGGTGGGCAGGCTGTCGCGCATGGACGCCATGCAGGCGCAGGCGATGGCTCAGGCATCCGTCGGGCGGCGTGAGCAGATGTTGCGTCGTATCGAGGCCGCCCTTATTCGGATAGATAAAAACGAATACGGCGTGTGCCAGGAATGCGACGAGCCGATCAACCCGAAGCGGCTCGAATTTGATCCCACCGTGACGCAGTGCATCGACTGCGCGAGCAAGGCAGAGCAATAAAAGGGCGGGGCGCGATGCAGTGCGCGCGTCCTGCCCCTATGTCATTGCCTGGCGCCGCTTGAGATTGTGCCGTCTCGGGTGCTGCGCTCCAGGTTGCGGCTCAGCTCTGCGGTTTCTTCGGCAATCTGGTCCCACTCCTGCTTCGATCGGCAGGTCTTGTTGGGCAGGCGCGATCCGGTATTGACGTCACTCCGGCAGATGATTCTCTGCTCGGCGTGCAAAGTACCCGATGGAGTTGAACTCGCACAGGCGCCCATAACAAGCAAAACAAGTGCAAGCGCGAAGCCGCGAGACAATGGAACCAGGGATGGCATACCTTTTCTCCAGGAAAGGGTTAATAACAATCCCTTAGTTTACACCAGCAACCTCGAATTCTCGCCACTAAAGTTTCACACCGAGAGCCGACAGCAGGCCGCGCGTCCAGCGTTGCCGTAGTATCGGAACGAGGAATCGGTACAGGCGTCCCGACGTGTACTCGTCCTTACCCTTTTCCAGTGCTTCAAGGCCTTCCCGAACGACGACATTGGCGTCATACCAGATGAACTTCGGTGTGTTGGTCTTCATGTCTGTCAGTCTGTCCGATGCGTGGAAGTTGGTGTGCGTGAATCCTGGACATAAAGCCATGACATGGATGCCCTGGCTGTTGTACGAGGAGGCCAGTGCTTTCGACAGGGCGATCAGGTAGGCCTTGGTCGGGCCATAGCTGTAGTCGCCGCCGACGGTCATGCGCCCCGCCACGGAGGCAACGTTTAATACCCTGCCGGAACCGCGCTCGATCATTGCAGGCATGAACTCATGACACATGGCGGCGACGGACGTCATCATGAGGCGCAGATACGCGTCCTGTCGATCCCAGTCGCGGGTCCTGATCAGGTCCGGACCCTCGGCCCCCGCATTATTGATAAGAAAGTCGATCTCGAAACCGCGCTTCCGCGTTACCGCATACAACTCGGCGGGCGCCCCGGGGACCGACATATCAGCGGTCAGGACGTCGACCTGAACACCATGCCTGTCGTGCAGGTCGGCCGCGAGTTGTTCCATCGGTTCCGCACGCCGGGCCACGAGAATGAGGCTCTTTCCCTGGGCAGCAAGCTGGCGGGCGAATTCACTGCCGAGGCCCGCCGATGCGCCAGTTATCAATGCCCTGCTCATAGTGGCAGGCACTATCGCACAAACAGGTGTGCATTCTGAAGTAGTATTACGCTACATCAGTGATCCGGAAAAAAAACATGCGCAAAGACGGACTGAGCCCAAAGGCCTATGTACCTATCGAAGAAGGCGATACCTATGAGCCATTTGTATCGCCATCCGAGTCGCCCGCCGAGTTCACTTTTAAAGCGGTCGGACTCGGCATAGTCTTCGGCATCATTTTCGGCGCCGCGAACGCCTATCTCGGGTTGCGGGCCGGCCTGACGATTAGTACGTCAATTCCGGTTGCAGTCATGACCGTCGCCGTCTTCAGGGCGCTGGCCGGCGTTGGTATTCGGGGAACGATTCTCGAGACCAATATTTCTCAGACAACGGGCTCGGCATCGAGCTCCCTGGCCAGCGGCGTGATTTTTACGCTGCCTGCCTTGTTCATGTGGGGCATGCCACCCGAGTTGCTGCAGATGACATTGCTCGCCATGTCCGGCGGTCTTCTCGGCATCCTGTTCATGATTCCGTTACGCCGCTTCCTGATTGAGCGCGAACACGGCAAGCTGCCTTATCCGGAAGGTACGGCCTGCGCCGAGGTCCTGGTCGCAAACGAAATTGGTGGTGGGCGCGCGCGCTTTGTCTTTTATGGTCTTGCGGGCGGCGCGTTCTTCAAATTCCTGACGTCGTGGATCCATGTCATTCCAGGCGCGGTTCACGCCAAAGTACCTTTCTTGAGGAAAGGCGAACTGGGCCTGGACCTCTCGGCAGCCCTGTTTGGTGTCGGGTACATTCTCGGACCGCGCATCGCCGCCGTGATGGTCGGCGGCGGTCTGCTGTCCTGGTTGATTATCATTCCCGCGATCGATTACTGGGGGGCAGACCTCACCGCGCCGTTCTACCCGGAGGCGGTCAACCTGATCCGTGATATGTCCCCGAGCCAGATCTGGACGCGTTACGTTCGTTACATTGGCGCAGGCGCCGTGGCGACGGCAGGAATCATTACGTTGATCCGCAGCGTTCCGGTCATGGTCAGCAGCTTCAAGATTGGCTCTGCAGAGCTGACAGAGCGTATGAGTACTGGTCAGCCCCAAGCCGCCGAAGAGCGCACCTCCTCCGATCTGCCGCTGCGCTATGTTGGCATTGGCGTCATCGCAATTGCGGCCGTGCTCGTTCTTGTGCCGCAGGTGTTTGGGGCCATTGGCGGGACCGGTATACGTGCGGCAGCAGCCATTTGTGTCATCGTCTTTGCATTCTTTTTTGTCACCGTTGCATCGCGAATCGTTGGCCTCGTCGGTGTGACGAGCAACCCGACGAGCGGCATGACTATCGCAGCATTGCTCGGCACGGCGTCGATTTTCCTGCTGTTCGGCTGGACGGATACGTTCGGCAAGGCCGCGGCATTGACCGTGGGTTGCGTGGTTGCCATCGCGGCATCGATCTCGGGTGATACCTCTCAGGATCTGAAGACCGGTTACCTGTTGGGTGCAACGCCACGCAAGCAGCAAACGGCCGAGCTGATCGGAGTACTGACATCAGCGGTGTTCGTCTGTCTCACAGTGCTGGCGCTCGGCAAGGGCTTCGGCTTCGGCAGCACCGAGCTGCCGGCACCGCAGGCCACGCTCATGAAACTCGTCATCGACGGTGTGCTCGACCAGAACCTGCCATGGGCCTTGGTTGCGATAGGCGGTGGTATTGCCATCGCCTGCGAGCTGTTGCGTATCCCGTCACTGCCGTTCGCGGTTGGCGTATACCTGCCGGTATCCACGATGACCCCGATTTTCGTGGGTGGCCTGATTCGCCTGTGGATGGAACGAAAGGCCAAAGACGAAGAGCAGGCTGCGGACCGGCGTGAACGTGGCGTACTGCTCGGCAGTGGCTTCGTGGGTGGCGAGGGATTACTTGGCGTCGGCATAGCACTGGTTGCGGTTGCCAAGAGTCGGCGTCCCGACGGTATCGGTACCGAGTGGCTCGGCAGCGAGGTCGTTGCGATGCTGGTCGGCGCTGTCGCCTTTGCGATCTTCGTCAGCTGGTTCTTCCGCCTGGTGAAAGGCCGGTAACGGGAGCGGCTACGGTAAGCACCTATTGCCGTACATTATCCATAGGAGTACCAAACATAATTGGGTGTCTGTCGAAGTCATCCAGACAATTGCGTGCCTGGAAGTTCCAAGTGCTGGCATGACTGACCGGTGAGCACCCGGACAGTCGAGGTTTGATCGCAACCACGCAATTGGGGTGAACAATGTCTACACTCTTGGTGCTCGTAATCTTCTTTGTTGCGAGCTCATCTGCCCATGCACAGGAGCAGGCAGAAGGGCCGTCTTCCCCAAACCAGGAAATTGAAGAAATTGTCGTTACCGGCTCGCGCATAATGCGGCGCGACTTCGACGTGCCCAGCCCGCTGGCTACGATCGACAAGGCGGAGATCGAATTTACGCCACAGGCGACGATAGAAGAAACACTGAACCAGATGCCGCAGGTGTTTCCGAGCTTTGGCCGCACTTCGAATAATCCAAGTAATGGCATGGCCAATGTTGACCTGCGCGGTCTTGGTCCGGGTCGTTCTCTGGTCCTGCTTAATGGGCGTCGACTTGCACCGACCGGTACCGGCAACGAAGTTGATCTCAACAATATTCCACGTTTCCTGCTCCAACGAATTGAGATCATTACCGGTGGTACGTCGACCGTATACGGTTCGGATGCGATTGCCGGTGTCGTCAATTTCATTACTGTCAGCGATTTCGAGGGCTTCGGTATTGAGGCGAGCTTCAATACGACGGAAAAAAGCGATGCGCAGTCATATGACCTGAGCCTTGCTTACGGACATAGTTTCGATGATGGCCGCGGAAACGTAAGCGTGTATGCGAACTGGTTTGATCGCGACCCGCTCTTTGCCAGTGAACGTAGTTTTACAAGCAATCTTTATGTGGATGGTTGGGATGGAGACTTGTATCCCTGGGGGAGTTGGTCCACGCCGGCGGGCGTGGTGCGCTGGCCTCAAGCAGACCTGGGGAACGGTCCCGCCCCGGTAACTTTCAATGCCGACGGAACGCCGCGTGAGTTTGGCGGTTGGGATGAAGTATACAATTACGCGGAGGTCAACTACGTCCAGGTTCCCATCAACCGGCTAGCGCTGGGCGCAATGGGTCACTATGGTTTTACGGACCGAATTGAGGGCTATTTCGAAGTCAGCTTCACGAGAAACGAGCCCGCTCTGGACCTGGCGCCTGCACCGGCATGGATCGATTTTGAAGTCAACCTGGATAATCCGGTGCTTACACCCGAGGCCAGGCAGTTATTCACGGACTTTTATGCCTGCGATGCCAATCTTGCCTGCATCAGTTACAGCAAACGGTTTCCAGAGTTCGGTCCCCGCATTGCTGAGTTTGTACACGACTATTCGCGCATAGTTGCGGGATTCAGAGGAGAGCTCGGTGAGCACTGGGATATAGATGGCTGGGTGACGTACACAGACGCGTCTTCGGAACTCTTCCTGCGTAACTCGGCATCCTATTCGCGTTACCTGCAGGGTATGCTTGTCGATCCGTTGACGAATGAGTGCTATGACCCGAGCGGCGGGTGTGTGCCACTGGATGTGTTCGGTGAGGAAAGGCTGTCAGCCGAAGCTATCGAATTTCTTCGCTACCCGTACTTTACGGACAAGACCAGGCGGACCCAGAAACTGGCTAGTGTTTATGTCACGGGTTCTCCTTTAGAGATTTGGGCAGGTCCGATCGATACTGCTTTTGGCATCGACTGGCGCAGCGACGAGACAAACTTCAAGTCCGATGATGCGTTCCTGACCGGGGATGTATTGGGCTGGGGTGGTGAGGCGCCAATATCAGGCACCGAGGCTGTCGTCGAGATTTACTCGGAAGCTGTTCTCCCACTGTTTGCGGACAAGAGTTGGGCGCGCCGACTGGAGCTTGAGCTCGGTGCACGTTACTCGCAGTATGAGCGCGCTGGCGGTGTGTGGTCCTACAAGGCTGGTGGCATATGGCAGGTGCTTGATGGCCTCCAATTCAGGGTAATGCGCCAGCGCAGCGTCAGGGCACCGAACAGTATTGAGTTGTTTGAAGAACAAAGCGTGAGTTACGGTCGCTGGATTCGCGATTCATTTCAAGACCCTTGTTCGGCGTCGGCTGACCCGGTGGGGAACAACGTCGCCGAGAAATGCATCGTACAGGGCCTCCCGGAAGGCCAGATTGGAATTTTCGAGGCAACTGAAGACTACGTGGTAGAGAGTCGTTCGGGCGGAAACCCGGAGCTGCAACCGGAGATCGGCAAGACCTGGACCCTGGGCGTCGTCGTTAAGCCTGCTGCCGTTGCCGGTCTTGCCATTTCGCTCGACTATTTTTCGCTGGAAGTGAAGGACACTATCGGCGGTGTCGATTCTTTCCTCATCTGTTTTGATCCCCTGAATGTCGAAAATGTGTTTTGCGATAATATTCAGAGAGACGCAAGCGGCAATATCGCCCGGGTGACGGATATTATGAGCAACAAGGGGCTGCTCGATGCGACTGGTTTCGATTCAGTGATTCAGTACACCACCGATCTGCCCGAGTGGCTTGCTTTCAAAGATAATATCGCCGATTTCTCGGTAGCGCTGAACCTGACCCATTATCTAACGCATGAAACACAAGAAAACCCGGTTACGCGCGTTGTCGACTGTATTGGGTACTTCGGCTGGCCGTGTGGCTACCTCGCCTACCCAAAAAGCCGAGTCACAACAAACCTCAACTACACGTCTGGTCCGCTGGGTATGCATTTAACGTGGCGTTGGATCGAGGGCACAACGAACGCGGCACCGATGGGGTGGGATGTTTACCCTGGCTCCGAGGACTTTATCTTGGCTATCCCAGAGATTTCGGACAAGCATTATCTGGACTTTGGCTTGTCGTACTGGTTTGGCGATCGAGTGCAATTACGTCTTGGAGTTGCCAACCTGATGGGTACTGACCCGCCGGATATGGCGGACCAGGCCTGGGCGAATAACACGGATATGGGGTTGTATGATGTCTTTGGGCGCAGTTACTACCTGACCTTCTCAACTCAATTCTAGTTCACCAAATCGCCGTTGGCTTGCTGTTCTGCCAGTGCGATCAAAGGTGCGAGAAGCTCGTCGACATTGCGCTGGGCGAGCATCGTACGAATGCGTTTGGCCTGCTTCTCCAGGTCCGCATTGATTTGATCACACACCTCGACGTAGCGAGGGTCATCTCGAAACCTGATCCAGGGAGAGTTGACTAGATAATCCTCCAGGCTAGAGCATGTCTCAAGCCCGTGATACTGGTAAGACTTGCGCAACATTTCAATAGCATCTTCGTCCCGTCCCTGGCGCGCATAGACTTCGGCGAGGTGGTACAGCGTTTCGGGATTGCGTACGCCAATTTCGTACTCGGACTCCAGGAATTCAGATGTACTCGCCAGGAGTCGGTCCGTGTCTTCGTTGCGCCCGACCAATTCATAGAGCGAGATAAGATAAAGATCGTCGCGGGTTGCTCTTTCATGCCACATGCTGCGTGCGTGCCGCGAAACTTCCAATTCTTCGATCAAAGATTCTGGATCATCTGCAATAGCCAGCAGTTCCCGAGCGGATTCGGTCGATGTGGCTGCCAGGTAGTTGTGGAGGCCATACTCGCGCATCCAGTCGAGCATGGGCATATCTTCGAGGCGAGCTTTCCATGCCTCTGCTTCGTCATACAGCCCTAATCCGGCAAGTTGGCTCACAAACCACCAGATCTGCCACCGATTACCAACGTCATCGAAAGCGGACGGATCGGTCTCCAGCATGTCGATAAGCGTCTCGCACTTTTCGTCGAAGTGGGTATCGACGCTCATCAATTCCAGCTGCCACCACCATGCCTCCGGATGAATTTCCGGCAGGCTCTTGAAGCGCTCCAGCAATTCGATCGCCTGGCGGTAGCGACCGAGATTCGCCCAGCGCTTCGCAATAAGTCCGTTGTACTCGATATTGAACGGATCTCTTATTTGTCCGTCTTCGAGGATCTTCAATGCCTCCATGCGACGTTCCACTCCCTGCCGTTCAACGACGTCTGCCAACCAGGTATAGGCTTGCGTCAGGCTGGGGTTGAGCGTGATCGCCAAGCGAAAGTGTCGCTCCGATTCTTTGTAACGTTCCTTGAACTGTGCATGGAGTTTCGATATTTCATCCGCACCGAAACCGTCGGCGCGATTCCAGCGGAAAGCCAGTTCTTCCTCCCAACTGGCCAGCACGCGTGTGAGACGCGCAACCATGTAGTGCGTATAAGCACTGCGATCGTCCGTCTCGAGCTGACGCTTGGCGATCCGCAGTGCTTCCTCGATCCCGGACGTTGCGTCAGTAATCGTCTGTTCACGGCCAGCGGATAAGTAGCCTTCCGTACTCAGGACAGCCAGGTAAAACCTGGCTTCGGGAAATTCCGGGTTGTGTTCCAGGGCGCGCGTGTAAGCCGCGCGGGCTTTCTCCAGATCTCCGGAGTCCCAGAACTCATTGCCGATCAGCAATTGCTCGTAGGCAAGACGACCCACCGGGGCCTCGGATGAGGTTGGCGTTACGTCTCCAAGCTTGGCGGCGACACCTGCTGCAACGGCTGTGGCCAGGCGCTCTGTAACCTGATCAAATTGATTGACCTTCTGCACGAACCGGTCGCTCCAGACGATAAAACCTTTTGCGTCGGATAGCTCGGCCGTCATTGTCAGCTGCCCGCTCTCGTCACGGCAGAGTTCGCCGCTCAATATGAATTCTGCGCCTAGCGGACCGGCTATTTCTGCTCTCGACAGGCCTATGCCGGCAAGCAGCTCGACAGAGGTTCGGGCGAAAACTTTCAAGCGCCCCCGTTCAGCCAGCCGGTTAAGCGCCTCGCTGGTTACGCCATTGGCGAGGCGAGAATCACGGGAATACTCTCCACACGTCTCAAATGGAAGTACTGCTATGGAGTTTTCCACAGGCGCCGGGGGTCTGGTTGCTTCCTCCATGTTGATCTGGTGAGCCATGTTGCCGGTAACCGCAAGCGCTGCGATACCAAGCGCTCCGAGTAGCCAATGGTCAGTTTGATGCAGGTTAACGGTCTGGTTGGGCTCCGCGGCTGGCGGCGTGCGCTTGATTCCTCCCGTCGAGATGTCGTAGCGCCACCCAAAGAGCAGTACCAGCGGAAATAGCAGGAAGGCGGCGATCCACACATGCTTTATCGCGGACTCGGGGACGTCGATGCCGGGAAAGGCGAGATCGGCAACCTGAAGGGCCACCCAGGCACCGATGACATAGAGCATTACCGTGTTGAACAGCCGCCGCCGTCGGAGCTCCTGCAAAATTTTCGACAAGCCCGCCCAAGCCATGATCGATTACCACCCACACCGTCCAAAGAAAAGGTACGGTCAAAGCAACCCATGTGAGCATGAGTCACACCCGGCGTGTTGCCTATTGGTAATTACCGGTAATTGCGTGGCTAAGCATCATCGTATCGATAGGCGCTCTACTAAGGGCGTTGTGGCGTGGGGATTACTCACTGCGGTAACGCGCGAACCACGCGAGAATATTGTCGGCCTTGGCGATCAGGTGTGATGGTCGCCCGGCAATGCCATGGGAGGCTTCGGGCACCCGAATCAGGGCGCTGTCGATCTTCCTGAGCTTCAACGCCTGGTAGTACTGTTCCGACTCGGTGATTGGCGTGCGGTGGTCCTGCTCGCCGGTGAGCAAGGCGGTGGGTGTTTCGACGTTGCCGACCAGGGACAGGGGCGAGCGGGCCCAGTAAGCGTCCGGATTCTCCCAGGGCAGATCTGCGAACCAGTACTGCGTGCCGAACGTATACATGTCGGCCGTGAGCGCCCAGCTGATCCAGTTGATCACCGGTTTGGCCACGACTGCTGCCGCGAAGCGGTCGGTCTTGCCCACAATCCAGGCACTGAGTACCCCGCCGCCGGAGCCGCCCGTTACGAACAGGTTGTTTTCGTCGATGTAACCGCGTGCGATCACTGCGTCAACGCCCGACATCAGGTCGTCGTAGTCCTGCCCCGGGTAGTTGTGATGGATCTCATTAGCGAAGTCTGCGCCGTAGCTCGTTGAACCGCGCGGGTTGGTATACAACACCACGTAGCCCGCAGCCGCATACAGCTGCACCTCCGCCGAGAAGTGCGGACCGTAAGTTGCGAACGGCCCGCCGTGAATCTCGAGGATCAGCGGGTAGCGTTTACTCGCGTCAAACCCCGGCGGTTTGACGATCCAACCCTGGATCTCGAGTTCATCAGCGGACGACTTCCAGCGTATCTCCTCCGCTTCGCCAACCGACTTGTGGCCAAGGGCGTCGGCATTCAAATCCGTGATACGACGTGTCTCACGCGTACCCCGCCCGACACCGACGTCCGCCGGTCTGTTCGAGCGGCCCGAGGAATAAGCAAATGCGCCGTTGTTGGCTGTCGAAAAGCCGCCACTTGCGTAAGGCCTGCCGATGCTCACGCCGCCAACATCGTCGGTGATTCGACTGAGTTTGCCACCCAGCGAAAGCGATGCGATTACCTTGTCTCCCTGGTCGTCATACAGGATATACAGATCCTTCGAGTTGCCCGCCCACTGCACGTCGTCAATCTCGCGGTCGAGGTCCCTGGCCAGCACGGTCAATGCGCCACTCCGCCGGTCCATCACGTAGACCTCGCGGCTGTGGTAGCCCAGTTTCCTGTCGTCGAATCCGATGTAGGCGATCTTCGAGCCGTCCGGCGAAATTGTCGGTGCGAAGTCCGGGCCATTGCGATCGGTCAGTTGCGTCATCTCACCGCTGGCCACGTCAACGGACCAGAGTTCGGATTCCATCGGGTCGTAGATCCAGTCGTCCTGGCGGTTGGCGCCAAAAATCAGCGAAGAGCCATCCGGGGTCCAGGCCATGCGGCCGCCGTGGTTGTACTCGCCGCTGGTGATTTGCCGGGGTGTGCCGCCATCGGCCGACAACACGAAGATATGCGTGTCACCTGCGTCGAGAAAGCCGGCCCCATCTCCTCGATACTGCACAGACTCGATGACCGTAACCGGCGGCGCCCATTCGGCGCCCTCCGGTTTTGCGGGCGGCGGTGCGAGAGACGATGGTTCGCGGGGTACAAACATGGAAAAAGCAATCCACTTGCCGTCCGGCGACCAGGTCAGGTTTCCCGGACTGTGGCGCAGGTTTGTCAGTGCGCCGCTGCGACCGGTATCCATCCACATGACATGGATCTGTGGACCCCGGTCGTCAACGTTCGTGACGTAGGCCAGTCGGTCGCCGCCTGGCGACCAGGTCTGTCCACCGAAGCTCCCGGTTCCGGTGAGCAGGGGCCGATGATTGCTGCCGTCGGCATCGACGATCCAGATATTCGATACGGGCCGGTCGGTCATGATGTCCATCGATTGGCGTGAGTAGGCAATCCGTGAACCGTCAGGGGAGATTTGCGGGTTGGCCGCAACTTCCAGTTCGAAAACGTCGGTGTTCAGGAAGGCGTTATCCTCGCCTGCGGCCGGGCTAAAGGGCGCCGATAACGCCGCCACGAGCAGCAGCGCTCTCGTACAATTCCACATAGGTTGTCCTCTCAGTGTTTTTGTAACCCGCTCATTGCGAGCGTTCGATATTGACTAACTATCGCATATTTCGCTTGTTTTTTAGGCACTCAGAGGCTAATTTGCCACGCAAGACGCTGATGGGGACGAGTACGCAGTCCATTCAGGCCAAAGCGACCGGAGGAGAGTGAGAGCTCCGGGCTTGAACCTGCCGAATATCACCCCGGAGTCGCCAACCGAAATGTTCGCAGAGTAGGCTTGGCCGAATGGTCCCCGAGACGGACGTCGAGCCTGCGGGCTCTTGAGGCAGCGTGAGCTGCGAAGCCGGGTGGTACCGCGAATAATTCTTCGCCCTGGAAATTAGGTACCGGACACCCTATTTCGGCCGAAATAGGGTGTCCGGTACCTAATTACCGGGGCGTTTTTGTATATGAGGAATGAGTGTGTCATTTAAAGAAGTTCAGGGACGCTATAACGGACCAGCCCTTGAGGAAGAGGTGCTGGAATTCTGGCGCGAGCATGATGTTTTTCAGAAGACCATCGACGCCACCAAAGACGGCCCGCAGTTTAGTTTCAACGAGGGTCCGCCGACCGCGAATGGCAAGCCGGGCATCCACCATGTACTGGCACGCTCCTTTAAGGACATCTTCCCGCGCTATAAAACCATGCGCGGCTATCACGTACCGCGCAAAGCCGGTTGGGATACGCACGGTCTGCCGGTAGAACATGAAGTCGAGAAGCGCCTGAGCGACGAAGGCCGCATTGACACCTACGACAAGTCGGAAATTGAAGAGAAGGTCGGTATCGCCGAGTTCACTAAACTGTGCCGTGAATCGGTCATGACCTATATCGGCGATTGGGAGAAGATGACCGAGCGCATGGGTTTCTGGGTCAACCTTGACGAAGCTTATTACACGCTCAACAACTCCTACATTGAGTCCGTCTGGAATCTGCTGCAAAAGATCTGGGACAAGGACCTCATCTACAAGGGCTACAAGGTTGTGCCCTACGACCCACGTATCGGCGCGACCTTGTCGTCGCACGAGCTCGCGCTTGGGTACAAGGAAGTCGAGGACCCCTCGATTACGGTTCGTTTCAAACTGGAGGGTGAGGACGATACCTATTTCCTCGTCTGGACAACCACGCCCTGGACGCTGCCATCAAACCTGGCACTCGCGGTCGGCGATGATATCGACTATAGCTACTGTGAGTCGGACGGCCAGACCCTGATCGTCGCCGAGGCACTGCGCGAAGCCGTATTCCGCGATATTGAGCACGAGGTCGTTAAGACCATCAAGGGTGCGGATCTCGTTGGCATGCGCTACGAGCAGTTATTCGATTACATCGAAGTCGATGCGGACAACGCCTTTACGGTGCTATCGGCCGATTTTGTGAGCACGGAAGACGGTACGGGTATCGTGCATACGGCACCAGCGTACGGCGTGGACGATCTCGCCCTGGGCCAGGCCAACGACCTGCCGGTGGTGCATGGTGTCGGGCTCGACGGTCATTTCATCGATGACGTCGAGCCAGTCAAGGGTCTGTTCTTCAAGGACGCCGACAAGCCACTTATCCGCATCCTCAAGGATCGCGGCATGATGTTTCGCTCGGAACGCTACAAACATAACTACCCGTTTGGCTGGCGTACGGGCGATCCGATTCTCTACTACGCGAAGAATGCCTGGTACATCCGCACGTCGAAGTTCCGCGAGCGAATGGCGGAGCTCAATCAGACGATCAACTGGGTGCCGGACCACATCAAGGACGGCCGCTTCGGCAACTGGCTTGAAAACAACGTCGACTGGGCTCTGTCCCGCGAACGCTTCTGGGGTACGCCGTTACCCGTTTGGACCGATGGCGAGGAGGGCTTCAAGTGCATTGGCTCGGTCGCCGAACTCGAAGAGCTGACGGGCAGGGAGCTCAGTGCGCTCGACCTGCATCGGCCGGCTGTGGACGACGTCACTTTCGAGCTGGACGGCAAGACCTGGCGCCGTGTGCCGGAGGTAATCGACTGCTGGTTCGATTCGGGTGCCATGTCCTATGCACAATGGCACTACCCATTCGAGAACGAGGATAAATTTGAAAGGCACTTTCCTGCCGACTTTATCTGTGAGGCCATCGACCAGACGCGCGGCTGGTTCTACACGCTGCATGCGATCTCGACACTGGTGTCGGATAGTGTCGCCTTCAAGAACTGTATCTGCCTTAATCTGATCGTCGACAAAGACGGCAAAAAGATGTCGAAGTCGGTGGGTAACATCATTAATCCCTATGATGTGTTCGATACGGTGGGAGCTGATGCTCTGCGCTGGTACTTCCTCGCGCGACTGGCGCCGGATGCGCCGAAGCGCGTATCCGTCGATATCGTCGCCGACGTGGCCAGCTCGTTTATCAATACCTTCTGGAACACCTACGGATTCTTTGTGCTTTATGCACGGCTCGATGACATCGACCTGACCGCCGATGTCCCTGTCGCTGAGCGGCCAGAGATCGATCGTTGGGCGCTGGCGTTGCTGCACAAGACAATTACGACAGTGACGGAATCGCTGGACCATTTCGATGCCAAGACCGCAGGCGAGGCGCTCGAGTCCTTCGTTGACCAGCTCAGTAACTGGTACGTCCGCCGCAATCGCCGTCGCTTCTGGAAATCGACGGACCCAGTCGACAAGCAGGCGGCCTACCTGACGCTCTATGAGTGCCTCAAAGGGGCGCACGAACTCATGGCGCCATTTGTACCTTTCCTGGCCGAAAACGTGTACCAGAACCTGGTGCGATCGGTGGACCCGAATGCCCTGCCGTCGGTGCACATGGGCAACTGGCCCGAGGCGGAAGCGTCTTGGCAAAACGATGCGTTACTGCACGACATCGATGTGGTGCAGAAAGTGGTCGGGCTCGGCCGCGCAGCACGCAGCCACTCGGGTGTGCGTACACGTCAGCCGATCTCGCGACTCCTGGTTCGGGCGCCGAACGATGCGGCGTCAAAAGCGCTGGAAAGTCATAAGGATCAGATCCTCGAAGAACTCAATGTGAAAGCAGTGGAGTTCATCGCGCGCGACGCAGGGCTCGTCAGCTACAACATCAAGCCGAATTTGCCGAAGTTGGGCAAGCAGTACGGCAAGCTTGTGCCACAGATCAAGCAGGCGCTGCTCAGTGCCGACGGGGCGGCGATCGCCAGTGCCGCTGCGAGTGGTGAGGCATTTGAGATCGAAGTCGCGGGTCAGGTTATTCCTCTCGAGGGCGACGACGTGCTGATCGAGACGCATTCGGCCGAGGGCTACTCCTGTGAAGCGGATTCCGGTTACCTGACAGCGCTCGATACAGCGCTGACGGATGAGCTGATCGCCGAAGGTCTTGCTCGCGAGGTTGTGCGCTCCGTTCAGGACGCTCGCAAGCAGGCGGGTCTTGAGGTGTCTGATCGCATCACGCTGGGCGTGTCAGGCTCACCGGCTGTTGAGAAAGCGCTCGAAGTACACCGCGACTATCTGATGAATGAAACGCTGGCGACCAGCTGGCAGATCGGCCAGGTCGATGCGAAGTATACGGCTGACCGCGATATGGGCGAGGACCACTGGAAGATCGAGATCAGCCTCTAGAAACTTTTGCGCGACTCGAGCAGGAACTGGACGGAGTCAATCGTTGGGTCACCATTAAGCGGAAACGCAACGTCGATGTGGACGACGCGATCCGATACGCGCGTAAGCGCAAAGCGAAGCCCGAATCCGACATCGCTCAGCCAGCCGCGATTGTCCGGGCCGAGCGGGTTGGGTCCCCAGACCTGCCCGATATCCGCGAACACGGCACCGCCGACACGCGCAAAGCGGAACGGGTACCAGTCCGTGTAATATCGCTGCTCAATTGTCGCCAGCAGCCTGGATTCGCCTACCTGGTAGCGCA
>JAHEGH010000010.1 GCA_024639825.1 Gammaproteobacteria bacterium
GACGGCTACTCGCCCAACTCGAATTTCAATGAAGGCAGTAAAGCCTTGACCCTGAGCCTCGGAGCCGAATACCTTAATAGGTACACTGGCTCGTTGGCATACACGTCATTCTCAGGCGGCGACTACAACACGATCGAGGACCGCGATTTCCTGTCCGTATCTTTCTCGGTCAGTTTCTGAATCGAATTCCAGGAGCACCATCAACATGAAAGCACTTACAAAAACCACAATCCTGGCTGCGCTTGGCCTTTTGGCGCAGAACGCGTTCGCGGAACTCACTGCCGAACAGGCAGCAAGCCTGGGCGGTGATGAACTTACGCCGATCGGCGCAGAACGAGCCGGCAACGCCGCGGGTACGATTCCCGCGTGGACCGGTGGCCTGACTGACCTGCCCGCCGGCTATGTCGTGGGCGAACCGCTGGTCGATCCTTTCCCAAATGAGAAACCGCTGTTCACGATCACCGCGCAAAATTTCGAACAGTACAAGGAGAATCTCTCTACAGGACAGATTGCCCTCCTGAAGCGCTACCCGGACACATACCGCATGCCGGTGTACACAACGCATCGCACCGCAGCCTACCCGGCGTCTATGTACGAGGCTGTTAAGCAAGATGCCCTGACTGCCAACACCACGCCCGACGGCAACGGACTGGTCAATGTGGACTCCTACGTTCCTTTCCCGATTCCCAAGTCTGGCGTTGAGGTCGTATGGAACCACGTGCTTCGTTATCGCGGCGGCAGCGTCCAACGCAGCTATACGCAGATTCCTGTGCAGGCTAACGGCTCATTCAGCCCGGTAGTGTTTGAAGACCAGCTCACATTCGCGCAATACCTCGGCACGCCTCCGCCGAATCGCCTGTTCTATTACAAGCAGGCTATCAAAGCGCCTGCACGCCTCGAAGGTGACGTACTTCTCGTGCATGAGAACATCGACCAGGTGGCCGAGCCTCGCGCAGCATGGGTCTACAACGCCGGACAACGCCGGGTGCGCCGCGCCCCCGATGTCGCCTATGACGGGCCAGGCAATGCATCAGACGGGCTGCGCACCGCGGACGATCTTGACATGTTCAATGGCGCGCTCGATCGCTACGAGTGGAAACTGCTCGGCAAGAAGGAACTCTATATCCCGTATAACTCCTTCCGGCTTGGCAATAAAGACCTCACGTACAAGGACATTGTGCTGAAGGGCCATCTCAACCCTGATCACCTGCGCTACGAACTGCACCGTGTCTGGATTGTTGAAGCAACGCTGAAAGACGGCGAGCGTCATATCTACGCGAAGCGTACTTTCTACATCGATGAGGACACCTGGCAGATCAGTATTGCCGATCTCTACGACGGCCGTGGCGAGTTGTGGCGTGTTAAGGAAGCGCATAACAATATCCACTACCAGGTGAGCGTACCCTGGTATGCGGTGGAGACCTCGCATGACCTGATCTCCGGACGGCACCTGCCGATCGGGCTGGGCAATGAGTTGCGCGGCTATCAGTACAATTGGGACTTCCAGGTGCAGGAACGGGATTACACGCCAGCGGCACTGCGACGTTCTGGTGTTCGTTAGTTCTACCCAACGAGAACGGCGGCGGGCCGAACTGGCTCGCCGCAAATGGCGGATTGCCCTGCAGCTCGGGGTCGCCCTGTTCGCCATCGTTGGTTTCATCGCCAGCAGCCTGGGCGAAACGATACGTTTCCAAATGCTTCCTGCGCTGCAGACAGAATCCGCATCTGCAGCGCTGCTCCTCGATGCCGCAACAGATGGACAACGTATCCTCGTCGCCGGTGAACAGGGACATATTCTCTATTCGGACAATAGTGGTTCCTCCTGGACACATGCGCAGGTGCCCGTATCCCTTGCGCTAACGGCCGTGACATTCTCCAGCGCAAACAATGCATGGGTTGCGGCCCATGACGGGGTGTTGCTGCGCTCGACCGACCATGGGCAGAGCTGGCAGACGAATCTGACCGGAGTCGACATCGCCCGCCTGTCCGCCGATGCGGCGCAGGAAAAAGTCGATCGATTGGAAGCCGAGATTAGCCAGGCAGAGCCCGACGCACTGGAGAATCTTGAATGGGCGCTTGACGACGCCCTGTTCGCTCTTGAGGATGCATCGGCCGCGCTTGACGAAGGCGTCACGATGCCTCTCCTCGACGTCTGGTTTGAGAATGAACGTATTGGTTATGCACTCGGAGCCTATGGGATCCTGTTGCAGACCGGGGATGCCGGGTCGACATGGCATTTGATTTCCGATCGGCTCGATAACCCGGACAATTATCACCTTTACGCCATTACCCGTTCGGTCTCCGGCACTTTAGTGGTTGCCGGAGAAGCCGGGACAATCCTGCGTTCCCGGGACCACGGTGAGACCTGGGATCGTCCGGCATCGCCATACCAGGGATCATTTTTTGGAACTCTTGCCGCGCACGACGGTGGGCTGCTTGTATTTGGACTACGGGGTAACGTGTTCCGTTCCACGGATGATGGCGACACATGGTCCGCCGTCATCACCAACGATCAGCGGACCTTATTGGGCGGCATGACCGGGGACGATGGCGCAATCATCCTTGTTGGATCTGCGGGCGCCGTGCTCACCAGCAGTGATCACGGTACTACGTTTGAGAAGGTGTCGACCTCTGGCAACAGCGTTTACAGCAGCGTCACGGAAACGAACGACGGCAAACTGCTGCTGGTCGGTTTTGGTGGTGTGTCGATGATCGATGAAGGCGACCAGCATGAATGATGTAATCAATCGCCAGACCGGACTCTCTGACAAGCAACGTCCGCCGCTGGCCGAGCGAATCCTGTTCGAAAACCGGATTCCGGTCATCTTGATCTTCATCCTGTTGACCGCATTTTTCGGCTCGCAGGCATTACAGATCGAACCCGACGCCAGTTTCGAAAAAATGATTCCGACGTCGCACCCGTATATTCAGAACTACCTGGACAACAAGGCAGACCTTGCGAGTCTCAGCAACTCGATTCGAATCATTGTTGAAACGACCGACGGCGACATCTTCGACAAGGAATTCCAGGAAGCACTGCGGCTCATCAACGACGAGGTTTTCTACATACCGGGTGTCGACCGGTCGGGACTGCAGTCTATCTGGACGCCAAATGTTCGATGGAGCGAGGTCACCGAGGAGGGCTTTCGCGGTGGCGCGGTAATTCCAAACGGCTACGACGGATCCGACGACTCACTCGATCAGCTGCGCCTGAACATTCTACGTTCCGGTCAGGTTGGCCGCCTGGTCGCCAATAACTTCAAGTCCGCGATCATTATCGCACCGCTAACAGATATCAATGCGGAGACCGGAGAGAAACTCGACTACCGGGATTTCTCAAGGAGTATCGAGTCCCTCGTTCGGGACAAGTACGAGACCGACCGGATAAAGATTCATATCACGGGCTTTGCAAAGGTCGTTGGCGACCTCATCGAAGGCGCAACCCTCGTCGCCATGTTTTTTGGTGTGGCGTTAGCTATAACACTCGCGCTGCTTACCGTGTACTCACGATGCGTCTTCGCGACGCTTGTCCCTGTGATCTGCTCGACAATTGCAGTGGTCTGGCAGCTTGGTCTGCTGCACACGCTGGGCTTTGGCCTTGACCCCTACTCCATGCTGGTGCCATTCCTGGTATTCGCTATCGGTATCAGCCACGGCGTGCAGATCATCAACAACATCGCCGTTCGTTTCTTTTTCGGCGCCGGCTCTTTCTGGTCCGCACGACGCGCTTTTCGTGCGCTGTACATTCCTGGACTTGTCGCCCTTGTCAGCGATGGTATCGGTTTCCTTACGCTCATCGTCATCAAGATTCCGGTCATCCAGGAACTCGCAATAACGGCCAGCATCGGTGTAGGCGTGCTGATCTTCACCAACCTCATATTGCTGCCTGTATTGATGTCCTACGTCGGGCTCTCAAAGCCGTCTCTACGTTACCTGCAGCGCAAGCGTGACAATCCATCGAAGCTATGGCCGCTCGTCGCCAGCATTACCAAACCACCGTATGCAATGATCATGATCAGTATTGCCATCGTGCTGTTTGGAATCGGCTTTTATGGCAGCAAAGACCTGCGTATTGGCGATCTGGATGCAGGCGCCCCCGAACTAAGGCCTGACTCTCGCTATAACCTGGACAACGCATTTCTTACGGAAAACTATACAACCAGTACTGATGTCTTCGTGACGATGGTGCAAACCGCGCCCCAGCAGTGTGGCGAGTACCGTACCGTCGCAGCCGTAGACCGTTTTCAGGAGGTGCTGAAGAACACCGACGGCGTCCAGTCAGTGATCTCTCTGGTCGACGTCTCCAAACGCGTAATCATGGCGATGAATGAAGGTAACCCGAAGTGGCACACACTCAGCCGTAACCGGTACATCCTCAACAACTCGCTCAGCTCGGTACCGAGCACATTGATCAATACCGACTGCAGCATGGTACCTATTCTGATCTTCCTCAACGATCACAAGGCAGAGACACTGAATGTCGTCATCCGCGCTGCTGAGACTTTCGCCGCCGAGTACGATAGTGACGACCTGGAGTTCAGCCTCGCCGCAGGCGATGTCGGATATATCAAGTTCGCACTAGCCGCCGGCAACGCCGGTATCGAGTCGGTAACCAATATCGTGATCGGCAAGGCGCAGTATCAAATGCTGGTCCTGGTTTATGGTGTCGTCAGCTTCCTGGTATTCCTTACTTTCCGATCATGGCGTGCGGTGGCCTGCATTATCCTCCCGCTGGCACTAACGTCGGTTCTTGGTCAGGCGCTGATGGCCACGCTGGGTATTGGGGTAAAGGTCGCAACACTACCGGTAATCGCTCTGGGCGTCGGCATCGGCGTGGACTATGGCATCTATATCTTCAGCAAGATGGAGAGCTACCTGAAGCGTGGCCTG
This sequence comes from Gammaproteobacteria bacterium, assembly GCA_024639825.1. Classification (GTDB taxonomy): domain Bacteria; phylum Pseudomonadota; class Gammaproteobacteria; order Steroidobacterales; family Woeseiaceae; genus UBA1847. The sequence continues at coordinate 4,891 of JAHEGH010000010.1, forward strand.
TCGTTATATACGGCGTACTTGAAAGCACTGCAGACAACCGGTATCGCCGTCGCATTTACCGGGCTCACGCTCGCGATTGGTGTAGGTACCTGGATATTCTCGCCGATCAAGTTCCAGGCCGACATGGGTCTCATGCTCACCTTCATGTTCCTATGGAACATGCTCGGCGCACTGCTGCTGCTACCGGCTATCGCGTACTACCTGGTCAAGCCGATGCCTACAGCTCAGACCTGACGGTCCAGAGTTCCGGGAAGAACCGCAGCTTCAGCGCTTTCTCGAGGAACGCGACACCGCTGGTCCCGCCGGTACCCTGCCGATAGCCAATAATGCGCTCCACGGTCTTCATGTGGCTGAATCGCCACATTGCGAACTCCTGCTCGAGATCGATGAGTTTCTCGGCCAGTTCATAGAAGTCCCAGTGCTTCGCCGGATCCGAATACACTCGGGCCCAGGCCGCCTCGACCACTTTGCTGGGCACGTAGGGCAGCGACCAGTCCCGGTCGAGATAGTCGGACGGAATATCGAAACCCTTTTTCCCAAGCTGCCGCAGGCACAGGTCATAGAAGCTCGGCGCATGCAGGACTTTCCGTAACCGCTCATAGCGCTCCGGATTCTTGCGGTGCACTTTGATAAGCGCCGCGTTCTTGTTGCCTAACGCGAACTCGATCTCGCGATATTGAAAGGACTGAAAGCCGGAGCTTTGCCCCAGATCATCGCGGAAGGCAAGGTAGTCCGCGGGTGTCATTGTGGAGAGAACTGCCCAGCTTTGGCGAAGCTGCCCCTGAATACGGGACACGCGTGACAGCATCTTGAAAACGGCACCGAGATTATCGTTCTCCACTTCCCGCATTGCCGCACCGATCTCGTGAATGCAGAGCTTCATCCATAGCTCCGAGGCCTGGTGAATAATGACGAACATCATTTCATCGTGCGCACCGGTGACGAGATTTTGGCTGTCCAGCAGCTTGTCCAGCGACAGGTATGAGCCATAGCTCATATCCTGATCCCAGTGGATCCCTTCTTCGTTGACTTCGCGCTGATCCAACGGCTTGCTATCGACGGTCATGGTTTCTCCTTGCGGGCCCGCTCCAGGTCCTCTGGCGTGTCGATGCCAGTGCCTGGTCTAACTGCAGGCACACCAACAGCGATCGTCATGCCAAGTGACAGCGCACGCAACTGCTCCAGCTGCTCGCAAATCTCAAGATCAGAGGGTGGAGCGTCAACAAACCTGCGTAGAACGCCGCAACGATACGCATAGATGCCGTGGTGATGCAGTGCCGCCCCGGCAGCACGTTGTTCGCTGCCCTCATCCCGTGGATACGGAATCGCTGCGCGACTGAAGTAGATCGCATGATCGCAGTTGTTGCGTACGACCTTTACGCAGTTAGGATTCTGAAAATCCTGCTGCGTAAGAAATGGTGAAGCGAGGGTAGCGATGTCGACACTGGTGTCGTCGAGCAACGCGGCGCACTGATCGATAAGCTCTGGTGGCATGGCGGGCTCATCGCCCTGTAAGTTCACGACGATCTGATCGTCGTCCCAATTCATCAGGTCCGCCACTTCCGCAATGCGCTCCGTACCTGACTGGTGATGGTCGCCAGTCATGCAAACAACGGCATCAAATGTCTCTGCAGCTTCCGCAATGCGTTCGTCATCCGTGGCAATAACTACTTCTCTGGCACTGCTTTCTACACCACGTTCGTAAACGTGTTGCAGCATCGGCTTGCCATGAATCTCAAGTAAAGCCTTGCCGGGTAAACGGGTCGATGCATAGCGAGCCGGAATGACGACGACGAATCCAGTCATGCAACACCCTGCCCCGCGCGCAGGCGCGATTCAATCTGTTCGAGAAGTGGTGCCGCAAGCACCGGGTCCATACTGACGTTTACGGGTACATACCAGAGTTTATCTGCCACATCGCGGCCCAGTTTAACGGCATCCTTCTCCGTCATGAATACTTCGAAGTCATCACCAAACTCGAAGTCCTTGCGCGCGAGGACAGCATGGTCGGGGAAAACATGCTCAATGACCTGGATATTTTGCGCACGCAACAAATCAAAGAATCGGCGCGGATTGCCGATTGCTGCTACGGCATGCACGGTGGTTCCGGCAAAGCGACCGATCGGCCGCGCCAGCGATCCATTCAGCCGGCAAACGTCGGTCGCTACAAGTTCGAAGGAAATCGCATTCTGCTCACCTGTCGTTTGCAGGCACTCGGTTCCCCGCAACTCCCCATTGACTAATACCTGTTCCACGCTGTCGAGACGCTGCGCACTTTCACGCAGCGGCCCGGACGGCAGAAGCCGCCTGTTACCCAGACCACGGGCGCCATCGATCACGCAAATCTCATAGTCGCGGTCCAGTCGATAGTGTTGTAGACCGTCGTCGGCGACGACGACATCAACACCATCATCGACCAGCATTTGTGCCGCACGCACACGATCCGGGTCGACCACCACGGGGCATTGGCCGCGCCTGGCGAGCAGCACGGGTTCGTCACCCGCTACCGCCGCGTCCGTATCCGCTTCCACACGCATTGATGAGTTCGCCTTACTGCCACCATAGCCACGACTCACGATGCCGGGTTTGAATCCACGAGTCCGAAGCTCCTGAACCAGCCAAAGCACGGTCGGTGTCTTGCCTGTTCCGCCTGCAGTGATGTTGCCGACAATCACAACCGGCACGGCCGCCTTGTGCGTGCGCAGTACGCCACAGGCACGCAGCAGTTTCCTCACGTACAGGACCAGCCAGTAGAGCCCGCTCAGGGGCAGCAACAACCAGCCCGTCGGCGCATCTTCATACCAGGCGCGGTGAATCCAGTTATATATCGGGCCGGCACTCACTCGTCTTGCGTCTCATCGCTGAATTGCATGCGGTACAACGCTGCATAGTGGCCCTGCTGTGTAAGCAGTTCGGCATGCGTTCCCGACTCCACAATGCGGCCCGCGTCAAGCACGATGATCCGGTCGGCCTTCTCCACGGTCGACAGGCGATGCGCGATAACCAGTGTGGTGCGATTCTCCATCAATGCGTTCAGCGCATCCTGAATACGACGTTCCGAATGCGTATCGAGAGCCGATGTCGCCTCGTCAAGAATCAACACCGGCGCGTTTTTCAGCAGGGCGCGACCTATTGCGATACGTTGTCGCTGGCCGCCTGATAACAGCACGCCACGGTCGCCGACGATCGTATCCAGTCCTCGCGGAAGTTCATCGACGAACTCCAGGACGTGCGCGGCTTCAGCGGCCTTAAGCAGTTCCTCTTCGGAGTGCGACTCGAGTTGTCCGTAGGCAAGATTGGCACGAATCGTATCGTTAAACAGGATGACATCCTGGCTGACTACACTGATGTTGCTGCGCAGACTCGCGAGCGAATATTCAGTGATAGGAATGCCATCAAGGCGTATCTCACCGGAATCCACGTCATAAAAGCGCGGCAGCAAGCTGACCAGTGTCGACTTGCCGCTGCCTGAATGACCCACGATCGCGAGAGTGCTGCCCGCAGGCACCTCAACCCGCAGATCGTTGATGACCGGATCCTCAGTGTCTTCGTAAGTGAAGTTGATGTGATCAAACAGGACGTCGCCATCCGCACGTTCTTTCTCGAAGCGCCCCTTATCCTGCTCATTCTCCTGGTCAAGGACCATGAACAGGCTATCGGCCGCGGCGACACCGCGTTGCAGGGTGGCATTCACATTCGTTATGCGGCGCACGGGCTGCAACATCAGCATCATGGCCGAGAAGAACGAAATGAACTGGCCGGGACTAAGCACGCCTTCGATTGATTGCCGGCTCGCCATATAGATCACCAGCGCGATACCGAGGCCGAAGACGACTTGCGTCACAGCAACACCGAGCGAGCGCACACGAATCAGTTTCAGGTTCTGGCTGAAGTTGCGACCGTCTGCTTCCGCAAAACGATCGCGTTCGTATTTGTAACCTCCGAATGCTTTGACGACCCAGTTGCCACGAATCACTTCATCACTAACCTGCGTCACGTCGCCAACCGAATCCTGGATACGGCTACTGTAACGCCTGAAGGCAATGCCAAGCAGTCTTACAATGACTGCAACGATCGGGAACAGGATGGCCACGAAAACTGTCAGTGTCGGGCTGTGATAGATCATCACGCCGAAAGCCGCGATGACGGTCAGCGTATCGCGCACCGCGATAGTGACGACACTGGTCACGGACTCCGCCACCATTTCGACGTTGTAGGTCATGCGCGACAGCAGCGGCCCTGCAGCCTGCGAGTCGAAGAAGCGGATGGGCAATGTCAGGAACTTGCCGAATACATTGCAGCGCAAATCGGAAATGACGCGTCGCCCGATCCATCCCAGCGACATTTCGGTTGCAAAGCCAGACAGACCCCGCAGGATGAAGATGCCCATGAACGCGATGGGTATCCACTGTGCCTGCTCGAGATTTTTGGCAACCAGCGCGTCATCCATCAATGGTTGCAGCAGATAGACGAGCGCTGCCTCTATGGCCGCGGTGGCGGCCATACCGATAACCGCGACAAAACCGATCAGCTTATGAGGTGTTACGTATCGCCACAGGCGCCCGTAAACGACCTTAACCTCGGGAGCAATGGGTTTATTCACGTCACTCAACCGGATCGTTGACCGTTGCGATACTTATCTGGGTAAAGCCAAGTCGTCCCGCAACGTCCATGGCCGTGACAACGTCCTGATGTTTGGCGTTGGCGTCTGCACTGATCGTCAAAGGCAGATTGTTGTTGCCACCGGAAGTCTTCTGAAGGGCGTTCCTGATCGTCTCCGCTCGATTGTTGATAAGCTCTCGCCCGTTGACAAGATAGGTACCACTCGCCGTAATCATGATATCGATTTGCTGCGGCACTTCCTCAACGATGGCCGTGCTTTCCGCTTCCGGCAGTCGAATGGTGATCTGCGACTGCTTGACGAAGCTCGTCGACACCATAAAGAAGATCAACAGCAATAATACGACGTCAATGAGCGACGTCAGGTTAACTTCGGGCTGCGTGCGTTGCCGCAGGCTAAGTTTCATTCATCGTCCTTCTTGCGCTTATCCTTGCCGTCTCTTTCCTTGCCATCTCTTTCCTTGCGGCGATGCAGCGCCTCGACGAGCTTAATGGCCTCCTTCTCCATGTCGACAACCAGCGTATCGACACGCGAGCGGTAGTAGCGATAGCCGATCAGCGCCGGAATGGCGACTGTCAGGCCTGCGGCCGTCGTGATCAGGGCCTCCGCGATACCACCCGCAAGGACAGTCGGGTTCCCTACGCCATGCGTGGTGATCGCTGTAAACACCTTCACCATGCCGATGACGGTCCCCAGCAGACCAAGCAATGGCGTTACGGCCGCGACCGTTCCCAGTGTCTCCAGGTAGCGCTCCAGTTCGTGCACAACATGACGCCCGGTATCTTCGATTGAATCCTTGAGCACGACGCGATCGCGATCGCGGTTTATGAGCCCGGCGGCCAGGATCTGGCCGAGTGCGGATCCCTGGTGCAGGGTCTGGATCTGCTTCTGGTCGAGCTGGTCCTTCTTGACCCAGCCCCAGACCTTGCTGGTCAGATCCTCAGGGATGACACGTTTTTGCTGCAGCGTCCAGAAACGCTCAAGGATGATCCCCATTGCGACAATCGCACAGAGGATGATCGGCAACATCAGCCAGCCGCCGGATTTGACTATTTCAACCATAAAAGACCAGACCCAATGGGAAAAATGAAATATACAACAGTATTCAACCTCGGGCATGCCAGAAACGGTGACGGAGTTGGCGTTCCAGGCTCATAGCGACGACGCCTCCCCGGCTGCAGACACGAAAGTGGATGGCCCCACTCGATGCCGTATCCAGCACCGCGGCCCCCACGGCACGCCAGCGCTGGACAACGCGCGGCCTCGGAAACCCCCAGCGATTCCTGAATCCAGCCGATACAACCGCATACGCAGGCCGTACCGCGTCTGTGAATGGCACCGTTGATGACGTCAAGCTACCGTGATGGGGCACAATCACAATGTCGCTGGCCAGGGGTGCCGCGTGGCGTGTTAGCAGAAATTCCGACCTGGCCTCGATATCGCCGGTAAGGAGCATCCCGTGGGAGCCGGCAGAGACGCGTAGCACGCAGGACGCTGCATTGCCTTCTGCCGATGACGGTCGTGCCGGGTGCAGGACCTCAAATCGCACCCCTGCCGACAGCCAGTATTGCCCGGCCCGGCAGCGGCTGCTCGCGATTAGGTCAGTAGGCTCTCCCGTGAGCACGTGACCGACGCCAATCTCACGTCTGATGACCTCCACACCTCCGCTGTGATCGAGATCCGCATGCGAAATGACGAGCGTGTTTATGTGACGTATTCCGCGGGCGCGCAGGAACGGCACGATGCTTTGCTCCGCCACGCTGCCGCCGCCACGCCAGGCCATGCCGGTATCGAACAACATCACGCCTTCATGCGTCTGGACTGCGACCGCAAGCCCCTGGCCTACGTCCAGAATCCACGTATCGAAGCAGCCGGCGGGCGGCGCGGCGGGCCGCCAGGCCACGATCGCGAGAATACCCAGAAGCCCCAGGTGCCGGCCAGGCCAACCCGGCGGAAGAGCCACCCACGCCAGCGGCAGGCACAGCAATACGAAACCGGCCCCGCTGAACGCCGCCAGCCGCATGTCCGCCATCGGCAGACTCGCCATGAACTCGACGTATCGGTCGAGCGTATCGATGCTATAGGCCGCGATCACCAGCAGGTGACCGGCCAGTCCTTCTGCCAGATCCCCCACCGCCAGCGCGGCCAGCGTCAGCGGAACCGTCACAAAGCTGAACACCGGCACGGCAACCAGGTTGACGGGCGTGGCGACAATCGCGAATCGCTGAAACATCAGCGCCGTAAGCGGCAACAGACCGAACAACAGGAACACCTGCATCGTCAAAAGCTGTCGTGGAGCATCAAGCCAGCGCGGCATCACCGACGTGCCAATCCTGCGTTTGGCCAGCCACAGCAAGAGCACGACCGCCGCAAAGGACAGGTCAAAGCCGGGCCGCATCGTAGCAACGGGGTCGAGAATGTAGACCAGCGCGGCCGCGAGTGAGACAGCGGCGACAGGGTCGACCTGCCGCCGCCGCGACACGGCCACAGCGGCGACGGCCAGCATGATGGTGGCCCGTCTTGCCGGAACACCCAACCCGGATATGACGGCGTAGGCCAGCGCGAATCCCAGACCGGCAATGATCGCGGCAATGTAGGCGTTCCTGCATCCCGGGAGGACCCCGAGCAAGACGAAGACAAGCAGGAACGATGCAAGAGCCGCCAGCCCGACGTGCAGGCCCGAGATAGCCATAAGGTGGCTGGTCCCTGAGACCGCAAATCGATCCCACTGCTCACGTGAAATCTGGTGGCGCAGGCCCACGCCCACCGCAGCCAGCACGCCTGCCGTCTCGGTGGATTCGGCGGCGACCAGGGCCCGCGCGGCAAACCGTTGCCTGAATCGATCAAGACCGGAACTTGTACCCGACCACAGCAGGCGATTTCGCTTCCCGCCGACCACATAGCCAGTGGCGTGGATCTTTTCTCGAAACAACCACGACTCGTAGTCGAAGACGCCTGGATTGCTGGTGCCGCGCGGACGTTGCAGCCGCAACTCAAGCTCCCAGACCTCCCCCATCGCCGGGAGGTGTGGCGGGTTAAACCAGCTGATGCGCGCACGCGGGGGCACTCGAGAATCGCCCGCAGGCTCGATGAGAAAAACGATCGAATCGCCAGTCGCTTTGGGGTAGTCGACCACGCGTACGCGCGCGAGCATGCTGTCGCCCGCATAGTCGGCCTGTAGTCGTTTCCCGATGATATCCCCGCTCGCCAGCATGAATAGAGCATAGGCACCGAGGAACAGCGCCACAGCCCGCCCCCGCCGCGAGAGCAGCAGTAATAAAGATGCAACCAACAACGATCGAGACTGGTCCGACGGTAGCAACAGCATGCTATGCTGCGCCGCCAGTCCGCCCGCCAGTAGCAGGAGACAGGTTTTAGTCACGGCAGCGGCGCTCGGCGTCAGCACCGTTAATAAGAACCCGGAAGCACCGGAATGCCCAGACGCGTTTTTAAGAAATTCGCCTTCAAACGCCACCACATCGCTAAGCAGTGGTTCATGTCGCCGTTTCGGCACTTGCTCCATGATCACAGGCTATGGGGCGTGCGGCGTCGCTGGGTCGTTCCCGCATTCGCGCTCGGACTCTTCATCGCCTTCATGCCCATCTTCGGGCACACACTCGCCGCGATATTGCTGGCGCTGGCTTTTCGCGTAAATATCCCTGTCGCAGCAGCAGCCACCTGGGTCAGCAACCCTGCGACCATGGTCCCAATGTACTACTTCGAGTACCGACTCGGTTCGGCCATACTCGGCTGGGAATTGCAGCCGTTCGCATTCGAACCGTCGCTGGACTGGCTGACACACACATTCGTCAACATCTGGCAACCGATGCTGCTGGGAAGTGTGCTACTCGGGTCGGCGGCCGCGATCGCCGGCTACGTTACGCTCGATATTCTGTGGCGCAGCTCGCTTGCGAATTACAAGGAGCGCAAGCGTCGGGACCGCCGGGACAAAGACTCAGGCTGAGTCCTTGAGGACGCCATCCTCAAGCACGAGGATACGGTCCATCCGCGCGGCGATGGAATGATCGTGCGTTACGATCACGAGGCTGGTCTGTAACTCCTGATTCAATTCCAGCATCAGGCCCAGCACATGCTCGCCGTTGCCTGAATCAAGGTTCCCTGTCGGCTCGTCGGCCAGCACCAGCTGCGGGCGCGTAATGAGCGCCCTCGCCACAGCCGCCCGCTGGCGTTCACCGCCCGACAGCTCCCCTGGCTTGTGATGCAGGCGCTCACCCAACCCGACCCGGCCCAGCAGTTTGCGGGCCGCCTCAAACGCGGCTGGTTTCGTCTCACGACGAATCAGCAACGGCATAGCCACGTTTTCCTCAGCGGTGAACTCTGGCAACAAGTGATGGAACTGGTATATGAAGCCGATGTAGCGATTACGTAATTCGCCTTTTGCCGTTTCCGTCGTGCCGTGCATCGCCGCACCGTTTACGAGGACCCCGCCTTCGCTGGGCTCATCGAGACCACCCATGATCTGCAACAGGGTCGTTTTGCCCGAACCCGAAGTGCCGATGATCGCGACACGTTCCGCCGGCTGCACCGTCAGGTTCACACCGCGCAGAACTTGCAGCGTCGTTGCGCCTTCGGTGAATTCCCGCACAACATTGCGGCACTCAAGAACAGGATTAGTCATATCTCAGGGCCTCCGCCGGGGCTGTTCGCGCAGCGACCCAGGCAGGATACAAAGTGGAAACCAGGGCGAGCACGAGCGCGATTAGCGCGATCCGTACGACATCGCCGACCTTCAGCTCTGATGGCAGGTCACTGATGAAGTAGACATCGGCCGCCAGGAACTTGATACCAAATATCGTTTCGAAGAAGCCAACGATCGATTCAAGATTCAGCGCAATCACGATACCGCCAACAACGCCGAGCAAAGTTCCGGTAATACCGACGATGCTGCCCTGCGTTACAAAGATCTTGAGAATGCTGGATGGCTTTGCGCCGATCGTGCGCAGAATCGCGATATCACTCTGCTTATCCTTCACAACCATGACCAGGGTCGACACGATGTTGAATGCGGCAACGGCGATAACCATGAGCAGAATAACGAACAGAATCGACTTCGTTATCTGGATGGACCGAAAGAAGTTCACATGACGGCGTGTCCAGTCGTTTACGAGCACCAGCGCGCCATGTTCCCGAGCCACTTCGCGGACGATGTCCGGTGCCGCATAAATGTCCGTCACGGCCAGGCGGACCCCGGTCACGGTGTCCTTCTTACGGTACAAGCGTTGCGCATCACCGAGACTGATGAACGCGAGCCGCCGGTCGAACTCGTACATTCCCACCCGGTAAATACCACTAACGGTAAATCGTTTTGTCCTGGGTATGACACCGGCCGGGGTGACAATGCCCTGCGCGAGCGTCACGGTGACTTTTTCCCCCACCGCAACCTGCAACTCATCCGCCAGCTCGATACCCAGTACGATATTGAACGTACCCGGCTGAAGTGCATCAAGCGCACCCTCCTGCATCACACCTGATATACCCGACACCGTATCTTCGAGCTTCGGCTCAATGCCGCGTAGCTCAGCGCCGCTCAACTGCTTGCCGGCAACGAGCAAGGCCTTGCCGTCAATGTAGGGCGCCGCAGCACTGACACGTGCATTCCTGAGTGCGACACCGCGCAGAACATCTGCCTCTGCCAGCTTGCCATCGACATTTTCGATGCTTGCATGCGCAGTCATTGCGAGAAGGCGATCTTTGAGTTCCCGTTCAAAGCCGTTAACCACCGACATGACAACGATAAGAACGAGAACAGCAATCGCAATACCAAGCATTGAAATCGCCGAGATAAGCGATACGAATTTATTACGGCTGCGCGAACGCACGTAGCGACTGCCGATCCACATTTCAAAAAGTCCGGTCATCGTCTACTCGTACCGCAATGCTTCAGCGGGATTCACCAACGCAGCACGGCGTGCCGGGTACAGGGTCGCAAGTGATGTCAGAACGAATGCGGCGATCGCGATCACGGTAACATCCTGCCATTCAAGCTCAGACGGAATTCGCGACACGTAGTACACATCGCCTGGCATGATCTGGAAACCAAACAGCTGCTCGAGAAACGGTGCCACCACCGGAACATAGATTGCGAGTACAACGCCCAGCGTCACACCGATCAACACGCCGGCCCAACCGATGAGCGCACCCTGAACAAAGAAGACGCGCACGACGCCGTTGGGACCCATACCCAAGGTACGAAGAACAGCGATATCGGTTGTCTTGTCGGTGACAACCATGACAAGGCTGGCGACGATGTTGAATGCGGCCACACCGATAATCAGCGACAAGATCAGCGACATCATCATCTTCTCGATGCGAATGGCGCGAAAGTAACTACCGTTCTCTACGGTCCAGTCGCTGATCGTGACCGCGTCTCCGAGACGCTGCTGCAGCGACGCCGCAACAGCCGGTGCGGCCATGACATCGTCAGTACGAAAACGCACCGCGGTCACGGCGCCGTCGATGTCGAGAATGCTCGCCGCGTCGCCCGCATGCACCAGCGCCAGCACACTGTCATGATCAGCCAGACCGGCCTCGAATACACCACGAAGAACAAATCGCTCGAGTACCGGTTCGAGCGTGCCGTCGCCTACCGGTCGCGGCACCAGCAATACCACCCCATCACCGATTCTCGCATTCAGGTTGTAAGCCAGGATGCGCCCAAGAATAATTCCGCGCGCGCCCGGCTCCAGCATGTCGAGACGGCCCTCAACCATGTTGATCATGTCGCCGGACAGCGCATCCTCCCAGGCGGGATCGACGCCGTGCACCATGACCCCCAGCAGGTCCCGTCCCGACTGGATCATGCCTTCGATCTGCACAAACGGAGCCGCCGCCGCGACGCCCTCTTGTGCGCTGACCTCATCGACGAGCGACTGCCACTCGAGAATCGGGCCGTCGCTGCCGCTCACGGTCCCGTGCGCCGACATGCTCAACAGGCGATTTCGGAGCTCGCCCTCGAAACCGTTCATGACTGACAGGATGACGATCAGAGCGGCAACGCCGAGCGCAATTCCGAGAAGGGAAATCAGTGTGATAAAGGACACGAAACGGGTGCGCCGCTTGGCCCTCAGGTAGCGCAGCCCGACAAAGAGTTCGACTGGATTCAGCATTGGGCCGCATTGTGACACAGTTCGCATGTCTCATCCCGCGTTGCGGTGCTATAGTCGCAGGACGACCAGGATAGACATAATGTGGAGTAGAACCATGGCCAAATTGCGTACGATGACACTGATCGCTTTGCTCTTCGCAGCAATGGGCACGGCGAGTGCCGACACGCTCAAAATGGACGGTGCATCAGCGATGTCTGGCGACGGACGCCCAAGCCGTGGCATGACCCAGGCCAGCGTTGAAGCGAAGTTTGGCAGCCCAGCCTCGGTCAAGGCGCCGGTAGGCGATCCGCCGATCACGCGCTGGGAATACACCAATTTCGTCGTGTTTTTCGAGCATGACAAAGTGATTCACGCCGTCCTGAAGCGCTAAGCCTTAAGACAGTATTTCAAAGCAGCCCGGGTCGGCATCGGCCCGGGCTTTTTTGTGCAGGACGCACTTATGTCGCGAAGCACAAGGATGTGCGAGAGCGACGTTGTGCATTGTGTAATAATCGCGGCCCCAAATTCTGCAAGTCTCGCTGAGCGACCCCGTGACGACGCCACTGCTATTACCCCCTAAATTCGGCCCGCCTGCGCCCGGAACCCAGTTTTCGTGGGGCCGCCTGATCGGCGCGAGCCTGGCACTGGCGGCTGCGGAACTGGCGCAGCGGGTTGACAGGCCTGTGGTCGTCATGGCGGAAGACCCGCGGCACGCTGACCAGCTTGAGACCGAGATTCGCTTCTTTACCAGCGATGATTTCCCGGTCGAGCATTTTGTCGAATGGGAAACACTGCCGTGGGACAGTTTCTCGCCGCATCAGGACATCATTTCGCAACGCCTGCGCGTGCTCTCAGCACTACCCTCGATGCGCAGGGGCATCGTTATTGCCGCAGCAACGGTTCTGCAGCAACGGCTACCGCCTGTCGACTATGTGGCCGCAAGATCCCTGTCGCTGCGCGAGGGACAGGAACTGCCCCGCGCGTCGTTTACGGACTCGCTGATCGACTCCGGGTACCTGCGCGTGCCACAGGTATCCGAGCACGGCGAGTTCGCCGTTCGCGGCATGCTCATCGACGTATTCCCAATGGGTGCAACGGCGCCTGTGCGAATCGATTTCTTCGATGACGACATCGAGTCGCTGCGCTACTTCTCCGCCGAGACCCAGTTGTCCGGCGAGCGCATCACTGCAATCGATATACTGCCGGCGCGGGAAGTGCCGCTCGATGCCGATGCAATTCGACAGTTCCGTGACCGCTACCGGGAGCGCTTCGAAGGTCAACCAGGCAAATCTCGCGTTTACAACGATATCTCCGAGGGTATCGCGCACGGCGGCATCGAGTACTACCTGCCCCTCTTCTTTGCATCAACAGCGTCCCTGCCCGACTTCCTGCCAGCCGACTGCATCGTGCTGGCCCCGGCCGGCCTCGATGCGTTGCTGGAACAGTTCTGGGTCGAAGCGCGAGAACGCTACGAACTCTGTAGTCTCGATCGCGAGCGCCCGATCCTGAGCGTTGAGGAAACCTTTATCGCACCCGAGACAATTCCGGAACGTCTCGCGGAATTTTCCAGCATTACCTATGCCACTCAATCCATCGCTGAGTCAGCTCGTAGCCTGAACGTCAACACGCGCATGCCACCCGCGATGAAGATCGAAGCACGCTACGAGGACGCTGCCGCCGCACTGATGCAGTTCCTCGGCGATTTCGACGGTCGGGTCCTGTTTACGACCGATTCGCGAGGCCGTCGTGAGCAACTGTTCGACATGATATCGGGGCGCGGCCTCGACCTTGTGCGCATCGAGACGTGGCAGGACTTCAGGGACGACACGCACCGCATCGGCGTCGCGGTCGCGCCCGTCGACAACGGCGTGCTGTTACCGGGCGCAAAAGTCGCCGTCATTAGCGAACAGCAGCTGTTCGGCGAGCGCACTCACACACGCAAGCGCCGCCGCCGGAGCGACCGCGATCCTGAAACAATTATTCGCCAGCTCAACGATCTCGAACCCGGATCCCCGGTGGTACACGAGGAATACGGTGTTGGCCGTTACCTGGGGCTGACAACGCTTGAAGCAGGAGGGATTACGGCTGAGTTCCTGCACCTTGAGTATGCGGACAATGACAAGCTGTACGTACCTGTACACGCGCTGGACCTGATCTCTCGCTATACAGGTGCCTCACCCGATCACGCGCCGTTGCATCGCCTCGGCAGCGACCAATGGGCCAAAGCGAAACGTCGTGCAATAAAGAAGATCCGCGACGTCGCAGCCGAATTGCTCGATGTTTACGCGCGTCGCGCCGCGCGCCCGGGACATCGCTTCCGCTGGCCAGAATCTGACTACCGGACCTTCGAGTCGGGGTTTCCATTCGAACTCACCGAAGACCAGGCGCACACGATCGACGATGTCCTCGAAGACCTCGGCAGCAACCAGCCGATGGATCGCGTTGTCTGTGGCGACGTCGGTTTCGGCAAGACGGAGGTCGCGCTGCGCGCTACGTTTGCTGCCGTGCATGGTGGCAAGCAGGTTGCCGTGCTCGTGCCAACAACCCTGCTCGCCCAGCAGCATGGACAGAATTTCCGGGATCGCTTTGCGGACTGGCCCATACGTGTTGAGGTGCTGTCGCGTTTCCAGTCGGCAAAAGAGGTCAAGGACATCGTCGCCGGCTTGCGGTCGGGCGCAGTCGATGTCGTGATCGGCACGCACAAACTGCTGCAACACACGAAGGACTTCCACGACGTTGGCCTTATCATCGTCGATGAAGAGCACCGCTTCGGAGTTCGCCACAAGGAGGCCATCAAGTCGCTGCGCAGCGAAATCGATATCCTGACCCTCACCGCGACGCCTATCCCGAGAACGCTAAACATGGCCCTGGGCGGCCTCCGCGAGATGTCCCTGATAACGACACCGCCGGCCGAGCGCCTTGCGGTCAAGACGTTTGTTTCAGAGTGGAATGACGTCATCATTCGCGAAGCCTGCCTGCGCGAAATCAAACGCGGCGGGCAGGTGTATTTCATTCACAACCGTGTGGAGGACATCGGTCGGATTGAACAGCAGCTCGAGAAACTCGTTCCCGAAGCCAGCATTCGTATCGGGCACGGCCAGATGCCGGAACGCGAACTCGAGCAGGTCATGCTCGATTTCTATCACCGGCGCTTCAACGTGCTGCTATGCACAACCATCGTCGAGAGCGGCATCGATGTGCCGACTGCCAACACCATCATCATCAACCGGGCCGATCGTTTTGGCCTGGCGCAGCTGCATCAGCTGCGCGGCCGTGTCGGTCGGTCACACCACCGCGCCTATGCGTACCTGGTTGCTCCTCCGAAAGCCGTCATGACTGCCGACGCCATCAAGCGACTCGAAGCCATCGACTCGCTGGAGGATCTTGGCTCCGGATTCACGCTTGCCACTCATGATCTCGAGATTCGTGGTGCCGGTGAATTACTGGGTGACACGCAGAGCGGCCAGATTCAGGAGATCGGTTTTTCGCTGTACACAGAGCTGCTCGGCCGGGCCGTGGAGTCACTGAGGGCAGGCAACGAGCCTGACCTGGAAGCCCCATTGCACGCAGGCGTGGAAATTAATCTGCATATTCCCGCATTGCTACCCGACGATTATGTGCCTGACGTACATCTGCGGCTTATTCTCTACAAGCGAATCTCGGCTGCTGAAACGGCAGAGGAACTCCGCGAGTTGCAGGTCGAGCTGATCGATCGCTTCGGTCTGCTCCCGGACAGCGCCAGGAATCTTGTGCGTATAGCGGCTCTAAAGAAGCTCGCCACGCGTGCCGGGATCGAGAAGATCGACGCCGCAGACAAGGGTGGCTACCTGGTTTTCGGTCAGGACAGCCGCATTGACCCTGTCGCACTCATCCAATTAGTGCAAAATGACAGCAAGCGATACCGTTTGCAGGGCTCCCATCGGCTCCAGATAAAGGACGACCTCAGTGATCTCGACAAGCGGTTCGTCACAATCGAGAACCTGTTAGGCCGTCTTATGGTCAAAGAAGATAATGATGCGTAAGTTGACAATCACTCTGCTGTCCCTGGCCATGTTCCTGCCTGCAATGGCGCAGGAGATGCTCGGCGACATTGAATTGGAAGAAGTGCCGGAGATTCGCCGCTATACGGTGGAGGTCATCGTCTTCCGGTACGCCCAGGAAGTCATGACCGGCAGCGAAATCTTCCTGCGCGATGAGCCCGAGCCAGAATTACTGCCACTCGACGAAGATATTGAGTTTGTCGAGGAGCTGCCCGTGGAACCCGGCGAAGAGTTCGAACCCCTGCCCGATGCAGAGCTTGTCCTGCTCGACGAGGCGGACTTCCAGCTCGGTGACATTATGGACCGCATGAAACGGCTGGATATCTATGAGCCCATCATGCATTTCGGTTGGACCCAGGCCACCTGGCCGAACGAGCAAACCGACGCTATCCCGCTGCATCGGCTGGCACTGCCAAGCGCTGGGCTTGATGGCGAATTAACGCTCTATCTGGGCCGCTACCTGCATCTCGTTGTCGATCTGCAGCTGCAAGCCACAGATGTCCTGGGAATCAGCCAAGACGAAGTCGAACGGCTTGGCGACGTTATGGTGGGCGACCTGCTTAATGGCACAGGCGCGCCGCCAGAAGCGCCGCCGGCCTATTACCGCATCCAGGAAGACCGCATCCTGAAGAATGGCGAGCTGCGCTACTACGACCACCCAAAATTCGGGGTACTGGCGAAAGTCACGCGCGTTGAGGACGAAGAGGAAGAAAGCGGCGCAGCGGAATTACTCGGGTACGGCTCCGAGTAGCGCGTTCAGAAAATCGGCTGCATTGCGCTCTTCGCTTGCCGTATCGGCTACCGCAACCTCGAACGTCACCGTAACGAACTTCGACGAACTCGATCGCGGGTGATGCAGTCCGAGTTCGCGCACAGCAGTAGAGATCCTGGCGGCGAATTCGCGTACACCGTGTTCGTCAGACGCGTGTGACAGTGCAACAAAACACGCGCCATCCGGCCGGGCAACAACGTCACTCGCGCGTCTCAGGCAGCGGCGTATCGCACTCCCTACCCTGCGCAGGCAGGAATCCGAAGCATGGCGTCCGAATACTTCCATGTAGGCATCAAACTCATTGAGCCTGAACACAACAACCGACAAGCGCCCTTTGTCACGTGCCGCGACCGCCCAATCGTGTTCAAAGACCTCGCGAAACGCCCTTCCGTTGAGCAACCCGGTAATCGGGTCGTCCCGAGAAAGATCCCGAATGCGACGTTTCGCCTTCAGCAGAGCGTGATGCATCTCAGCGCCGTCAGCTGTCGTCGAACTGGTACTGCTACGCCAGTAGGCAGCGTAATTGCGGGCTGTCTTATCACCGCTGAGCTGCATCGGCTTCAAAACGAGCAGGTATTCACGGCTGCGAAACTCGACTGGGAAACTCGTTTCCTGGCCCGAACGCACTGATTCGCTGACTTCAAGCGCGAGTTCGCGGCCCGCGATCTCCTCGATAACGTCTGCGAACGGCTTGCCAGCCACTTCATCTCCACCGATTGGTGAGAATGCCGAATTGGCAAACGCGACGGGCCAGTCAGCCTGGTCGACGCTAACGATCAGTACGGGCTCCGTCGTGCTGGCCAGGACCTGTTCGAGGATATCGCGCTTAACGGGTTTCATCGTTGGGCATCATACCGCTTCGAAGAAGGCTTCGAGTAACGACATCGTCGCATTTCTTGCTGCGAGCGTACTGGACTCGACGTCGTCGTGAATGGGCACATCGCCACGACCTGCCGCACGATTAACGATCATTGCTATGCACGCATAGTGAACACCGACCTCCCGCGCGATCGCCGCTTCGGGCATAGCCGTCATCCCTATGTAATCTGCGCCGTCGCGCTCGAGGCGGTCGACCTCTGCCGCTGTCTCGAGCCGCGGACCCTGCGTGGTCGCATAGACTCCGCCATCGCAGCAATCAACCCCGGCTTTGCCCGCTGCGGCCAGCAGCTCACGGCGCAGACCGTCCGAGAAAGGCTCTGTGAAATCAATGTGCGCGACCTTGCCGCGCCGTCCGTCGTAAATGGTGTGTTCGCGGCCCCAGGTATAGTCGAGTAGCTGGTCCGGAATCGCAATCTGTCCGGGCTCACGGAGTCCTGTGATGACACCGACGGTATTCAATCCGATCACCGCATCAGCGCCGAGCTTTTTCAATGCAACAACGTTGGCGCGGTAGTTGATGACGTGTGGCGGCAGCGAATGGCCTTCGCCGTGGCGGGCAAGCGTCAATACGTGAGTCTTGCCAAACTGAAGCCGGTGGACCGGCGCGGACGGCTTGCCGTAGGCCGTCCCTACCTCGGCGCCCGGGTCATTGCCTGGAAGATTTTCCCAGCCGCTCCCGATAATGAGTCCAAAGCTTGTCGTCATCAATCGCCTCTATGCATCCAGGTGAAACTCAGGACGGTCGCTCCAGTGAGAAAAACGTTCGTTGACCGACCGCCACTCCTCGCTCGCCATCAACGTCTCCCGTAATGGTTGTCCTGTGCCATGCAAGCGTGCGAGGCGGACAAGCGACAGAGGATTTGAGTATTCATTGAGCGCGTCTACCGCTTCGTGAGCCGCATCGCGGTCGTTGCACACAAGAATCATGTCGCAGCCGGCGGCCAGTGCCAGACGCCCGCGTTCAGCCATAGAGCCATAGTCTCTCGTCGCTTTCATGCTCAGGTCGTCACAAAACACTGCGCCACCGAAACCCAGGCGTGAGCGCAACTCTCGCTGAATCCAGTACTCAGAGAAGCCAGCCGGGTTCGTGTCAATCTTCTCATAGACGATGTGCGCGAGCATGACCCCTGCGATAGCGCCGTTATTGACCAGCCGTTCGTAAGGACGCATGTCGTCGAGCACGATCCCGTATTCCCTGTGATCGACCGGGAGTTTCAGGTGAGAATCCGCAATGACAGCACCGTGACCCGGGAAGTGCTTTGCGACCGCCGCCATGCCGGCGCTGCGCAATCCTCGGGCAAATGCATTCGACAAATCGGCGACTGCGTCTGCCTTGCGATGAAATGACCGGTTGCCAATGATCTCGCTGATACCCCAGTCGAGATCGACACAGGGCGCGAAGCACAGGTCGACGCCGACGGCGCGCAGCTCCGACGCGATCAGCCAGCCAGCCTCGCGGGCCGCCTGCAACCCGGACTCCGGGTTGCGATCGAATTCGTGTCCGATAAGACGCATCGGTGGGACGGCTGTGAACCCATCGCGAAAACGTTGTACACGGCCGCCTTCATGGTCCACTGCTACGAGCAGCCGCGGGCTCCGCAACGCCCGAATTTCGCCAACCAGGTCGGCGATCTGTTCCGGGGACTCGTAATTACGGGTAAACAGGATGACGCCACCCACAGCAGGCTCCCGCAGCAGATCACGGTCGGCCGGGCTAAGGGACAGCCCTTCTATGTCGAGCATCACGGGTCCGAGCGACATCCGTTGAGCCTCACTCCCTGCGTTCACGATTTCCTGAATACTGCGATTGATTCTACATGTGCCGTGTGCGGGAACATATCAATGATCCCGGCCGATTCAAGCCGATATCCCTGCTCGTGGACCAAAGTTCCGGCGTCGCGCGCGAGCGTACCGGGATGACACGATACATAAACAATCCGTTCCGGCCCGAACAGGTGCATTCTTGTTACCACCTCGGCTGCGCCGCTGCGGGCGGGGTCGAGCAACATACGGTCCCAGCCCTCTTTCACCCAACTTTCGGTGCCATCGATCTTGCTCAGGTCGGCGACTCGAAATGACACATTATCAAGGCCGTTGCGACTGGCGTTCATGGCCGCGCGTTGCGTCAGGCTCGCCTCGCCTTCGACACCCAGCACGGTGCCCGCTTGCCGCGCGATCGCAAGGGAAAAATTGCCGATCCCGCAGAACAGGTCCAACACCCGGTCACCAGGACCCGCGCCCAGTTGTTCCGTCGCGAAATGAACCATGCGCCTGTTGATGTCGCTGTTAACCTGCACGAAGTCGATGGGTTCGAAATCCACGCGAATATCGAATTCCGGTAACGTGTAGTACAGCGGGTCATCGACCGATTCCGGGTAAAACAACGAAACCGTGTCCAGTCCACCGGTCTGCAAATAAATACGCAGTTCATGTGTCTTTCCAAACTGGCGTAACAAATCGTTGTCTGCTTCGGTAGGCGGGTCGAGCACACGAAACACAAGTGCGATATCGTTCTCGGCCACGGCAACCTCGATTTGCGGCAAGCGCGCCTTTATCGACAGACTCCCGACCATCTCGCTGAGGTCTGAGATCATTCCATCGATGGGCTGCGCCAGCACCTCGCAACGCTGCATGTCCGT
Organism: Gammaproteobacteria bacterium; assembly: GCA_024639825.1. GTDB lineage: Bacteria > Pseudomonadota > Gammaproteobacteria > Steroidobacterales > Woeseiaceae > UBA1847. The sequence goes on from JAHEGH010000010.1 coordinate 24,948, forward strand.
AATATACGGCGCGTGCCGTTCGCGAAAGCCCACCAGTGTTCGGCCCTTGCCGTAAACATCCTTCACCGCCAGTCGCGCACGACGACGATAGTTCCAGACGGGTCCTGTCATTGGTTCGAGCCACGTCTCCGGCGTCACGCGTCCGATACGTTCCAGGTTATCTTTCAACGTTTGCGCCTTAATATCGCGCTGATGCTCGGGCGTAATATGTTGCAACGAACAGCCGCCGCAGCGGCCAAAGGCTTCACATCTCGCTTCTATACGGTCGGATGATGACTCGTGTACCTCAAGCAATTCGGCTTCATCGAAATTACGGTGGAACTTGCGCCGCTGGTAGGTAACGGTCTCGCCTTCGAGCGCACCGGTAATAAAGACTTTCTTGCCGTCAGTGTCTGCAATACCGCGGCCGTCGTGCGTGACACCGCCGATGACGGCTGTTTCCGGCCCGCGCCGCTTCTTGCGCGCCATTACTGGTTCGACTCTGGCCAGGCCTTGAGAAATTCATTGAGATGCGGCTGGTCCATGCCCGCAAGCGTGCTGCGCACAAGCGCATACTCGCGCTGCAGGTCCTTGGCGTCGAGATGGCCACGCATGAATTCGAACCGGAGGTACACCAGCCAGGTGTTCAGAACATCGGTCTCGCAGTAATCCCGAATCTCCTTGATGCCGCCCTCAAGATACTTGTCCCACACCTTGTCCCCGCTCATCCCGAGCTTGCCGGGAAAACCCAGCATGACCGCGATCTCATCGAGCTTGGCGAACGCTCGATTATTGAAGTTCGCCAGTACATCCATCAGATCCACATGGCGCCAGTGATAGCGGCTCAGGTAGTTGTTCCATTTGAAGTCACGATCGGATTCACCGTTCTCCCAATAGCGCGGCGCCTGGATACCGTGTTTGAGCGCGCGGTAATGCAGAACCGGCAAATCGAAACCGCCACCGTTCCAGGAGATCAGGTCTGGCGTATAGCGGTCGACGCCGTCAAAGAAACGCTTGACGAGTTCGGCTTCGCCGGAACCCTCGTCCCCAAGGCTCCAGACCTTGAACGTGTCGGCCGTGCGAAACGTAACGGAAATTGCCACCACACGATGCTGGTGCAACGGCAGGAAGTCGTGCCCGACGGCCTGCTGGCGTTTGAACATCATTGCCGTTGCGACGTCCTCGTCGGACAGGCCATCCAGTTCAAGTAATTGGCGCCCGGCTTCAACGTCGGGGACCGTTTCGATATCGAATGAAAAACAGTGCATGCGTTTGTCTAACCCTTGTGTTCTGCGTGCTCGACGACCGCGAAGGCCATCACCAGCCCCGCGTCATCGGTAAGACTGACGTGACCGCTGCCAATGCCGAGGCGTGCGCAGACTCGACTGCCTCGCTCGGACCAGACTATTACAGGTCTACCCCAGTCGCTGTTCAAAATTCCCACGTCGCGCAGCCACACACCGTGAGCAAAACCGGTCCCCATTGCCTTCACCGTAGCCTCTTTGCCAGCAAAGCGCATGGCAAGAAAACGGACGGGGTTCTTGCTGTGCTCGTACAGCTCCATTTCCTCTTCCATGAGGATACGCCTTGCGAAATGATCGCCATAGCGACCGTAGATCTGCTCTATGCGACTGAGCTCGACGATGTCTGTACCAATACCAAAGATCACCGGCCGATCACTCCGCTCGCGCTGCGAGCATCAGGCGCTTCATTTCAGTGACGGCCGAACCGAGACCATCGAAAATTGCCCGCGCAATGATGGCATGGCCGATGTTGAGTTCGACAACCTGTTCGATGCGCGCGATGGGTTTGACGTTTTGGTAATGCAGCCCGTGACCTGCATTGATCACCAGACCGAGACCGTGCCCATAGCGCGCCGCATTAATGATGCGCTCAAGCTCTTCTGCCTGCTCATCGCCCTCAGAATCGGCATATTTTCCCGTGTGGAGCTCGACGACCGGCGCACCGGCCGCAACCGCTGCATCAAGCTGCTCCCGCTCCGGGTCGATAAACAGCGATACGCGGATACCCGCGGAGCCCAGTTCCATGCAGGCTGCGCGGACCTTGTCGAGCTGGCCGGCAACATCCAGCCCGCCCTCGGTCGTCAGCTCCTCGCGCTTTTCCGGCACCAGGCAAACGTCTGTGGGCTGGAGCTGCTTCGCGATCCCGACCATTTCGTCTGTCACAGCCATCTCGAGGTTCATATGGGTACGCATGACCTCATTTATCTCGCGGAGGTCATGGTCCTGGATATGCCGACGATCCTCGCGCAGGTGCACGGTAATGCTGTCGGCGCCGGCCCGCTCCGCCACATCGGCGGCCTCCGCCGGACGCGGATACGTCGTACCACGCGCCTGCCGGAGCGTGGCAACGTGGTCTATATTGACACCGAGATATATTGGGTTTTCTTTACTCATTCAGGTTGTCTGGTTTCCGGGGTGGCGCAATTCTACCGCGATGGACCTCCAGCAGCACCTTGCGGCTCTTCAGCTCTTTGCCGCCCAGATGATAACCGACGACGTCGCGCAACAGCCGGTTGGCGGCACGGAGTACGTTGGCGTCATCGAATTGCGCTGCCGCTATCGCCAGCAACGTGGCACCGCTGAACACAAGCGGTCCCTCCTTGCGCTCGACGGGAACCGGGCCATCCTCGACCCGGTAGTCGTAATGGAGATCCGGGTCGACGTCGTCATGCGTGCCCGCCACACGATCAAGGTTTAGCGCATAACCCAGCAGGCTGAGGAACTCGAGTTCGAAGTGCCGCAGGTTGGCCGCGACATTTGACGTGCCGCACAGCGCCTGGATGGACTGTTCGTAAAGGTCGTAGATCTCCGGCTGGGGATCGTGACGGTGCAGAAAATACAGCATCAGCTCGTTAACGTAGTAGGCGGACAACAGCGCGTCGCCACGCAACCCGGATGGCGCACCTGCAGCTTCGGCACCCGTTAACGTACCGAGGTCAGACTTTGCCACCCAGGAAACTCGCAATGGCAGGAACGGGCGCAACACGCCGGCCAGGCGGGACTTGGAACCCCGGCTCCCTCGCGCCACGACGGACACCTTGCCATGATCGCGCGTCAGGATATCGAGTATCTGGCTGGAATCCTGAAATGGCCGATGATGCAGGACATAACCCGGCTGTTGCTGAACGCGCCTGCTCATCGACGATCGCTGCTAGGGCCTAGGGCGCTTCGTAACCGAGGCTCATGAGATCCTTCTCGTTGTCGGCCCAGTTGGTCTTCACCTTGACCCACAGCTCCAGATGCACGTTGCACTCCAACAATTCCTTGAGTTCAAGCCGCGCGGACCTGCCCACTTTCTTCAGCACACTGCCATTCTTGCCAACGACGATCCCCTTCTGACTGTCGCGTTCGACCCAGATAACAGCGTTTATCGTCACACCGTTGTCTTCAACGAGATAACGCTCGACCTGTACGGTCAGGCCATACGGGAGCTCCTGGTGGAGCATGAGCGTGAGCTTTTCGCGAATCACCTCGGCCACATGGAATTCCTTGCTGCGATCCGTGTGCATATCCGCGGGGAACAACGGTGGTGATTCCGGGAGATATTTCGGCAGCATCGACATCAACTGGTCGAGATTGTCGTGTTTATGCGCTGAGATCGGGATGATCTCAGCGAAGTCATGCCGCGCCGCCATCAAGCCCAGCGCGTCCAGTAGTTTCTCGCGAGGATGCACCTTGTCGATCTTGTTAAGCACAGCGACCACCGGTGCATGTGCCTGTTTGAGCCGTTTGAGGACGTCATCGTCCTCGGTCGTCCAGTGGGTTGCGTCAGTGACGAATAGAATGACGTCGGCATCTGCAAGGGCATTGGCGGCGGTACGATTCATCAACCTGTTCATCGCTTTGCCAGCCTTGCGATGCAAGCCAGGCGTATCGACAAAAATAATCTGTGCAGCCTCATCCGAATGTACCGCGAGAATTCGGTGTCGGGTGGTCTGGGGCTTCGCCGTCACGATGCTGACCTTGCGACCCATAACCGCGTTAATCAAAGTTGATTTGCCAACATTTGGTCGGCCTATGACGGCAACCATTCCGCAGCGATGCTTACTCATGGGCGTTCCCCGCAAAAATTTCCAGCATGCGCCGCGCCGCCTTTTGTTCTGCCTTGCGCCGCGTCGTGGACTCACCTTCGGTCTTCTGCGACAACTCGCTGACCGTGCACGAGACAACGAAGCGTTGCTGGTGCGCTTTACCCGTGGCCTCGACGAGCTCGTAATCGGGCACAGAAAGCTTGCGGGCCTGCAGCCATTCCTGCAGTCGCGTCTTCGCATCGCGCAGATCCTCAGCGTCGGGCAGCTCCTCCAGTCGCCGGGCATAAACACGCCCGATAATTTCCGTTGCAGCAGCAAATCCTGAATCCAGGAATACGGCTCCGAAAATCGCTTCCAGGGCATCAGCGAGGATCGACTCACGACGATGCCCGCCGGTCTTGCGCTCGCCACTACCCAGAATCAGGTGTTCACCGATTCCCAGATCGGCAGCCAGTTTTGCGAGAGAAGTATCCTTGACCAGCGACGCACGTAATTTACTAAGGTCGCCTTCGCTGGCGTCGGGCCGCCGCTTGAATACGGCATCGGAAATAACGAAGTCAAGTACGGCATCGCCGAGAAACTCCAGACGCTCGTTGTTGCTGCCATTCGCGCTTCTGTGCGTCAGCGCCTGGATCAACAGGCTCGCATCATGAAAGCGATAGTGCAGCGTTTTGTCGAGCCAGCTCTCGGCCTTTTCCAATGTTATCGCTCTTTTTGCCGGGCCACCGTCCGGCCAGGTTGGCTAGCGGCGGATTAGCATTCTCTTATCGAAGTCCACCACAAATGAAATATTGGCAATGAACGGGGACTTGTGTGGGTAGGCTGCTGCAACTTCGAAGCCACCATCAACCGCTGTCACCTTGACGTCCTTGGCTTGAATGATATCAACGCTCTCGATGTCAAAACGGCGGGCGATGGAGGTGCGGATTGCGCCACGCGTGGCATTTTGACCATCAAATTCCTTAACCACGCCATCCACGACGCCAACGACTTTCATGTAGTTGAGGTATATCGGAGTCAAGCGGATACCGGCGAAGGCGAACAGCCCGACGAACATCACCAGGATAACCAGGCCCAAGGTCGTCATACCGGCCTGCTGACGCTTGTTTCGCGACTTTTCCAAGTAATTCAAAGACATACGACCTTCTCCGCTCAATCCACTGCGCTTGTAGTGCGCTACATCGCTTAACGTAACGCGATCTTACCGGTCAAATCAGTGACTGGCACCACATTATTGGATTTTCATCCCAACACGGTCCCAATCCGGCATGTTCCACGGCACGAAATGCATCCAGATGCGGACCGCCTCACCGACAAGATACTCCTCGGGAATCGCCCCGATAAAGCGACTGTCCTTGCTACGATCACGATTATCGCCCATTACAAAGAAATGCCCTTCGGGTACCCGGTACGTGTTGTCGCGCGTCGAAAATTCGGGATTGGTGACCAGGATCTCGTGCACCCGGCCGTCGAGGTCCTCCACGAACAGTGGCACGTTCCAGGAGCTGCCTTCCCCGCGCTGGAGATCCACCGGTTGCCCATTGATGGTCAACCGCTGCCGCTCATAAACCACGGTATCGCCAGGCAGTCCAATGACGCGCTTGATGTAGTTGATGCTCGGGTCTGATGGCAGGCGGAAAACCATGACATCCCCCCTCTCCGGGCTGCCGGTCTCGATCACCTTGGTCTCCGTGACCGGCAGGCGCAGGCCGTAGGCGTACTTCTTGACGAAAATGAAGTCCCCTTCCAGCAAGGTCGGCATCATCGACCCGGACGGAATACGAAACGGTTCGAAGATAAAGGAACGAATGACGAGGACAAACAACAACACCGGGAAAAACGAGCGAGCGTACTCTACAAGTATTTGTTGACCGCCCGGCGCTTGCCGACTGTCTGCCATGTCCGTCTTCCAGACAAACTTGTCCAGGGCAACGATGACACCCGTAACCGCTGTCAGGACCGTCAGAATCAATGCCAGATTAATAATCAAAATTCGTACTCACTTGTCTGTTCGCAATACAGCGAGGAATGCATCCTGCGGGATCTCTACCGAACCAACCTGTTTCATTCTTTTCTTACCGGCCTTCTGTTTCTCCAGCAGCTTGCGTTTGCGCGACACGTCACCACCGTAGCACTTGGCCGTCACATTCTTGCGCAGCGCCTTGACTGTGCTGCGCGCGATAACCTGACTGCCAACGGCAGCCTGGATCGCGACGTCGAACATCTGTCGAGGTATCAATTCTCTCATCTTTTCGACCAATTCTCGTCCACGAGTTCTCACATTTTCCTTGTGAAGAATGATCGACAGGGCATCGACGCGCTCGTTGTTGATGAGTACATCCAGCCGCACCAGCTGCGCCGGTTGAAAACGCAGGAAATGATAGTCAAACGACGCGAATCCGCGACTGACGGACTTTAGACGATCGAAAAAGTCGAGAACGACCTCTGCCAACGGCAATTCGTATTCAATCGCAACCTGCCCCCCAAGGTAACGCATCTGCTTTTGCACCCCGCGTTTATCGATACACAGCTTGATAACAGCACCGACGTGCGCCTCCGGAACGAGGATATTGGCTGATATGATTGGTTCGCGAAGCTCCGAGATTTCATTGGCCGGCGGCAATTTGGAAGGATTATCGACGTGGAATACGTTGCCACTCGTATCGATAATCTCAAACACCACCGTTGGTGCTGTCGTTATGAGTTCGAGGTCGTACTCGCGTTCGAGTCGCTCCTGGACGATTTCCATGTGCAACATGCCGAGGAAACCGCAGCGGAACCCAAATCCCAGGGCCGCAGATGTCTCGGGCTCAAAATGCAGGGCCGCGTCATTCAGGCGCAACTTCTGCAGTGCTTCTCTGAAGCTTTCATAATCATCAGAGCTGATCGGGAACAGGCCTGCGAATACGCGTGGCTGGACCTGCTTGAACCCCGGTAGCATTTTCTCGCAGGGGTTTTTTGTCGTCGTCAGCGTATCCCCGACCGGCGCCCCATAAATATCCTTGATCGCTGCGATAACGAACCCGACCTCCCCGGTCCGTAGCTCCTTCCGATCTTCCATTTTGGGGGTGAACACACCGACCCGATCTGCGTTATAGGAAATCCCCGTGGACATGACCTTTATCTTGCTGCCCTTGGCGAGGTTGCCGTTCATAACCCGAACAAGCGACACCACGCCCACGTAGTTATCGAACCAGGAGTCAATAATCAACGCCTGCAGCGGACCCTCCGGATCGCCCTGGGGCGGCGGGATGAGTTCGACAATCTGCTCCAGAAGTTCGGGTATGCCCTGTCCCGTCTTCGCGCTGACATGGATCGCATCCTGCGCATCGATACCGATGATGTCCTCGATCTCGGCAACGACTTTCTCCGGCTCAGCCGCAGGCAGGTCGATCTTGTTAAGCACGGGCAGCACTTCAAGCCCCTGGTCGATCGCCGTGATGCAGTTCGCGACACTTTGCGCCTCGACGCCCTGTGCCGCATCCACCACCAGCAAGGCCCCTTCGCACGCCGCCAGGGATCGGGATACCTCGTAGGAAAAGTCCACGTGGCCCGGCGTGTCGATGAAATTCAGCTGGTAGATCTCGCCATTCTTGGCCTTGTAGTCGAGCGACACGCTCTGTGCCTTGATCGTAATGCCGCGTTCCCGCTCAAGGTCCATGGAATCGAGGACCTGCTCCGACATTTCACGATCTGCCAGGCCACCGCATAGCTGGATAAATCGATCGGCGAGCGTCGACTTGCCATGATCGATATGGGCGATGATCGAGAAGTTGCGTATCTGCTTCATGAAGAGGGGGGACCTGGCGCCAGCGGCCTTACCGCAGGCTTGAGCGGCGAAATCGCCGTAAAAATTCAGCCGCGAAGTATACCTGTAATCGCGTCGTGATCGAGAAAATGCATGCAGACCACCGAGCCCTCGTACTCGACGACCGGAATGTCCATAAACCAGCGCTCGTGCCACTCCGGGTTGCTGTCGATGTCACGCACTTCGAGCCTCAGTTTGCCGTCTATCAGGGGTTTTAACTCCTCAACGAGCGCCTCGCAGAGGTGGCAACCGTCGCGGCTGTATACCTGCAGGGCCCTCATTCCACCCCGCCGAGACGCCCGGTAATGGCCGGCGTGAACTGACGAAGGCAGTTAGACCGGCGAAGCCTCTGGCGGCTGATAAACGCACTCACCGTAATTCCCGCGATCACCGCCAGAACCGCTTCGGCGTCGGACAGACGCGCGACATAGGCGATGCCCGCCATGACCACCGTCACGGCCAGCGGGATCCCATAGACGAGAAGAGCCGCATGCAGCACGCTCTGCGGAGCCAGTTCAAGCTGCACTTCATCTCCCTCACGCAGTTCGAGATGCCCCACAACAGGGGCGTCAAGGCGACGAGGGCCACGGTCACTGCCGAAAATTCCGGCGCCACACCCCTTGCCGCTCGCACAGCGAGAGCAAAATACAGCGGTATCCACCTCGACGGTGGCGCGTGAACGGTCGTCAGCAACTGAGATTATGCGGCCGCGGCTTTGTTCCATGGCGGCAGTTTACAGGACGCGGGTGTCAGAGACGGGTCATCGTCGTCGCGATTTGCTCGACCGTCTTGGCCGGCACTTCCCCGACAGCCGTAACCCGGTGGCCGTCGATAACCACGCTGTAGGAATTAGAGCCCGCTACCCGCGAGGGCCCTTCAGAAACAGATGAGTCCGCGGGCGCAACAAATACGGACACACTTGCGAGACCGTCGCTGTACATGATGTGGGTCACAACCGCCTCGCTGCCAGGCATTATTTCCCCGTGCGTCGAGACCGCCTCGAATCCCTGCGGCATCTCAGTGCTCGCCCATTCCGTTTCAAGAGCATGGCTATTGTGACGTGAGGGCTGCGTCAGCCAGCGGAAGTTCTCGGTGCTGTACGACGGAGCCAAAGCGCTCGCTTCGATAGTCTTGTTCAGGCTGATATCGGCGAACTTGACCTGCTCGAGCGCCATTCCATCCTCGCTAATGAGCTGAGTTTGCAGAGGAAACGCGGTCTCTGTATCGAGCCAGATCCGGTGCCCGTAACGGTAGCCATCATGCGGTCGAATGGCGATGAGGATAGTCTGGCGCCCGGCCACTCGCTCCTCGCGAACGATTGAAACGTCGTATTCACTGCCAAAGCGGACCTCGCTCGTCGGCAACGTTGAAAACAATGTGGACTGGTCGTCCCACTCCTCCACAAGCACGGATTGACGGTCGGGCAGAATGCAATGCACCTCGTTGCCATTGCGAATGATCTCGATGCCGTTACCCTCTTGGGCGACGACTCTCTCCCGAATCACACCGTCGCTCATTGTATGAACCACTTTCAGCGCTTCGGCCTTGCCGTCCTCGATACGAATAACGGTGCCTTCGTAGCTGGTCGTCTGCACGGCCGCTCCCATGCGGCTGAGCCACTCGTTCGGTTCGATACGTTCGGCCATCGCGGCCGCCGTGCAAAACAACTGGCCAACCGCGACAGCGGGCCAGATCAGTGCTTGCAAGCGCGGAAGTTGCACTACTGTTGGGTCGGCATCGGGTCGGCAGCCTCTTCTTCAGCTGCCTCGTCTTCGGACTCTTCCTTGGCCAGCGCTTCTTCGCTCAGTCGCAGGGTCACAAGTCGGGCATTCATGCTGTTGCCGCCGAGTTCTGACGCCGATGCGCCATGGCTCATGACGTACTGCCGCAACTGGTCGTCCACGGGCCGGGGAGGAACGACATAGGTCGTATCCTCGGCGACCTCGGCTACCGCACCGGCAGGTGCCGCAGCGTCTGTTCCATCGAGACCGGGACTGAACTGCAGGCCCACGATGGCGAGCAAAGCAACCGACGCAGCTACCGCGACGCCCACCAATGGCCGTATCGACCGTTCTGCCGGCAGCTCCGGTAACACTTCGTCTGCCGCCATCGGTCGGTCATTCAGCGCTGCACTGACCCGTTCCTGCAGCCGCTCGACGCCCGGAACACCCGGCTCACCGCGCATGGCACGTCCGATCTCCAGGAACTCGGCCGCCTGCTTCCTGAGGTCGGCATCCTGGCTCATTCTCCGCAGCAGCAGGTCTGCTTCGGCGTCCGGCAACTCGCCGTCTACAAAAGCGGAAATCTGCATTCTTATCGCATCATTCATATTTGACTCACACGGGCTTGTCAGCCCTCACATCTACCGGGTCAACGGACCGACCTTTTTTGCGATCGCGTCTCGTGCCCTGAAAATTCTAGACCGCACGGTCCCAACGGGACACTCCATGGTCTGTGCTATTTCCTCGTAACTCATGCCTTCCAGTTCGCGCAGAATGATCGCCGTTCTCAGATCTTCCGGCAGCGCTGCAATGGCACGTTCCACTATTTCCTTCAGTTCGTTGCTGAGCGTTACTCCTTCGGGAGTATCGGTCTCCTTAAGCTTGGCATGCAGGTCGTATTGCTCCGGGTCCTGCAGGTCCAGCTCTACATCCATCGGCCTTCGCCGCTGCGCCGCAAGATGGTTCTTTGCTGTGTTCACCGCGATGCGATACATCCAGGTGTAAAACGCACTGTCACCGCGAAACCTCGGCAAAGCCCGGTATGCCTTGATGAACGCTTCCTGCGTAATATCGAGCGCCAGTTCAGGGTCACGCACATAACGCATCACCAGGTTGACTATCTTGTGCTGGTACTTGAGTACCAGCAGATCAAACGCGCCCTTGTCACCTTTCTGGACCCGCTTGACCAGCTTTTTGTCAGACGACTGATTCGACATTCAGACCTGCTCGCCGGAATTTCCACACAGCCTGTCGACACCGGGATAGACCGGTGTTCGGGCGATAAGTTCTCGAAATTCTGCCTTATTCATCTTTATTATGTGACGCCGTTAATCGCTGGCTAGGCAGATCGCCCTGACACCCGCCTCTGTTGTTGTTTTTTCCTGATCCAAGAGCATGTTAGCAGCTTAAATCTCAAGCTCCAACGTGCCGCCAGATCACCTGCAAACGGCGCCAGTCGGGGCTTGCCCGATCGTCCCCGGACAAGAGCTCAGCGAAAACCACGCCGCGATGGTCCCGCAGGCGAATCCAGCCGACCGTCCTGAGCAGCACGGAACCGGTTTCCCGGCGTGCCGTACGCCAGGTCTGGTCCGCTCCGAGGACGGTAAGGTCCCCGTTCGCGGCGAAACGCAGTGCCCGACAATCCGCCCAGCCGCGCTGCAGTTGACGGTGTTCGCGGACCGAGGTCCCCGCCCACAGGACGCAGGCCACCATTCGGATCCACAAGTCTGTTGGCAAGCAGAAGATGACTAGAACGCCGGCAATGCCGAGCAGCCAGCCGGAACCGGCGACGAGGCGGCGCAGGCGCGGATCAGGTTTGAGTTCGGCGGAGTATGCGGTTGATGACACGCGTTATCGGCTCTGAGGACGGTGTTTGCCGCTGCAACAAATAGCCGTTTAGTTCGGGGTCCGCAAGCTCCAGAACTGCCCGGAACGCGGCCTTATCTTCCTCGCTGTCGCCCGGATAGCGTTCCTCCAGATAGCGGACCAGCAGCTCGTCGAGCTCGCGCATGCCGCGACGGCATTGCCACCTGAGTCTGGATTCCTCGGACATCATTTCGGGCCTGATTCGGGCCTGAAGGCCCTCCTACAATTCGGGCCTGAAGGCCCTCCTACATCAGTATTTTCTTTCCGCGAGCATCTTCTTGGTCTCGGCGATCGCTTGCGCCGGGTTGAGACCCTTCGGACAGGTTTGGGTGCAGTTCATGATCGTATGACAACGATACAGCCGGAAAGGATCCTCGAGTTCATCAAGGCGCTCGCCAGTTGCCTCGTCGCGACTGTCCACCAGCCAGCGATACGCAGCAAGCAGTGCGGCAGGCCCAAGGTAGCGATCGGAATTCCACCAGTAACTCGGGCAGCTCGTCGAACAGCAGGCGCACAAAATGCAGGCGGCTGGTTCATTAATGAGTTCCTGATCCTCTTTTGACTGCAGGCGTTCCTGGTCAGGCGGCGGTGGCGTGCGCGACTGCAGCCAGGGCTTGATCGACGCGTACTGTGCGTAGAAGTTCGTCAGGTCGGTGACGAGGTCCTTCACGACCGGCATGTGCGGCAGCGGATAAATCTTTACATCGCCTTTGACTTCATCGTTGGCCCGCGTACAGGCAAGCGTGTTGCCGCCGTCAATATTCATGGCGCAGGAGCCGCAGATACCTTCACGGCAGGAGCGACGGAACGTCAGTGTCGGATCGATCTCGTTCTTGATTTTGATCAGCGCGTCGAGAACCATCGGACCGCAGTTATCCATGTCGATCTCGTAGGTATCCACGCGCGGGTTCTCCCCGCTATCCGGATCGTAGCGATACACAGCATACGTCCGTGTGTTGCTGGAACCATTGGCTGCAGCGAAGTGCTTGCCCTTCTTGATCCGCGAGTTTTTCGGGAGTCTGAACTCAGCCATCAGTACACCCTCGCTTTGGGCTCGACGTAGTCGACCTCATCGGTCAGCGTTTGCTCGTGAACCGGCCGATAGTCAAACTTCACGTCGCCCGGACCATCGACCCAGATCAGGGTGTGTTTCATCCACTGCTCGTCATCGCGATCCGGGTAATCCTCGCGGGCGTGAGCACCGCGACTCTCCAGGCGATTCGCTGCAGATTCGATCGTGGCGGTCGCGTTGAGCAACAGGTTTTCGAGTTCGATTGTCTCGACGAGGTCCGTATTCCACACCAGCGATCGATCGGTTACGGCCACATCGTCGAATGACGCGAATGTCTTGCGCAACAGAGAGACGCCCTCTTCCAGTACTTCACCAGTGCGGAACACTGCCGCATGGCCCTGCATGACCTTCTGCATTTCGAGGCGAATCTCGGCGGTCGGTCGACTGCCGTCCGCATTTCGCAGCTGATCGATACGCGCAACGCTGTTCTGCCCTGCATCTTCGGGTAGCGGCTTGTGGCGGGCACCCGGCGTCATTGCCTCGGCACAGAAATGCGCTGCGGCGCGGCCGAATACCACGAGGTCGAGCAGGGAATTTGAACCAAGGCGATTGGCGCCATGAACCGAAACACACGCGGCTTCGCCGACGGCCATAAGCCCTTCCACAACAGACTCAGGATCGCCATCGCGCTTCGTGACAACCTGGCCGTTGAAGTTGGCCGGAATACCACCCATGTTGTAATGCACGGTCGGCAGGACCGGAATCGGCTCCTTGGTCACGTCCACACCGGCGAAAATTCGCGCGGATTCGGCAATACCGGGCAGACGCTCTTCGATGACCTCGGGCCCCAGGTGCTCGAGATGCAGGTAAATATGATCATTCTCAGGTCCAACACCGCGACCTTCACGAATCTCAATGGTCATGGACCTTGAGACAACATCACGTGACGCGAGGTCCTTGGCGTTAGGCGCGTAGCGCTCCATAAAACGCTCGCCTTCCGAATTCGTCAGGTAGCCGCCCTCGCCGCGCACGCCTTCCGTAATCAGGCAGCCCGCCCCGTAAATTCCGGTCGGGTGAAACTGCACAAACTCCATGTCCTGCACAGGCAGGCCGGCGCGCAACACCATGGCGCTGCCATCGCCTGTGCATGTATGTGCCGACGTACAGGAAAAGTAAGAACGGCCATAACCGCCGGTCGCGAGAATGACCTGGTGCGAACGGAAGCGATGCAGGCGCCCGGTCGCCAGGTCGATTGCGACGACACCGCGGCAGCGACCATCTTCCATGATCAGGTCTACGGCAAAATACTCAATGTAGAACTCGGCATCGTGTTTAAGTGACTGCTGGTAGAGGGTGTGCAGCATGGCGTGACCGGTGCGGTCGGCTGCGGCACAGGTGCGCTGCGCCGTACCTTCACCGAAGCGGGTCGTCATGCCACCGAACGGGCGTTGGTAAATCTTGCCGTCTTCGGTACGCGAGAACGGCACACCATAATGCTCGAGTTCGATGACCGCATCCGGCGCTTCCTTGCACATGTACTCGATCGCGTCCTGATCGCCGAGCCAATCGGACCCCTTGACAGTGTCGTACATGTGCCAGCGCCAGTCGTCTTCGCCCATGTTGCCGAGCGCAGCCGAGATACCACCCTGCGCCGCCACCGTATGGCTGCGTGTCGGGAATACCTTGGTGACGCAAGCGGTGTTGAAGCCGGCTTCCGCCAGGCCAAAGGTCGCACGTAAGCCGGCGCCGCCGGCACCAATGACGACTACGTCATAACTGTGATCGATGAATTCGTAGTCACTCATGCGCCGATTCCGAGTTTTAAGATGGCAAATATGGCCGCTGCCGCGAGTACCACATGCGCGTAGCGAGATAGAAGAAGTGAGGCAATCTTGAGGCCGTGGCTGTGGACATAGTCCTCAATGACAACCTGTACACCGAGGTAGGAGTGCCAGGCCATCGTGATACTCAGCAGCAACAACAGCAATGCGTTGACTGGCTGGCTGATAAAAGCTACCGCTTCCGGATAACTGAAACCCGACAGGGTCGCGAGCGACCAGGCAAACCAGAGCCCAAGCACGGCCAGTGCGATACCGGAGACCCGCTGGCCCCACCAGTGCGACGTGCCGTCTTTGGCGGTGCCCAGACCGAGTACCCGGCCGAGAGGTGATCGCAGGCTCATGACGCCACCCACCAGAATGCTGCCGTGAGCACGATAGACGCCACAATGACGAACCATGCCGACGCCGTCGCCTGCTCTTTTTCCAGGCCGCGACCGGTGTCCCACACGAGATGCCGAATACCGTTCGAGAGGTGGTAGAAGAACGCATAGCTCCAGCCAACCAGCAGAATCCAACCGAGGGTTGAGTTCATGACACCGAGGAACTTCGCATACACCTCCGGCCCGGAAGCCGCGTCGAACAGCCAGCCGACCAGAACGATAAATCCTGCCGCCATTGCTATGCCTGTGGCGCGATGCAGGATCGACGTGACCATGGTAACCGGCCAGCGATAGATCGAGATATGCGGCGACAGAGGCCTGTCGTGATTATTCATGAGATAGCTTCTTGATCAAAAATCGATACAGCGCCCGGATTTTTCCCAATCCCCGTAGCGGGTTGGGTCCAGTCCACCTCGACCGCCGATCTCCTTCGGTCGAACGACTTGCCGATCCGCGGTCTCTGGTGGGGTATTATCCGGTTCGGGGTCACTCTTTGAAGTGACTTTTGCGGCCTTATTCTTGGGGTCCTGTGCGCTCATGACGAAATTATGCCAGAGCCTTGAGCAACCTGCAGTACCAACTAACAGCTACTTTACTATGCATTCGATTCAAACCATCAAAGTGACCGGCGCCGACGCTTTCGAGTTTTTGCAGGCGCAGCTCACGAACGATCTGCGACGCCTTGAGTCCGAGGCCGAAATTCTGGCCGCCTGGTGCAGTCCGAAGGGGCGTGTGATCTGGTTTGGGACAGTCGTTCCGCTCGACAATGGTTATGGCCTGTCAGCCCCGGCCGACACGGCCGATGCCATCGTCAAACGAATGACAATGTTCCGGTTCCGATCAAAGGTCGAATTCGAGGTCATCGACGCTGGCCAGACGGTCGACCCCGCCTTTCTTGTCGGACACGGCTACCCGTTTATCGGCAGCAGTCAGGTCGAGCAATTCACGCCACATATGCTGAATCTTGACCGGCTCAATGCGATCAGCATGGACAAGGGCTGCTATCCGGGCCAGGAGATTGTTGCGCGGACGCACTACAAAGGTGCAACAAAACGGCGCACCCTGCGATTTGAGAGTAAGGCGCCTGTCTCCGCCGGCGACAAGGTGTCGCTGGACGGCCGCGATGTCGGCGACGTCCTGAATGTCTCGGGTCGCAGACTGCTGGCTGTTGTGCCCACCGACCTCGCCGACGCTGGCTTGACCGTTGGAGGCATAATGCTGACGCATGATCCTCTGCCGCAATGGGAGCCGGACCCGAAATGAGTCACCACGAGGCGCACAGAGCACATCGCATTGGCTGGCTACGGGCTGCAGTCCTGGGCGCGAATGACGGGATCGTTTCCACGGCCAGCCTGATTATTGGCGTCGCATCCGCGGGCGTTTCGCAGGAGAGCATTCTCATTGCCGGTGTGGCTGGACTGGTTGCCGGCGCAATGTCCATGGCCGCTGGTGAATACGTCTCAGTCAGCTCGCAAGCGGATACGGAGAAGGCCGACCTCGAGCTCGAAATGCGATCTTTGGAAGAGAACTATGAGTTTGAAGTGGACGAGCTTGCTGAAATTTATGCAAAGAGAGGCATCGACCCGGATCTTTCAAGACAGGTTGCGGAACAGCTTATGGACCACGATGCGCTCGGGGCGCACGCCAGGGATGAAATCGGAATCATTGACCATGCAAGCGCCAGGCCGGTTCAGGCAGCGATTTATTCCGCGGCAACGTTTACGGTCGGCGCCGCGCTGCCCCTCTTGGTCGCATGGGCCATGCCGGGCTCCAGGCAAATAATTGCCATCGCCGTATCGTCGCTGGCTTTCCTCGCGTTTCTCGGTGCCCTGGCTGCACGCGCGGGCGGCGCGAACCTGTTGGTCGGAGCCGCCCGAGTGACGTTCTGGGGCACGCTCGCGATGGCACTCACGGCAGGCGTTGGCCGTTTCTTTGGCGTCATAGCCTGACGCAAAGTGGACTCAGTCGAAGACCTCGGGTCGCATGTGCGGAAACAGGAGCACATCACGAATCGACGCTGAATCCGTCAGCAGCATGACCAGGCGATCCACGCCGATACCGATGCCCGTCGTCGGCGGCAAGCCGTATTCAAGCGCGCGAATGTAGTCATGGTCGTAGGACATAGCCTCGTCGTCGCCTGCTGCGGCGTTTTTGACCTGGGCGCGGAAACGTTCGGCCTGGTCCTCAGAGTCATTAAGTTCTGAGAAGCCATTCGCAATTTCGCGTCCGGCGATAAACAGTTCGAAGCGATCGGTAACGAACGGATCTTTGTCATTCTTGCGCGCCAGCGGCGAAACCTCTGCCGGATATTGAGTAATGAATGTCGGTTCGCGCAGCCTGGCCTCGCCGGTCTCCTCGAAGATCTCGGTCTGCAACTTGCCCGGACCATAGTTATCCTTGACCTGGACACCCAGTTTCTCGCAATACGCCGCCAGGTAGTCACGATCGCGCGCCTTCGACATGTCGAAGTCCGGATTGAACCTGGCAATGCACTCTTCGACCGTGATGCGTTCGAACTTCTTTCCAAAATCAAACGTCTCGCCCTGGTATTCGACGACGGTTGTGCCATTCACGGCTTCCGCCATGCCATGCAGCATCGCTTCCGTCGTATCCATCCAGTCGTTGTAATCGGCGTAGGCGCGGTAGGCCTCCAGCATCGTGAATTCCGGGTTGTGCTGGGTTGAGACACCCTCATTGCGAAAGTTTCGATTGATCTCATACACCCGGTCGAAACCGCCTACGACCAGGCGCTTGAGGTTGAGCTCAGGCGCTATGCGCAAATACAGCGGCATGTCGAGTGCGTTGTGATGAGTGGTGAACGGACGCGCGATGGCGCCACCGGGCGTCACCTGCATCATCGGCGTCTCAACCTCGAGAAAGTCGAGTGATTCGAGGAAGCCGCGCATGTAGGAAACAATCTGCGAGCGCTTGCGGAACACCTCGCGACTCGATTCATTAATGATCAGGTCAACATAGCGCTGACGATACCGGGTTTCCTGGTCGGACAGGCCCGCCCACTTCTCAGGCAGCGGCCGCAGCGACTTGGTCAGCAGGCGAACCTCGCCGGCGAGCACCGTCAGTTCCCCCGTTTGCGTGCGCATGAGTACACCTTTCGCACCGACAATGTCACCGACATCCCACTTCTTGAAGGACTGGTAGACCCCTTCGGGAAGGCGATCGCGTTCGAGGCGTAACTGAATCTGCCCGGAACGATCCTGCAATTTGACGAAGCTTGCCTTCCCCATGACGCGCTTGGCCATCATGCGGCCTGCAACGCTGACCTCGACTTGTTCCTCGGCCAGCGCATCAATGTCATGCGCATGAAAAGTCTGGTGCAGTTCTTCGGCAATGGCATTGCGTCGAAAATCATTCGGGTACGCGTTGCCCTGCTCTTTGAGAGCGTCCAGTTTTGTTCGCCGTTCGGCGATCAGCTTATTTTCGTCTTGTTGCTTGTCGTTGCTCACTGGTCTTCCGTCTTGTGTCTACAGTCCCTGCTTGAGACTTGCCTCGATAAAGGCGTCGAGGCCGCCATCGAGTACTGCCTGAGTGTTACCGGTTTCAACCCCGGTACGCAAATCCTTGATACGGCTTTGGTCAAGTACATAGTTTCGAATCTGGCTGCCCCAGCCAACATCGGACTTTCCTTCCTCGACTTCGGCGGCAGCCGAACGCCGCTCCTGTAATTCCAGCTCATAGAGCTTGGCCTTGAGCTGATTCATCGCAGTCGCCTTGTTCTTATGCTGCGAGCGATCGTTCTGGCACTGCACGACCGTATTGGTCGGCAGGTGAGTAATTCGCACCGCTGACTCTGTACGATTGACGTGCTGACCACCGGCACCGCTCGCGCGGTAGACGTCGATACGCAAGTCTGATGGATCGATCTCAATATCGATGTCGTCGTCGACCTCGGGCGAAACAAACACGGACCCAAACGAAGTATGTCTGCGGTTGCCCGAATCGAATGGCGATTTACGGACCAGCCGATGCACCCCGGTCTCGGTGCGCAGCCAGCCGTAGGCGTATTCGCCCTGGATGTGCACGGTCGCGCTCTTGATACCCGCAACTTCACCGGCAGACGCCTCAATTACCTCAGCCTTGAACCCATGTGCTTCCGCCCAGCGCAGATACATGCGCAGCAGCATCTCGCACCAGTCCTGTGCCTCGGTACCTCCGGCGCCTGACTGGATATCGACGTACGCATTATTCGGGTCCATCTCACCCGAGAACATGCGGCGGAACTCCAGGCCTGCGACCACTTTCTCAAAACGCGCGAGATCATTGACGACTTCGTGGGTCGTGGCGTCGTCTTCCTCCTCGATAGCCATGTCGAGTAGTTCGCCGGCATCGGCCAGCCCGGTGCTTATCTTGTCGAGTCCTTCGACGACCTGCTCGAGTTGCGCACGCTCCTGCCCCAGCGCCTGCGCACGCTCGGGTTCGTTCCAGACATCCGGTTGTTCGAGTTCGCGTTGAACTTCGGTCAGGCGTTCAGCCTTTCCCTCGTAGTCAAAGATACCTCCTCAACGCATCAGAGCGTTCGGCAAGGTCGACAATCGTCTGTTTGATCTGGCTGGTTTCCATGTGGGTATCGCTGGTTCCGTACTGCGGAAAAGGCGCGATGTTAGCACGCGTCAGCTGCGGTTAGCGGCGCAATTTGCTCAACGACCAGCTGCGGGTTTTCGACTCCCCGAAACTCGTTGACGTCCAGGCGGAAGGCGAGTTGGACTGTGCCCCGATACACCGGGCCTGCCTGATTGAATGCAATCGCATCGACAATCTTGCCACCACCGGCCGGCCGTACCCTGAGCTTTAGATGGTTCTCACCGACGACGCGTTGTTCAACGATAGCGAAATCGCCGCTCCAGGTGGGCTCCGGAAACGCCGAGCCCCAGGGTCCGGCGTCACGTAACGAACGTGCAAAACCCAGGTTGATCGCGTCACCCGGCAGCTGGCCATCGGTAACGATGGCACCGCTGAAATCGGCTCGCGGATAAAGCCGCGCCATCTGCCTGGCCGCGGCTTTCTTAAACTCCTCCAGCGCACCTTCTGCGAGGGTCAGCCCCGCCGCCATGGCATGTCCGCCGAATTTTTCGATCATGCCAGGGTGCATCGCCGAGACCGCCTCCAGCAGGTCGCGAATATGCACGCCCTGGATGGACCGCGCTGATCCTTTCAAGAACCGGTCGTTCTCGCGAGCGAACGCGATCACCGGTCGATGACAACGCTCCCGGACTCTGGCCGCAATCAGACCGACAACACCCTGGTGCCACGACCTGTCGTAGACACACACGCAGGCCGGCCAGCGCTGCGAGCCCATTGCATCGACGTAGGCGAAGGCCTGCTCGCGCATGGTTGCTTCGATATCCCGCCGTTCACTATTAATACTGTCGAGTTGGTGTGCATCGTTCATCGCTGTCTCGAAGTCATCGGTCAGGAGGCACTCGATGCCTACAGAGATATCCTCGAGACGGCCGGACGCGTTGATACGGGGACCGACCGCAAAACCCAGATCGGTGCTGACGCAACGGTCCGCCTGCCGACCGGACTGCTTGAGGATTGCCTGGATACCCACAACAGAGTGACCGGCACGAATCCGCAACAGGCCCTGGTGCACGAGTACTCGGTTGTTGTGATCGAGCGGCACCACGTCCGCTACGGTGCCCAGCGCAACCAGGTCCAGGTATTTCGCGGGGACTTTGGCCGCGCCGGCGGCACCCTGCTCCTGCAGCATGCGACCAACGCGAGCCATCAGGTAGAAAGCAACACCCACGCCTGCAAGGTAGCGACTTGGGAACCGGCTGCCGGCGAGGTTCGGGTTCACGATCACCGCAGCATCCGGCAGTTCCTCACCGGGCAAATGATGATCGGTCACCAGCACCGGGATACCGAGTGCGTTTGCCTCGGCGACACCCGCAACGCTGGACACACCGTTATCGACAGTAATCAACAGCGCGGGTGATCTGTCTGCGGCGACGCGCACGATTTCCGGCGTGAGCCCGTAGCCGTACTCGAAACGATTGGGCACGAGGTATTCAACATCGGCGAAGCCGAATTCGCGGAGGCAACGCAGCACTAACGCCGTACTGGTCGCACCGTCGACGTCAAAATCGCCAACGACAATGATTTTCTTATCGCGCTTGGCGATGACCAGTTCAGCCGCCTGGTCGATATTCTCGAGTGCTCCAATCGGGGCGAGCTGAGCCAATCCATAGTCGAGCTGCGATGCCTGGGTCAACCCGCGCATGGCAAAGAGCCGCGCATGCAGCGGATCGATATCGCCCAGCGAGGCAATCTTGTCCGCGCTCGGCATTGGGCGCTCAATAATCGGTCGGGTGGTTTGCATGGTCAGTCGAGCAGTTCGCTGTCACGGCGCCAGAACTTCAGCGTGTCGGACCGCCTGACATCGGCGCGAAGGCCGTCGCGGAACAGAAGTATCAATCGGCTGACACGATCTGAGCGTAAGAGCTCCCGTAAGTCCTGAAGGTACTGGTGTAAACGCTCAGGCGACAAATCGTACTCGGGCGTCACGGCCACAAAACCGTGCAATGAGGCCTCCGCACAGTCGGCGAAACTGCCAGGCCACAGGTCGGCTACCGCTGTCGCGCTCTCCCAGTAGCCGAGCAGCAGCGGGTCTTCAGTGAACAACGGAGGCTGGGGACGCGTGATTCTCTCGGGCGCCATGCCGCCGCCCCAGAGCCACAGAGAATTGACCGGTGCTTTCCCCTCCTCCATACGCCGCACATTCACTTCGTGTTCGTGCAGGGCCATCTCGATCTCGCTCAGGATATTTCGATGCATCACCGTATGTTCGCCAGTCGGCAGGAATTCACCCGGTTCGCGCTGATCGATGACATAGGCCGGCACCATCGCTGTCGAAATGGGTGACTCGGCCCGCAGGTAGCCATATGGGCCGAGCCTTGCAAAGCCGTAACGCTGGTCGTCGGCAAGCGTCTCCTGGAGGTGGTCGAACAATGGCCTGAGATCCGAGGGTGGAATGCCCGTGCGTTGCAACGCATGCAGGCAAAGATGATCGAGCCGCGGCTCCAGGTAGACAGGATCCGCCGCAGCAATCCAGACGGTCGGCCGATCGCCTGTCTGGCCCCACATCCGCAGTGCAGCCAGTCCCTGCTCGGGGTACGGTAAGCCCAGTTCATTCAGGATGGTCGCAAGCAATTCCTGTGGCTCGTCTGCCTGCGTCAGATCAGACTGTGCCAGCCACGCACGCAGCGAACTATCGGCCAGCCTCCCACCTCTGATGGGCGGAAGCACGACGACTGCAGCAGTTTTGTCATATGATCCATTCACGATGTGGCGTCGATGGTAAGGGATGCGCTTTTGAAATTCACAAGAGAATTGTCAGCCAAATTGGTGATACGCAGTGTTTCGGAGACGGCGATCCGCGTCAACGACGAAGATCACGCTGCGTCGATCGCCCTGACGCCGGAGGAATTGCTGGGACATTGGCCTGACAAGCCCATCGACGATCTTTCCGAAGAGGACTTCGCACCAGTCCTTGGGACAGCTCCCGAGATCGTGCTGCTCGGTACCGGCGCGACCAATATCTTTCCGCCGCGAGAACTAACCTTCGCATTCGCACGCAAAGGCATCGGCTTTGAGGTCATGGATACGGCAGCCGCCGCGCGGACCTTCAATGTGCTGGCCAATGAGGGCCGCAAGCTGGCCGCTGTGCTTTACGTTAAGGGCGGCGGCTAGTCCAGAACAACGTCACCTGAGATTCCGTGGCTCTCAAGCATCTCACGCAGATTCTTCAGCGCTTCCAGTTGAATTTGCCGCACGCGCTCACGCGTGACGCCAATTTCATCGCCTATCTGCTCGAGGGTCGCACGGCGATATCCGTGTAACCCGAAGCGTCGCTCCACAACTTCGCGTTGTTTCTCACTCAGTTCGCACACCCAGTGGTCGACGATGTCATTGACGTCATCGCGTTGTACGCAACGTGACGGCTCGCCCGAACGCTTCGCACGAAGCCGGTCGACCGGCCCTTCGCCCTGGTTGTCCTGACCGTTAGCACGTAGCGTGACGCGTTCGTGCAAACCCATAAGGCGTTCGACCTCGGCGACATCGCGCTCCAGGTAATCGGCGAGTTCCTGCATCGACGGCGGTCGATCAAGGTTCTGGCGCAGACCTCGTAAGCCGCGCAGGCATGAGTTGATGTCCTTGATGACATGAATCGGTAAACGCACTGTGCGCGACTGATTCATGATCCCGCGCTCAATTGTCTGGCGAATCCACCAGGTTGCGTAGGTCGAGAATCGGAAGCCCCGTTCCGGATCGAATTTTTCAACGGCGTGAATCAGGCCGAGATTACCTTCCTCAACCAGATCAAGAAACGGCAGGCCACGGTTGATATAGCGGCGCGCAATTTTCACAACCAGGCGCAGGTTACTTTCGATCATGCGCTGGCGAGCCGACTCGTCGCCACGCTGCGCCCGGCGGGCATACATCTTTTCTTCGTCCGCAGTGAGCAGCGGCGAGACACCGATCTCGTCGAGGTACCGTCGTGTTGGATCCAGCAACTGCCCCAAAAACATACCCCCCAATCTGTGGCAAGGAGCGAATGTCTGAGATCGGTCTTTGGTAGACCTGGGTTATCTCGCCGACAAATACTGTCGCGGATTAACCGGCTTGCCATTGCGTCTGATCTCGAAATGCAGTCGCGGCTTGCGTTCCGGCCCTTCCCCCATCGTCGCGATCCTCTGGCCTTTCTTTACTGCTTGTCCCTCTTTGACCAGCAGCGACGCGGTGTACCCGTAGGCACTGAGGTAGGTGTCGTTGTGTTTAAGAATAATAAGCTGGCCATATCCAATCAGTCCACTTCCCGAGTAGACCACGCGCCCCGAAGCCGCAGCGACAATAGGCTGCCCGATCTTGCCGTTGATGAGGACGCCCGTGCCGGTACCCGGCTTTGCGCCAAATTCGACATTGATCCGGCCACTGGTCGGCCAGGCCCACTTGGGGCTCGGCTGCGCCGGAATCTGGGGCAACGGCTTCTTCGGCGGCTGGCTACTGCGACTGCTTGCCGTAGTCCGACTACTGGAACCACCCGGCGGCGTCAGCCTTATCACCTGTCCTGGATGAATCAGCGAGCCATCGCCGAGACGATTCCAGCGCGCGAGTGTCTGCGCATCCTTGCCGTAGCGCCAGGCAATAGAAAACAAGGTTTCACCCTTGCGCACGACATGCGTTTGCGGATCGTCCTGCCATGTCGATCCCCCGCCACAGGACGCGAGGATCAAGGATACGAACAGGATGATGAAAATGCGGGAGACCATTAGGCCCGCATCATAAACCACACGACAATGACAATGATGCCGACTGTCGCCCAGCCAATACGTTCAACGTACCGGGAAAGCGTCGATTCGAACTTGTCGCCGCCGAGTCGAACAAGGCCCGCGACAAGAAAGAAACGCGCGGCGCGACCCACGAGGGAGCCTATGAAGAATCCGGGGAGATTGATGACCGCAACACCCGCCGCAATCGTCGCGACTTTGTACGGAAGCGGCGAAAACCCCATGGCGAACACAACCCAGACGCCGTAGTCATTGAGCCACTGGCTCGCTAATTCGAAATCTTCCCAGTAATGCGATTCGCTCAGCCAGGGCTCGATCGCTTCGAACAGCCCCCAGCCAATAGCGTATCCGCCGAGACCACCCAGCACCGAGAAGACCGTGGCAATCGTCGCGTAACGAATCCATCTGTCACGATCGGCCAGACACATGGGCGCCAGCATCACATCGACCGGGATCGGAAAAAACGACGATTCCGCGAAGCTCATCGCGCCCAGGTAGCGCTCAGCGTGAGGATGTCTTGACCAGCGCAGCACTCGGTCGTACCAGGGTTTGAACAAGGTCATGACTGGCCCTTGACCAGCGGTACAAAACTGACCGCCCCCAATGAGACCTGCTCGTAATGATCATTACGATTCGTGATCATCGCGAGATCCTGGATTCCCGGCGGCCCAACCGGAATGATGAGCCGACCTCCGGGCGCCAGTTGGTCCAGCAATTTCTGCGGTACTTCGTCGGGCGCAGCGGTGACGATAATGCCGTCGTAGGGCCCATACTTGCGCCAACCTTCCCAACCATCTCCCGGTCGGAACTGGACGTTATAAATATCGAGGTCGCGCAGCCTTTGCCTGGTCTTGCGCAATAACTCCGGTATGCGTTCAACCGTGTAGATTTTTTTCACAAGCGGCGCCAGGACCGCGGTCTGGTAGCCACAGCCTGTACCCACCTCGAGAACCGCCTCGCCCTCAAAGCCGTCGAGCAGCGCTTCGGTCATGCGTGCCACCACGTACGGCTGGCTGATGGTTTGCCCGAGCCCTATCGGCAACGCCGTGTCTTCATAGGCGCGGCTGGCCAGAGCTTCGTCGACAAACATATGGCGCGGCACATTGCGAATCTGCTCGAGCACGGCCTCGTTGCGGATGCCCTGATCGCGCAAACGTTGCACAAGCCGGTCGCGCGTGCGCGCCGAGGTCATGCCTATGCCCTGCCGAACGTCGATCATTGATCAAGCCATTCCGCGATGCTCGGCACGACATCGTGGCGTGTCAGATCCACCTTCAGCGGTGTCACGGCGACGGCGCCCTGCTCGATCGCATGAAAATCAGTGCCCTCGCCGGCGTCCTGCCCTTCACCGGCCGGCCCCACCCAGTAGATCGGACGGCCGTAAGGGTCCGTATCCGTTAACACCTGTTCAGACTTGTGCCGAAACCCGAGACGTGTCGCCCGCATACCGGTCAACGCTTCATACGGCAGATCGGGGACGTTCACGTTGAGAACCGTATCCGACGCCAGCGAGGCACGCTCGATCTTCTGTACCAGTTCAACGGCGATGCGGGCCGCGGTCTCAAAATGCGTCAGCTGCGCGCCCACCATCGTTTTGCCTACGAGCGACACGGCGATCGTTGGCAGCCCCAGGAAACGTCCTTCCATGGCGGCCGCCACGGTTCCGGAGTAGATAACGTCGTCGCCGAGGTTGGCGCCGTGGTTGATGCCGGACACGACAAGATCCGGCTCATAGTCCAGGAACCCGGTGAGCGCGAGGTGCACGCAATCGGACGGCGTGCCGTCGACCTTGTAGCGGTTCTCGGCAACCTTTGTCACGCGTAGCGGCGTCGACAGGGTCAACGAGTTGCTGGCCGCGGATCGATTGCGATCCGGCGCGACCACCACAACATCCGCGACCTTCGCGAGCGCGTCGGTCAGCGTGTTGATACCCGTGGCGAGATACCCGTCGTCGTTACTTACGAGGATTTTCATGCTTGGAGTGGGTTTTCATTCAAAATTTCGACGCGCGGAGCCTTGATTGGCCTCAAAGACGCGCTCACTATACCGGTTGTTCAGCGCACACCATAGCCTCAAAGACCACACTGTGAGTGACAACGAGACCGACGAGTTTTTCAAAGCGGTGAGCGGCACCAAGCCGCTCAGGAGTGAGGAGCGTGTGCCCGCCACAAAACCCAAGCCGAAACCCAAAGCCCGGTTCACCAGGGCGGATGAGCGTGAAGTGCTGGTCGAGAGCCTCGAGGACGACATCGATACCCTCGAGCACGGTTATGGCGGCGCCCTGCGCTTTCATCGGCAGCACGTCGGCAAACGCACCATGCGCAAGCTGCAGCGCGGTGGATTCAGCGTCCAGGCCGAGATTGACCTTCACGGCATGACGCTGGACGAAGCGCGGCCCCGGCTTGCCGATTTCATCGAGTACAGCGTATCGCAGGGCAAGTACTGCGTACGCGTCGTTCACGGCAAAGGACTGGGTTCAGGGGACCGTGGACCCGTGCTCAAGAGCGCCGTGAACCGCTGGCTCAGGCGCTGGAACAGTGTGCTGGCCTTTGTGTCCACGCGGCAGGTGGACGGCGGCACAGGGGCTATCTACGTGCTTTTACAAAAACAATAAATATTAAGATCTTATTAAGTATTATTAACTTAATTTATGATCTAGAAATTACTGCCTGTCTCCTCTGGACGCCTCGCTGGCCTGCACCAGCTCACGCAGCACCGACGTCGCAAACGCTCCGCGCGTGAGTCCGAATGACAGCGTCACAGCGTCGACTCCCGCCTCGATCTCCAGGTCGGTCACCCTGAGACGCAGGCTGCGCGTTCCCGGCTCGACGCGCGCCTTCGCGAGTGCCGCCAGCCATTTTTCGTTGTCGCAATCAGACCCGTCGCCAACCAGTTCGCCCGCGGGGTGTATGTCCATTTCCCTACAGCGTCGAACCAGGTCTTCGTTGACCTCATCCACATCGAAGACGCTGTTCGTGCCATCGAGATTCGCCTTGTCGCCGGGGCGCAGCTGGTTCCAGCTGCCGTCCACAACGCGCGCGTGAAGGTACTCATTGAAGAGAAAAGACCGGATGGTCGAAATCGCGATGCTGCGCTTGTGACGCGGCAGTCGCTTGCCGGCCGCGAAGACATCGGCCAATTCCAGGTTATTCCCCGCGCGTCCGAAACGCTGCTCGCCAAAGTAGTTGGGCACACCCTGCTCGCGAATGACCTGCACACGCTGTTCCAGCATAGAGGCATGGTCGGCAAGGTCTTCGCCGCGCAACACGATGCGAAAATGGTTGGCCCGGTGCGCGCCTCGCCGCAACTTTTTGTTATGGCGCTGCACCTCCAGGATCTGTACACCGTCGACGTCAAGAAGCTTCCAGTCCGGCGAGTGCCACCTCGGAACACTGAACCACTGACGGGTGACTGCATGCCGATCTTTAAGCCCGGCATAACCCACATCTCGTGCCGGCACTTCAGCAAAAGCCGCCAGCTGTCGGGATACCCATTCGGTATTGGCACCCGTCTTTTCAATCCAGAGGAAATCGTGCTCGCCGTCACCTGTGAACGGGTAGCCAAGCTCTTCAGTGACCTGAAAATCGTCGGGAGTCGTGCGTATCGACGCAGCGAACAGCGGATCACTCCCGTATGGCGGGACCGAGGCGTGCGCACGGGCCCAGTTCGGGAGTGACATTGAAAATCCTAGTAGGTGGTGTCGGCGACCGGGACAACCTGGTAGAAGGTCTCTGACTGGCCGATCATGCCGAGGTCAGTACGAGCACGCTCTTCTGCCGCATCGCGGCCCTGCTTGAGATTAATCACTTCAGCATCAAGTGCCGCGTTGCGGTCGCGCAGTGACGCGTTGAGTTCGCGCTGTTCGGCAACCGCTGTACGCAGCTTGATCGTCTTCTGATACCCGTCGTCGGACAGCCAGAGCTGAGCCTGCAGACCGAGTCCGGCTAGAGCCAACAAAATCAGCAACCCGCGTGAACCGCTCATTTATTTCCTATCCAAGCTTTACCGAGAACGCATCACGAGCCGCATACCTGGCGTCGGTGCCCAATTCCTCTTCAATGCGCAGCAGCTGATTGTACTTGGCGATACGATCCGACCGGGACAATGAACCGGTCTTGATCTGTGTCGCCTGGGTGCCTACCGCGATGTCAGCGATCGTCGCATCCGACGTTTCGCCGGAGCGGTGCGAGATCACCGCGCTGAACCCTGCTTCGTCTGCCATAGTAATCGCATCAAGAGTTTCGCTTAAGGTACCGATTTGGTTGGGTTTTATCAATATCGAATTGCCAATTTTTTCATCGATGCCGCGTTGCAGGATTGAGGTGTTCGTGACAAACAGGTCATCACCCACGATTTGCACGCGATCACCCAGCTTTTCGGTCAGCAGACGCCACCCATCCCAGTCGCTCTCATCCATGCCATCCTCGATGGTGATGATCGGGTAAGCATCGGCCAGTTCCGCAAGATAGTCGGTAAATCCGGCCGAATCGAACTGACGGCCTTCAGACGCGAGGTCATAGACGCCGTCCTTGTAGAACTCAGAACTCGCAGCGTCCAGGCCCAGCAGGATATCGTCGCCGGCTTTGAATCCGGCCTTCTCGATGGCGGTCATAATGGTATCCAGCGCTGCCCTGTTCGATGCCAGGTCCGGCGCAAAGCCACCTTCGTCACCCACGGCCGTATTCAGGCCCTGGCCGCTCAGCACGCTCTTCAGGCTGTGGAACACTTCGGCGCCGTAGCGCAGCGCTTCCGTAAAGTTCGGTGCGCCAACCGGCAGAATCATGAACTCCTGGATATCGACACTGTTGTCAGCGTGGGCACCACCATTAATGATGTTCATCATGGGTACGGGCATCATCGTGCTGCTGCCAAGGTGGCGAAACAGCGACAGGCCTTTTGATACGGCTTCGGCCTTGGCGGTCGCCAGCGAGATCGCGAGTAAGGCGTTCGCACCGAGCTTGCCTTTGTTGTCGCTGCCATCCAGCGCGATCATGCAGTCGTCAAGCGCACGCTGGTTTTCGAAGTCCTTGCCCAGCAACGCGTCGCGCAGCACGCCGTTAACATTGGCAACCGCCTTCCGCACACCTTTGCCGAGATAGCGAGACTTATCGCCGTCACGTAATTCCACCGCTTCACGTGTACCGGTCGACGCACCCGAGGGCACGCCTGCGCGAGCCTTACTGCCATCGGCCAGGGTCACATCTGCTTCAACCGTGGGATTTCCGCGTGAGTCGAGAATTTCCCGACCACGAATGTCCATAATCTTGATCATTGTTATTCCATTTCTTAAGGCGAGTCGGGTACTCCGAGGCCGTAGTCAGCCTCCTGATAGCCGCGTTGTTTGACGCTCGCGTCGATCGACATAAGCGTTTCCAGCAATTCTTTCATCTTGTCGAGTGGCCAGGCATTGGGACCATCACTCAGGGCTTTCTCGGGATCTGGGTGCGTCTCCATGAAAAATCCCGCAACGCCCGCAGCCGCGGCTGCCCGCGCCAGCACAGGGATAAACTCCCGGCGTCCGCCCGAAGCCGAACCCAGCCCGCCCGGCTGCTGCACAGAGTGGGTCGCGTCAAATACGACGGGCGCGCCCGTAGCACGCATGACGGCCAGGCTGCGCATATCGGAGACCAGGTTGTTGTACCCGAACGAAAAGCCCCGTTCGCACACCATGATGCTTTCGTTGCCCGTCGACCTGGCCTTGTCCACAACATTTTGCATTTCCCATGGAGATAGGAACTGCCCTTTCTTGATGTTCACCGGCAGACCGGTTGCCGCCGTGCGCAAAATAAAATTGGTCTGGCGACACAGGAACGCTGGCGTCTGCAGCACGTCAACCACATCGGCCACTTCATCCATGGGCGTATCTTCATGCACATCGGTAAGGATCGGCAGGTCCAGTTGCTTTTTGACCTCCGCCAGGATGCGCAGCCCCTCTTCCATGCCAGGACCACGAAAACCGTCGCGCGACGAGCGGTTCGCCTTGTCAAACGACGATTTGTAAATAAACGGTATGCCGAGCTCGCTCGTGATCTCCTTGAGCGTGCCAGCGGTATCTAGCGTCATCTGCTCGCTTTCGACCACGCAGGTACCAGCGATCAGGAAAATCGGGTGATCGTTCGCCGCTTCGAAATGACAGAGCTTCATCCCTGTGCAACCTCGGGCAACTCACCCTGGCTGTGCTCGCGCACCGCCGCAATGTAGCTCTTGAACAGCGGATGTCCATCGCGCGGATTCGAGGTGAATTCCGGATGGAACTGGCTGGCCAGGAAAAACGGGTGGTCAGGCAATTCGACCATTTCGACCAGGTCGTCCACCGACAGGCCCGAGAAGCTCAGCCCGGCTTTCGAGAGCTGCTCCCGATAGTTGTTGTTAACCTCGTAACGATGACGATGCCGCTCCACAATGTCTGTCGTCCCATAGCTGCGAGCCGCAAGCGAGCCATCCACCAGCGTGACGGCCTGGGCGCCCAGCCGCATCGTGCCGCCCAGGTCGGAATCTTCGCTGCGTTCCTCGGTGCTGCCGGCAGCGTCCTGCCATTCCGTGATCAGGCCGACGACCGGATGGCGTGTGTCCTTGTCAAACTCTGTGCTCATGGCGCCTTCGAGTCCGGCCAGGTTGCGTGCCGCTTCGATCACCGCGACCTGCATGCCCAGGCAAATGCCGAGATAGGGAATGCCGTTCTCACGCGCAAAGCGCACCGCCTCGATCTTGCCCTCGATGCCCCGGTCGCCAAAGCCCCCCGGGACGACGATGCCGTCCATGTTCTCGAGCGCCGCGAGGCCGTCTTTCTCGAGGTCGGTGGAATCAATGAAGCTGATGTTGACCTTGGTCCGCGTGTGAATGCCGCCGTGTTGCAGCGCTTCAACGAGCGAGATATACGAATCCTTAAGGTCCATGTACTTGCCGACCATGGCTACATTGACCTCAGCCGTTGGATTCTTCTTGGCTTCCACGACGATATCCCATTCGCTGAGATCGGCCTGCGGCAGGTCCAGTCCCAGCTGCCGGGCGACGATTTCGTCGAGGCCCTGTTCGTGCATCATCTTCGGGATTTTGTAGAGATCGTCCGCATCGTACGCCGAGATAACAGCCTTCTCTGGAACGTTAGTAAACAATGCGATCTTCTTGCGCTCATCCGACGGCAGCGGCTTTTCGGAGCGGCAGACCAGAATATCGGGCTGGATACCGATTGAGCGCAGTTCCTTCACCGAGTGCTGTGTGGGCTTCGTCTTGATCTCCGAACTCGTCGGAATATACGGGACGAGTGTCAGGTGAACATACACAACCCGATCGCGGCCAAGTTCGATGCCCATCTGGCGAATCGCCTCCAGGAATGGCAGCGACTCGATGTCACCGACCGTACCGCCGATTTCGACCAGGCAGATATCGGCGTCGCCCGCGCCCTTCTTGACGCATTCCTTGATCTCATTGGTGATATGCGGGATCACCTGGACCGTTGCCCCGAGGTAGTCGCCGCGACGTTCCTTGGCGATCACGCTCTCGTAGATACGGCCGGTCGTGTAGTTGCTGTGACGCCCACCCTTCGCTGTACGGACAAAGCGCTCATAGTGGCCCAGGTCGAGATCGGTCTCGGTACCGTCATGGGTGACGAATACTTCACCGTGCTGGAAGGGGCTCATCGTCCCCGGATCCACGTTGATGTAGGGATCCAGCTTGATCATGCTGATGGTCAGTCCGCGTGCTTCCAGAATCGCGCCGAGACAGGCCGACGTGATGCCCTTCCCGAGGGAAGAAACCACACCGCCGGTAATAAATACATAAGATGTCATGTGTGAGCTCAGGGCATCGTGCCCAAATGCGTATCTCAGCAAGAAACGACAAAGGGTTGGAGCAAAGCACTGCGTGGCTCGCGATGTGCTTTTTCCAACCCTTCGAATTCCGCGCCGTCGTTGGTCAAAGACGGTGTTAAAGTCTACCGAATCACCTGTGGGCAAACAACGACTGTCCGCGCCTAGTGCAGGGCGGGACGACCACTCCAGCGCACGGCGACGCCCGGCGAACTCACCGCGTCGGCCGCAATCCAGAGATCACCCACCGCCACGAGCTGCTCGCCCGCGTACACGAGCGGCAGCCGGTCACGCATCCAGGGGACAATTCCCTCTTCTTGAAGCAGTTTCTTGAGTTTGCGCGTATGTCCTTGACCATAAGGGCGAAATTCCTCCCCACCCTTGCGCACTTCAAGCCGCAATCCCTGTTCCACGAGTTGTGTCGATAGCCCTCGCTCGGCACCCTTTTCCAAGCGTAGTTCACCCAGGCCTTCACCGAGTGCCGCGCCGGTAGCGCCGATTGCAACGCTCCCCGGCGTATCGGCCAGGTGCTCCGGCAGTAGGTACAATCCGTTACGGTAACGGCGCACGGATGCGCCCGGCCAGCTGACATGCGGTTGCGCATCCGCACGCGCTGGCAGGACCTCGTCGAGGATCCGCTCGAGCTGCAATGCGGTTGGCGTTGTCAGTCCCTGCTCGCGCAGCGCAAATCGCAGGAGATTTTTCTGCCGGCCTCGAGCAAGCCCGCGAAGCCCGTCGACAGGCAATCGCCCGGGCTCCGCAGCCAGCATCTCGAGGTCGAGCTGCGCGAGATCGGCCAGCAACCCGGCCGCCTCGCCGGCATGTGCAGCGCTGCGTTGCAGCCTGGCAGCGACATCCGGCCATCGCGTTTGCAGTACCGGCAGGACCTCGTGTCGCAGGAAGTTCCTGTCAAAGCGGCGATCAGTATTCGACGGGTCTTCCACCCATTTCAAATTCTGGCGGTCGGCATAGGCTCGGAGCGCCGCCTGATCGGTATGCAGCAATGGTCGGGCCAACCAGCCGGGACCAAAGCGACGGATGGCGCCGATTCCTGCGATACCTGCCGGGCCGCTGCCGCGGATGAGATTCAGCAGCAGCGTTTCCGCCTGGTCTTCTCGATGATGCGCACTCAGCAGCCAGTCGCCGGGCAGGAGCTCGTCGTGCAGCGCGGCATACCGTGCTTCCCTGGCCGCCGCTTCGGGTCCCTTGCCACTGTCAGGAATCACCTCAACCCTGAGGCCGCGGTATTCGATGTCGAGCGATTTTGAAAATGCCTCACAGTGCGCATTCCACTGTACGGAGTCGTCCTGCAGGCCATGGTCGATGTGGACCGCAACGAGCGGCACGTCGCCACCTGCCATCGCCAGCGCATGCGCAAGCACGGTGGAATCGAGGCCACCGCTGAAAGCAATAATGTATCGAGAGGGTCTGGCTGCCTGCTGTTCGAGCGCTGCGAGGTATTGCTGCAGCTGCTCGTGAGAGAAGGTCACGCTTCCTTGAACCGTCCGAAGCTCGAGAGTCGTCGTTGCCGTTCAGCGAGCAATTGCTCGATGGACAACGCGCCGAGCTCGTCCAGGCTCTTTAACAGGGCGTTGCGAATGATCTCAGCCGCTTCCTTTGGGTTGCGGTGTGCCCCGCCGAGCGGCTCCTCGAGCACCTCGTCGACAAGGTCGAATTCGTTCAGCTGTGAGGCTGTAATCCGCATGGCTTCGGCAGCATCTTCTGCTCTTTCCGCACTCTTCCAGAGAATGGATGCGCAGCCTTCTGGCGAAATGACCGAGTAGACGCTGTACTGCAGCATAAGCAGTCTGTCGCCGACGCCGATGGCCAGCGCACCGCCCGACCCGCCTTCGCCGATAACCACGCTGATGATCGGTGTCTTGAGTCCTGCCATCAGGTACAGGCTGTACGCGATTGCCTCACTCTGGCCACGCTCTTCGGCGCCGACGCCCGGGTAGGCTCCCGGCGTATCGATAAACGTCACCACGGGCATCGAAAACTTCTCAGCCATGCGCATGAGCCGCTGTGCCTTGCGATAGCCCTCAGGCTTCGGCATGCCGTAGTTGCGGCGCACACGTTCCTTCGTGTCGCGGCCCTTCTGGTGACCAATAAACATGACGGCATGGCCATCTATGCGCCCAACCCCGCCAATGATGGCCGGGTCGTCTGCGTACATGCGGTCACCGTGCAATTCCTGGAAGTCCGGAGCGATGATGCTCAGGTAGTCCTGGGTGTAGGGCCGCGATTCATGACGAGCCACACGGGCAATCTGCCAGGGATTGAGTTTGGCGAAAATATTCCTGGTCAGCGATTCGCTCTTCGCCTTCAGGCGTGCAACTTCCTCATTGATGTTGATCTCGGAATCATCACCGACGTAGCGCAGCTCCTCGATCTTCGCTTCAAGCTCGGCGATCGGCTGCTCAAAATCCAGAAATTTCATGTCCATCAGTTTAGTTCGCGCCCGGGCGTGTACAGAAGACGCACATTATTGTTCCCGAGTAGCTCCGTCAACTTGTCTCGCAGCTCGCGGCTGGGTCGGACAGCCCATTCCGGGCCCAGTGAGAGCCGCGCAGAGGCGCTGGAACCGACGTAGCGCACCGATACATCGCAGCTGCCCTTGCGGAATGGCAGCAGCAGGTCGTGCAACCTGGTCAACAACGCGTCGCCCTGCCCGTTGGTTGCGATACTCAACACGATGCCCTTGGCCCGCGACTCGATCACACGATCGATTTGCAGGACATTCTTGGCATTCACGGTCCAGCTGCCGATAAAGTCGTCATAGCGTAGCCCGCCCGAAACGACCACAATTTCGTCTTTTACAAGCAGATGACTGAACTCCTGGAACGCCTCACTGAACAGGCTGATTTCCATGCGCCCCGTGTCATCGTCGAGGACGACGCTCACCCGATTGCCGCGTTTGCGCACATCGACGATGAGGCCCGCAACCGTCGCTTCGCGTCGCGAGGCGTAATCACGCTCTCCCTTGTTATTCTGTGGCGCAGGTTCCGCCGTGATGTCACCGAGTTTGCCATCCGAGAAATGGCGCGCGTCATGCCGCACCGCATCAAACGGATGTCCGGTCAGGTACAGGCCCAGCGCTTCCTTCTCGTTGCTCAGAAACAAGTGCTCCTGCCACTCGGACAACGTTACCGGCTGTATCTGCACCTCCTCTGTGGTCGCCGCGTCGCCCAGTCCGAACATGTCGTTCTGGCCGGCTGCCGCGGCTTTGGCTTGCTGATCGGCGCTGCGTAACGCTTCGGGCACATGGTGCATCAGGCTGCGACGCGTATCCCCGAATGAATCCATCGCGCCGGACTTGACCATGGCCTCCAATGTGCGCCGATTGATCTTTTCGTGATCCACCCGCCGACAGAATTCCGCAAGACTCCTGTAGGGCCCATTGGCCTCTCGATCAGCGATCAGCGATTCGACCGCACCTCGACCAACACCCTTGATGGCGCCAAGTCCGTACAGAATTGTGTCTGCCGCCGACACGCTGAAGTGATACGACGACTGGTTGATATCAGGCGCCATCAGTTTCAATCCGAGTTGCCGGCAGTCATCCTTGAGCGTCACGAGGCGATCCGTGTTCTGCAGGTCGGCGCTCATCACCGCTGCCATGAATGCCGCCGGGTAGTGCGCCTTCAGGTACGCGGTCTGGTATGACAAGACGGCATAGGCGGCAGAGTGAGACTTGTTGAAGCCGTAGCCCGCAAACTTCTCCATGAGATCGAAAATACGTGTGGCCGTTCCAAGGGCAACACCGCGCTCAGTCGCGCCGCTGACGAAAATCTCGCGCTGCTTCGCCATTTCCTCGGCTTTCTTCTTACCCATCGCACGACGCAACAGGTCAGCACCCCCGAGCGTGTAGCCAGCGAGCACCTGCGCGATCTGCATCACCTGCTCCTGGTAGAGGATGACGCCATACGTCTCTCCGAGCACGGGTTGCAGGTCCGGATGCAGGTAATCGATATCTGCCTTGTTCGACGCATGCTTGCGCGTGATGAAATCGTCGACCATGCCCGACTGCAACGGGCCGGGACGGAAAAGCGCGACCAGCGCGACGAGGTCATCAAACTGGTCCGGGCGCATGCGCTTGATCAGGTCGCGCATGCCACTCGACTCAAGCTGGAACACGGCGGCCGTCTGTGTGCTGCGCAGCAACTCAAAGGTCTTTGTATCCCGTTCGGGAATACGGTGGATATTCAGGTCGAGGCCGGGATTCGTCTCGTTCGCGATGCGCACGGCCCAGTCGATGATCGTTAGCGTCTTCAGGCCAAGGAAATCAAACTTGACGAGGCCAACGGCCTCGACATCGTCCTTGTCGAGCTGTGTAACGACGTTCGTGCCGCCTTCTTCACAATACAGCGGCGCGAAGTCGGTCAACGGGCCTGGTGAAATAACCACGCCACCAGCATGTTTACCGGCATTGCGCACAAGCCCTTCAAGCGACATCGCAAGATCGATGATCGAAGTAACTTCTTCGTCGTCACGGTACATCGCCGCGAGTTCGTCATTTTGATCGAGCGCCTTCTCGAGCGTTATGCCGATTTCGAACGGTACCTGTTTTGCGATTCGGTCGACGAAGCCATATGGCTGCCCCAGGACGCGCCCACAATCGCGGATGACGGCTTTAGCTGCCATTGTGCCGAACGTAATAATCTGCGAAACACGCTCGCGTCCGTAGCGCTCAGCAACATAATCGATGACGTCATCGCGCCCCTCCATGCAGAAGTCGACATCGAAATCAGGCATCGACACGCGTTCCGGGTTCAGGAAACGCTCAAACAGCAGGTCATGCTGCAGCGGATCCAGGTCCGTAATGCCCAGCACCCAGGCGACCAGCGAACCGGCACCCGAACCACGACCGGGACCGACGGGCACATCGTTTTCGCGCGCCCAGCGAATGAAATCCGCAACAATCAGGAAGTAACCCGGGAAACCCATGGACTGGATGACTCCGAGCTCGCTCTCCAGACGTTCGAAGTAAGGCGCACTGAACGCCGGACGCTCCTTCTCCGGTATTGCGCGCACCGCATAGATTGTCTCGAGCGCTGCTGCCAGCCCGCGCTGCGCTTCGGCCTCCAGGAAATCGGCCTCAGTCTGTCCCGCGGGTACGGGGAACGCCGGTAACACGCTCTCGCCAAGACGCAGATCAAGGTTGCAACGCCGCGCGATCTCAACGGTATTGGCAAGTGCCTCTGGCGCATCCGCAAACAGTGCAGCCATCTCGTCAGGCGTGCGCAGGTATTGCTGCGCACTGTAATGCCGCGGTCTCCCGGTGTCCGACAATACGCGCGAGTCATGGATACACACACGTGCTTCGTGTGCATTGAAGTCGTCGGCGCTCAGGAAGCGCACGTCATTGGTCGCCACGACGGGCGTGCCCGTCTCACTTGCAAGCTCGAGGCTGGCACGTACACAGTCTTCTTCGCCGCTGCGGCCCGTGCGAATCAGTTCCAGGTAGAAGCGATCCGGGAAGATCTCGCGCCAACCCGCGAGCAACCCCCTGGCCTGTTCATAATGATTGTTATGCAACGCGTGACCGATATCGCCGTGCAGGCCACCTGACAACGCAATCAGGCCAGCGCAGCTCTCGGCTGTCAGCCATTCACGCCTGGCCAGCGGCTGACCACGGACCTGCCCTTCAATGTAACTGCGAGTCACCAGTTCCGACAGTTTGCGATAGCCGTCATTGTCCTGCACCAGTAACAACAAGCTATAAGGCCTGTCAGGTTCGTCCTCATTCAGAATACGGAGGTCCAGCCCAATGACCGGCTTCACGCCGGCGGCAATCGCTTTGCGATAGAACTTCACGAGGCCGAACAGGTTGTTCTGATCGGTCAGGGCGACAGCCGGCATGCTGCCTTCCGCGCACTGCTTCATGAGTGCTGGAATCCTGACGGTGCTGTCCACCATCGAGTACTCGGTATGAACGTGCAGATGAACGAAACCCGGCGCGCTCATGAGGCCGCCCTCACTGGCGCGAAACTGTAGCGGTGCTGTTCACAGGGCCCATGTTTTTGCAGTCGCTCGCAATGAATCTGCGTGCCATAGCCCTTGTGACGGGCGAATTCATACTCCGGATGAAGGCGGTCAAGGAACTCCATGATGCCGTCGCGTGTGGTCTTTGCGATGATCGAGGCCGCGCTGATCGCCGGTACCTTGTCATCGCCCCCGACGATCGCCTCACCTTCCAGTTTGACATCGCCGAACGAGAGGTTGGGCAAACGATTGCCGTCGACCTGCACACCGCCTGGCGTCACCGAGAGGTTCTCGATAGCGCGCCGCATCGCCAGCATCGTAGCGGCGAGGATGTTCAGTTCGTCGATTTCAGCGGGGGTGGCCCATGCGACCGACCACGACAGGGACCGCTCCCGGATGGCGCGTGCCAGTTCGTCCCGGCGACGGGCCGAGAGTTTCTTGGAATCGGCAAGTCCTTCGATTGGATCGTCAGGGCGCAGGATTACGGCACTGGCAACCACAGGGCCGGCGAGTGGTCCGCGCCCTGCCTCGTCGACTCCGGCCAGGAGCCCTTGTAATTCGAACAGTGTTGGCTGCTGCATGGATGGTCTGACGGCCCCGTTATCGCCGCGCAAGCTGAATGACTGCGTCAGCGGCATGCTGGTCTGCATCGAGCGCCAGCTCTTGCCTCAGTCTATCAAATCTCTCGCTGATGGAGCGGCGGCGTTCGGGGTTGTCGAGCAGTGCGATGACCGACTTGGCGATCGCGTCCGGCTGGGCGTCCTGCTGCATGAACTCGGGTACCAGAGGCGCCTCGGTCAGCAGGTTTGGGAGTGTGTAATGCGTGAGCTTGACGAGTCCCAGCTTGATGGCAATGAAATGCGTCAGCCACGCGACGCGATACGTCGCCACCGTGGGCTTGCGCAACAGGGCAGCCTCAAGCACCGCAGTACCGGAAGCCTGCACGACAACATCCGCCGCGCTCATGGCACCTTGCGCTTCGCCATTGAGCAGCCGCACACAGGGCAAGGCAACATTGGCATCTTCAAGCTGCTTAACAATCAGGGGCTTAAGCTTGGGCGTAGCCACGGGTATAAGAAAAAGAACGTCAGGATGCGCCTTGCGAATGATCTTCATCGTTTCGGCCAGAATGCCGCCCAGGCGCTGTACTTCGCCTTGTCGGCTACCGGGCATTACGGTGACTACCTCGGGCGCTGTAATACCAAAGACCGCCCGGGCGCCTTCCATGTCGACAATCTCAGGCGCTTCGTGTGCCTTGGGATGACCGACGAATACCGCATTGACGCCATGTTCTTCGTAGAGCGTTGGCTCGAATGGGAGGATGCACAGCACCGTGTCCGCAGCCTTCTTCACTGTCTTCACCCGGCCTGCCCGCCAGGCCCAGATTGACGGGCTGACGTAATGTGCGGTTCTGATCCCCGCCCTGCGGAGTTTTATCTCGAGGCCCAAATTGAAATCCGGGGCATCAATGCCGACAAACACATCGGGCGGCGACGCGGTCCAGCGTCTCGCGAGTTCGCGCCGCAGCCGCAACAGTCGCGGAATATGCACCAGCGGCTCCACCAGACCCATCACTGCGAGCGACTCGGACGGCTCCCAGCATTCACAACCGGCTGCGATCATCTCCGGGCCAGCGACACCCTCGAAACTTGCGTCGGGATGACGCGCACGAATAGCTCGTATCAATCCGGCGCCAAGTACGTCACCGGATGCTTCACCAGCAACCAGTCCAATTCTCATGCCGGGAGTTTAGCGCGCCAGACCGCGCTCGGACGAGCGCAACGATTCCAGGAACAGGTCGAGCTCGGGCTGGGTTTTTGCCAGCTCGGCGATCTCCTCGATCGCTTCGGCCTTCTTCTTGCCACTCCTGAAGGTAATGCGATACGCATTCTTAATATTGCGAATCTGGTCCACGGAGAAATCACGCCGTTTCAGGCCTTCGCTGTTGATACCGCGCGCCACCGCAGGCTGCCCCGAAACCATGGTGTAAGCGGGAACATCGCGATTGACGCCTGTGTACATACCGAGAAACGCGTGAGCGCCAATCTTGCAAAACTGATGCGCGCCCGAAAAGCCACCACAGATTACCCAATCGCCAACATGCACATGTCCCGCGAGCGTCGTGTTGTTGGCCATGATTGTCTTGTTGCCGACAACACAATCATGCGCGATATGTACATAGGCCATGATCCAGTTATCGTCACCAATTATGGTGTCGCCCGTATCCTGGCTCGTGCCACGACTAAATGTGCAGAATTCGCGGATGGTATTGCGATCACCAATAGTCAGGCGCGTCGGTTCCCCCGCGTATTTCTTGTCCTGCGGATCGTCACCAATGGAGGCGAACTGGTAGATATGATTATCCTTGCCGATCTTCGTTGGACCGTTGATAACCACATGACTACCGATGCGCGTGCCGCTACCGATCTCCACACTGTCACCAATAATTGAGTAGGGCCCAATCTCTACATCGTCGGCAATAATCGCATTGCTCGACACGATTGCAGTTGCATGAATCATTTCTTTTCCAGTTTCCTGACCCGGTCCCCCAACGCTCCAAGGCGCCGGAACCGTCCAACTTGTTTCATCCAGCCTTTGGCTGGTTCAGCGGGGAAGCTGGCCAGGTAGGTGCCTGGCTCAGTGACGTCCTTGGACACAAAGGACTTTGCCCCGACAATCACGTCATCGCAAATCGTGATGTGGCCCACAGCACCGCCCATGCCCGCGAACATGCAGCGTTTGCCGACGATTGTGCTGCCGGCAATGCCGGACATTCCAGCCATCGCCGTGTGCGCGCCGATATGGACGTTATGCCCAATCTGGCAGAGGTTGTCGATACGCACGCCGTTGTCGATGACCGTATCGTCGAGCGCACCGCAATCGACAGTGGTATTGGCACCTATCTCAACATCATCGCCAATGCGCACACCGCCAAGCTGCGGTAATTTGACCCAGCCCTCGGCGGTCATCGCGTTCCCGAAGCCATCGGCACCGAGGACGACACCCGGGTGGAAAATGCCACGATTACCGATGGTAACGGCGCGCGCCAGTGTCACGTTGGCAATGAAACGGCAATCGTCGCCGACCACGCAATCAGGCCCAACAACGGTGCCTGGACCCAGGTACACGTGCTCACCGATCGTCGACCGCTCGCCCACGACCACGTGAGGTGCAAGGTGCGCACTTGCCGCTACCGTCGCCGAACTATCAATAACAGCGGATGAATGTATCCCGGGCGCATAGGAAGGCGGCGGACAGATGACAGCCGCCATGCGCGCATAGCACGCGTAGGGATCGTCGTGCAGCAGTGCCGCAACCGGCGAATCGGCTGCATCAGCCGGACGCATTACAACAGCCGCCGCTTTCGTCGAAGACAACTGCTCTTTGTATGCGTCGCTGGCAAGAAATGTCAGTGACTCCGAATTAGCGTTTGGCAACGATGCCACCACGCTGACCACAGAGTCAGGATTGCCGATCAGCTCGCAGCCAAACCGTGTGGCAAGTTCCCCGAGACTGATCGGCATTAGAAGCGTTCTTAGTTAGCGCTGGCTGCCTGGTAGTTCGCTTCAACGATACGCAGCACATCGTCGGTCACGTTTGCGGCAGCATTCACATACAGCACACCATCACCAACGATCAGGTCGTAGCCTTGCGCCTGGGCAAATTCCTGCACTTCCTTGAGCATCGCACGCTGCAGGAGACCGTATTCCTCGTTTTGACGGAGGTTGAGGTCTTCCTGGAACTCGGTTTGCAAACGCGTCAGTTCCCGCTGCAGATCACGAAGTTCTTTTTCCATGTTGCGGCGTTCGGTCTCGCCCATCACGGCCAGGTCTTTCTGCGCCTTGGTAGCCTGATCTTCGTACTCTTTCTGCTTCGCCTGAAACTCACGCTGGCGTGGCGCGAATTCTTCCTGCAAGGCATCCATCGCGGCTTTGGTCTGCGGTGCCCGTTCGATCAACGCCGGCAGGCTGACAACACCAATCTTCATTTCCTGCGCAGCCGCCGGAAGTGCAAATGCACAAACCAGGGCGACACCCAAAACAGCCTTTACCAATTGTTGCTTTACGAGAGTCATAAATAGATCCATCACTAATTAAAATGCTTGTCCAATGGAGAACTGGAACCGTTCCAGTTCGTCTCCAAAATACCTGTCGTTGCCGTCATACGCATTCAGCGGATAGGCATAACTAAAGCGGAACAGTCCCAGCGGAGCCAGCCACTGTACGCCAATTCCCACCGACGAGCGCAGCTCATCAAAGTCCGGCTTATATTCGATCGGCGCGCCCAGCTTGTCCGTAAACTGAACCTCACCCGTGTTGAATACGTTGCCGACATCGTAGAACAGGCTGGCCCGTGCCTGGCTGGCCCATTTGTCCGGAAGCGGCAGTATAAGCTCTAGCTGACTCGCAACCAACATGTTGCCGCCGTA
>JAHEGH010000117.1 GCA_024639825.1 Gammaproteobacteria bacterium
GGTTCGGCGCCGAGCTTGCGTGCCGCAGCGAGGAACACGTCGGGAGCCGGTTTTCCCCTTTCCACGTCCGCGTCTTCGACGGACACGATGTGTTCGAATTGCCCGAACCAGTGCTGGTGGTTGCGGACCTTGATTTCGAGCAATTCCCTCGGAGAGCTGGTGGCTACAGCCTGTTTCACACCGTGCCTATGGAAATGGCCAACCAGCTCACGGGCACCGGGTTTGCTGCCTGCCGCCGGAAAGCGCTGCACCAGCAGTTGGTTTCGCTCCCGCAGGTACTCCTCGGCCGAAACGGGCAGACCCAGGGCGCTGACCGTGTACCGGGCTGACTCGATGGCCGGTCGGCCGATGATGCGCCGCTTGAACGTCGAGTCGAAGTCCTTTCCGTACCGACGAACGACTTCACGCATCGCATCCGTGTAGATCTGCTCGGTATCCAGCAGCAAGCCGTCCAGGTCGTAGATGACGCTGCGGACTGCGCGGCTGCCGGGTATCCCGCTGGCATTGTGGATTGGCATTGGCGAGCCTGTACGCTAGGTTACAATTGAGCTTAACGAATGTACCGGAGATAGTCAGTTGCCACCCAGCGTCATTATGCAGACCGACGACTACACGGACTTCGAGCGCGAACTGTTCGAATACGAAGACCACGTCAGCTGTGAGCTGGAATTGACGGCAGATCAGGCAGAAACGTTGATCGCGTCAGGCTTCTACCGGCGCAGCACCGGTTACCCTTATGAGGCCGTGCAATACCGCAGGTCCAACAGCGACGGCTCCTGCCTGCACCTGGTGTGGCGTGACGGGCGGGCGCGATTACACCGGGATATTTACGACCCGCATGCCAGCCCGATGTCGCTGTACATGCATCTGAGCAACGAGGCGCGTTTCGAGGCTGCCGCGACTTGCGCAATGGCGTGGACCGTGGTCAAGCTGCTTGCACGATAAGTGTCTTACTCGTTCGCGAGCCGCCGTACGGCCGCTTCGACGAGTTTCTGCCAGTTCACGAGAACAATGCGATAGGCGATCGTCTCCACGCCCTGCTGATCGTTGAGTCCGTCGATTTTGGCGTCGACGGCAACCTGGGTCGCGCGGCCGCCGACCGCCTCGCTGAGCGTTACAACTCCGTCACAGGACAAGCTCTGCTTCAAGGCATGTGGCTCGATGCGCCACCGGCTCTCGTAGTCATCGTCGTTCCACCGGACCGTGGCGGTCCACCTGAAATGATCGGCATTCACGTGCGGCGCCAGCATGGGAGGGACACTGGGCTTCGCCTGCCAGACATGACTGGCGGATTTGACGCGCGTATCGCGTGTGTCCTGCTCGATAAATTCTGCGCTGGCGATCTCGTCGAGGAAGTCCGCCAGTTCCCAGGTCCGCGTGACGAGCACCGTGTGCAACCGATCGCGCGGCTGCATGACCAGGAGCTTGCTGCGGTTGCTCATGCAGCGACACCTCGCAATGCCTGGAGGTGCTCTCTCACGCGATCGTCCGGCGTCAGCCGATCGACGACAGATTCGCTCAGGTACGATCTGTGAATCAGCCACGCCAGCGCTTCGGCCAGCGCATCTTCGCACGGTGTTGCCGCATACCCCAGACGGCTGATGGCATCGCTCGAATACCAATAGTAATGGCAAGCCATCGTCGCCTCGTCGCGTGTCACCGACGGGCGCTTTCCCATGACCCGGGCGGACATTTCCGCCGCTGCGCCAGCCAGGTAAGTAGACGTGTTGTTGAGCGTGTAGGTCGGACCAAAGGTCCCGCCCAGCGCCGAGATCATGCGGTGCACGTCGCGCCAATGGAGATTCTCGCCGCCGACAACGTACCGTTCGCCTGCGGCGCCGTGGCATGCCGCGACAATATGGCCTGCAGCGACGTCCCGGGCGGAGACAATGTTGCAGCCGCCGGGGAAAGTAAATCGCATTGGGTCATTCAGGTAGTTAACGATGCTCGCGTTGCTCGGACTGAGCCGGTAGTCGAAGGAGCCGACCGTAAGGCCCGGGCACACCACGACCAGCTCGAGACCGAGCTCCCGGCAGGCCTCGAATGCGGCCTTCTCCTGCCGGACCTTCGACAGGGTATAGCTTGACGGATACTTGTCTTCGAACGTATCGCGCTCGTCGCGGACTGCGGGCGTGGTCGCAGACCCCAACGTCACGGTCGAGGACGTCACGACGATACGCTCGGCATTTGCGTGTGCGGCCGCGGTAATCACATTCCGGGTCCCGTCAACGGCGATCTGGTCGAGTTCGTCTTGCGTGAAACCGGAGTATGCGAACAAAGCCGCGGCATGGAACACGAAAGAGCACTTATCGGCGACCCCGACCAGCGTTTGATGGTCGAGAATGTCCCCCGGCCAGTGCTCGACCGGCAGTCTGCGCAGCGACGTGTTATCGCTGGAC
Source organism: Gammaproteobacteria bacterium (assembly GCA_024639825.1). Classification (GTDB taxonomy): domain Bacteria; phylum Pseudomonadota; class Gammaproteobacteria; order Steroidobacterales; family Woeseiaceae; genus UBA1847. Next base: position 2,400 of record JAHEGH010000117.1, read on the forward strand.
GGTCGAACCAGGACGCGTACGTCGTAACCATCGTCCAGCAGTGCGCGCACGAGGTTGTTGCCCACGATGCCGGTAGCGCCGGTGACCAACGCTCTCATCGCGATTCGCCCCCGTTCTGCTCCGCGAACGCTTCGAGATCTCGCTGTACGGCCGAGGCAAGTCCCGCAAAGACGCCCGGCGAGTCAAGCAAAACCTCCTCCAGTCGCCTGGCAAGGTCGGTGGCCTGGCCGGCAACACTGTCGTATCGTGTACCGGCGGGCGTGGGGCCGAAGTGCCGAAAGCCGTCGCTGTCCGGAACCGGGGCGGGTCGCGTATCGCTTGTCCACGATCGTGCAGCAAACCACTCGCCGACCCCCGCGATGTCACTCCTGGTCCTCAGTAACTCGCTCAGCGTCGCGAGTGCGGTGGCGATGTAGCGGGCAATGTCACCAAGGCTGTTCTCGTCAATGAGATCAGTCGGGCGCTCGTACCCGATACGAAACTCACGGCCGTCGAACTGGGCCTGCATGTTTGCCACCGTTCGCTCGAAAAAGTTTCGATAGGCGGTCTCGACAATCGAATCTCGAATGCCCGGGAACAGGTCGATGCGAATGAACTGGAAAAACAGCGGCAGTGAGAATTTCTGACGAGTGAATATCTCCATGCGTACACAGCCGTTGGGTGCACGGATGAACGACACCCGCCCATCGTCGTTTTCCGCGGAATTGTTCGGGCTGGCAACGGTCCGCCAATAGATGGTCTGTCGGTCTTCCCCGTAGTCGAGTAACTGGATTTTCTCGACGTCGATGATGTCGCCGCCGAACAGCACCATCCAGTTCGGTTGTTGCAAATACAGGTTGCGTTCCGCCTGCATGCGCGTGCGCCCGTGATCGTCCCTGGCCACGGTCACAAGCGAACCGCCTATATAATCGTTCATGTACTGAATGGCGTGCCCGATATTCACCCGCGAAACGAACTCGTCGTACGCAATGGGATACTCGTGGGAGGCGAAGAACAGGGCCGCGTCGTCCAGCCGTCGTAGCTGGATCCGGCCTGACGTATATTCGCCGGTGCGAACATGTTGCTCGAACAGGGCCAGGTGCTCCGGCAGGTTCAGGTAGTCGCCGTCGCCGAAGCGATCGAGGTCGATTTCGATCCGTTTCCGCTGGCGCTCGAGTTGTCCTTTTGCGAACAGCGTATGTTGAGCCAGGATCCCGCTGCCAACGCTGGCGATCAGCGTATTGAGCAATACGATCAACCACTGCGCGCGTGGATCGTCACCCATGCGGGCCATCAGGGGTGCGATGAAAGAGTTCAGCCGGTCGCTGTAGAACTCGCGGAACGGGAAGTGCTCGCGATCGACCGTCTGGAACCACGCGGCAGAGGCGCCGCCGAGGCCTGGGACCTCATTGCGCTTGCGGGCGGACTCCGCCACCAACGGGTGGACGTTTTGCCACATCGGGTAGCGCGTGAGCTCGCCGTCGATGCCCTGCAGGGACGGCATGCCCAGTGCCTGGAGGCACTTTGCGTTGATCGGCGAGAGGTAAGGGTCCAGGCCCATTTTCGATGCCCCGACGACATCGGCAAGCAGGGCATCGGGACTTGCGATCAACGTGCAGGATTTGTGAGCAACCGGCGCGCGTTCTCCGGCTGCTCCGTGGAAGCTGATGAAGCCGTCAATGAGGTTGAAGTGCGGTGGCGATTCGCGCAACAGGCCGAGACAACGGCTGCCCAGGTCGGACAAGGTGACATTCGACGGGCAGACACCGAGCAGGTTGTGTACGCACAGCGCAAATACCTGGGATTCGTGGGTGCGGTTCTTCGCGAAATTGATGCGAAAATCGGCGTCGGACCAGGTTTGCGCTGCTGACGCAGACACATCGCCGCCGGTGACTTCATAGACGTCGCCGGAGAAATCATAGCCGACGAAGTCCGCGACCATCAGCGGCTCCCGATTCAGGAGCCAGGAATCGCGCGTGTTACGAGCGTCGATGACAGTAATCAATGCATAGCCGCGCTGGCGCAGCAGCGACGCCAGGTGTTGCACGAGATGCCGATCCGTCCCGCTGGGCAACGCCAGGTTGAAGACGTCGAGATCCGGCTTGATTGCGATTGAAAAACGGTCGCGCGAAATCTTCTGCGTACGTCGCACGGATTCCATCGCGGTCCAGAACCCGGAGGCATCCAGGATCTCTTCGAGCATCAGATCGGGTGTGCCACCAGGAGTGTGGCGAATGCATACACTTGGCGGCTCGTTATTCATGTCGCAAGTGATCATCGCTCTCCGAAGGCCCGGACTTTACGATAGACTCACTGTGACGGAATCTCAATTCGAATTTGGAATCGCCGCTCCAGCTTATGAACAAGGTCTACCCATATCACTTTCACATCGCGCTTGACGGAAGTGGCCTTAATGGATTGGAGGGTCGCGCCGGGGTCTGTCTTTTCCTGTTCAACCCGGACGATAATTCCTACGCGTACAACATCAAATACTTTGACGGCATTGGCGGCGGTCACTCCTTGTCCGTCAACCCCGCCGGAACTCATGGATACCTGGGGAACACAGGCCAGCACGTACTGCTGTACGACGCGTCGACCGGATGCGAGGTGGCGCGACAGTCCACCCTGCCGTACGAAACGGCCGACACCTCCCTGCAAGGGAGCACTCACGCCGTATGGCTGTCGGACTCCGAGTTTGTCATCGCAATCGGCGAGAACTTCTATAAATTTGATATTGATGACCTGTCTCGAGCGAGGAAGCTGGGGCCGCACGGCGTTTTCCTGCCGCATGCCATCAAGCTGACGACCGGCGGTACTCACCTCGTCTATGGCTCGATGGACAACCCTGCAATGGGTGCAGATGGTGAAGCCAGGACGGTGGGCTTTTTCGACCTGTCTACCGGCGAGAACAGCGTCGTCAAATTGCCGGCGACCTGTTGGCACATAGCGACGCACCCGAGCGAAGACCTGGTGCATGCCGTGTCTTTTCGCGTCCTCCCACAGGCGTATCGCGACTATCATGACTGGGCGATAGCCAGCTACAAGGAATACGCCTTTGAAATCGATGTCGCGTCGACCAAAGTAACGCGCCACTGGGTGGCGAGCCGCGACATACCGGCACACATCAATTCCGACATCGTTGTTTCTGACACCGAATTGATATTTTGCAACGGCGCCAGCCAGACAATCGTCTTTATCGATCTCGAGTCTTACGCAAGATATCGCATCATTGACGAGCGACCCGATCTCAATCAGCTGCTCAACAACAAACGGGAAATTGCGAGCCAGGTCGCCGACGGGTTTTCCCGGGGCAGCCCTGTACCTGACAGCCGCCACTTCCTGACCGCATTGCGCGTATCGCGCTACGCGATTCTCGATTCGGTTTACGCGTGCCAGTTATCGGCAGACCAATCGCTGCTGTTCACCGCCAATCGTGGATTGAATCACATTACGATCTACGATTATCCGTCGAACGATATCCGACTTCGCATCAAGATGCCCGACATACAGGAGTTCACAGACGCACCTCTGCATGGAGACCGCCGGCTCGGCTTTCACCACGGCTGGCTGCGCGGCTAGCCTGATTGGCTCAATTGCGTTTCTTCTTTGTCGCGGATTTCTTGGCGGGTTTCTTCGAAGCGGCTTTCTTGCTGCTCGTCTTTTTTCGTGCGGCTGTCTTTGCGGCGCTGGCCTTCTTCGACTTCGGGCTGGTATCTTCTTCGACCTGCACGATGATACGCATTGCCATTTCCGGGAATCCCACGACCGAAATCGAGCCGTGGTAGCTCTGATTTGCGTCGAACCTTCTCGATAACGGAAGCGTGCATTGAACGACGCGATCCGAATGAGGCGGGAGCTGACATTTGCCTGGCGTGAACTTTGCTTTCGGCTTGAATTGTTCGCCCCCGTCTTGCCTCATGACTTCCGTGATATCGAATGCAACATCGATTGGTTCGTCGCGGTTATTCGTGACCACAAAAGCGTTGGAAGCCGATTCCCCCTTGGTGCCATGAAACAATAGTGCGGATTGGTCGCCTTTGCCCGTCTCGGCCTGCTTCGGCGGTGATTCCAGTGTACGTATCACGCTGTCGACGTAGCTATTCATTGTCTGGATACCGATATCGGCGAGCGCTGAATAGTATTTGATGCTTGCTTCGGATAGCTGTGTCAGCACTGTTGGCGCTTGTGACACGACGAAATCCGAATATTGCTTTTGCAGCTCGGTCGCATCACCAAGACCTTCCGGGCCCAGCTTTTCGCGGTTCGTCCGTGAGATGCTGTTGTAGAGGTCTATGTAGCGTTGCACGGCATGGCTATATTCCTGCACGTAT